>CAYVQK010000013.1:0-35627 GCA_964454145.1 uncultured Oceanicola sp. | reverse complement strand
ATGAACCGGCTGACCGGGTTCATGTAGACGGTGCGGCTGTTCAGCCGGTGGTCGACCACGTTGTCGGCCAACCCGCCGTGCTGCAGGAGGCCGGTCATCACGTGGTGCCAGGCGCCGTAGAGCCGCGGCAGGCCGATCACCATCAGCGGCAGGATCGAGCCCATGGCGATGGCGAGCAGGATCGTCGCCGCATAGATCGCCACCCAGATGCGCGCGGTGCGGATCGCCTTGGGCTGCTCGCTCTCGGGGATCCACGTCGCCTCGTCGGGCAGGAGCTTGCCGCTGGCGTTGATCACCATGCGCTTCAGCCCGTCGAAGGCGTCGAAGATGCCGAAGAAATTGGCGATGAGCTTGGCGAACACCGGCGGGCGCATGATCGCGATCTCCGGGTCGCGGCCGACGATCACCGTGTCGGTGTGGTGCCGCGCGTGGCTCCAGCGCCAGGTCACCGGGTTGCGCATCATGCAGAAGCTGGCGACCTGGTAGACCCAGTCGTTGTAATGCCGGGTCTTGAAGGCCGTGCCGTGGCCGCACTCGTGCCAGCGGGCGTCCATCGCCGAGCCGTAGAGCGTGCCGTAGGCGAACCAGAAGGGGGCGGACCAGAGAGACGGCCAGAGCGCGATCCCGAGCGCCGCGAAGAGGATCATCGCCCCGAAGAGGAGGATGGTGTCGCGGATCGCCGGCTGGTCGGCCCGCTGCATGAGCGCCTTCATCTCCTTGCGCGGCACCTCGGTGTGATACCACTCCGCCGCGGCGAGCCCGGTTTCCACCGCACGCCGCCCGTCCTCCCCCGTCATCGAATAGTCGCGCCTGCCCATTGCTACCTCCCGCCATGGCCTGAACCTTGCGGCACAGTAACGACCCGCCTGCCGATACGAGAAGCGTGCCAGGCTGCAATTGCATCAAATCACATCAAAACCGGCATCCCGGATGATTTTATTCCATCATTTACGCCTGCCCCACTCTCCCCCGCCGCGCCGGAGCCCCGGTCAGCGCCACACCACCGCCCCGGCTCACGTATTGGGCGCGTGCTGGAAGGTCACCACCATGACCTCGAAGGGCAGCAGTTCGAAATCGAGGTCCGTTCCATCGAAGGTGTAATCGGTCAACTGCGCCCGGACGTCGTGCTCGTTGAGGTAATAGGGCTGGCCATCCACCATCACGTAATCGGATTCCGTGAAGCCGGAGCCGTAGATGAAGTGCACGCCATCCGAGCTGATCGGCGAGCGGTCCATGCCGATCTTCACGCCCGTCGCTTCGGACCCGTCGGGCACGACGTCGGAGAAGTCGATATCGAGTCCCGTGACCTCCGCCACACGGGACGCGACGAAAACCACCGTCCTGTCGTCATCCTGCCAGACGTTGATTTCCACCGATCCATCGTCGCCCGCAAACTCGGCCTCCATCAGCTCCATGCCGATGAGACTGTCTTCCATCAGATCGAAGGTAGCGCCCCGGATGGTGCTGACGACGCGCCCTTCCGCGTCGAGGATCGGCTCGGTGCGCGGCCCGCCCACGAGGTCGCTGTCGGTGTTGTGCTGCACTGGCCAGACATGGGCCGCATCGGCACCCAATTCCTGCAGGTTCTCGAACTGCTCCACCAGCACACCGCCCGAGCGGATCCCACTCTCGGTATAATTGCTGGTCCGGACGTTCCACTCTGTCACCCAGAGATCGAGCTCTTTCTCGAAGGCGGCGTCCCAGACGGCGTATTCCTGCGCGATATAGTTCGTTTCCGCCGCGTTGTCGGCGAAGGCGAGGCCGTCTTCGCGGTAGTAGTAGTGCTCGATGACGCCGTCGATTGCATCGCGCGCATCCTCGTCGAGCCCGTCGATGATCGCCTGGTTGGCCGCCTCGAGCCGCACCGACCAGGGCCGGTCGTCCTTGCTGGCGTGGAAATCGGATCCGGCGTTGGGGACGCCCATCTGCACCAGAATAGCAGGCTGTTCCTCGCCGGCGAGGCCCCCGGCGGCGAAGCCGTCGGCCAGGGCATTGGCGGCGATGTTGGCCTTGGCGCCATATTCCGCCTCGCCCATGTAGCCCCAGTACTCGTTGCCGATCTCGACCGCCTCGACCACGTCGCCATAGTCCTCCGCGATCGCCTGTGCCCAGGCTTCGATGGTCCCGGCATAGGCCTCGTAGTCCTCGAGCGAGAGGAACTTGGTGGGGATGACCAGCGTCACCTGGCGGGCGTCAGCCGCATCGCCATCGCCGTCCGGATCACGGGCCCAGTCCAGGAACTCGGTCAGCTCGGGCCGCAGTTCCAGGCCGCCCGCTGCCCCGGGCTGCATCTCGACCACGTTCAGGAAGTTCACGCCGTCCACAGCAGTCTCGTTGCCATCGCCCCGCCCGGCCGGAAAGCGCAGATGTTCCACACCGAGTTCGTCGACGGCGCTCATGAAGGTCTCCAGCGCCGCGCCGCCCTCGGTGTTGATGTTGAACACGGCATTGCCGCCGAACATCCGCCCGGTGACGATCGCGCCGGTCTCCTCCAGTGATTGGAGCGTGAGAGACAGACCCGCAGTCGGGTCAGTGGGGTCCGGCTCAGGCTGGGTCTGCTCGGTCAGGTTTCCGACCCATGTCGAGGTGGCGCCGAGCGCGTCGGGGTCGATGTCGAGCACCACGGCAATGGTCTGGCCCTGGTAGATCAGCGCCGCGCCCGGCTCGTCCTCGTAGCGACCGATCACCAGGTTCTCCGCCACGTCGGCTGCCGGGATCGGCTCGCCCCCCGGCCCCACCAGCGTGATGGTTTCGGGCAGGCCATCCTCCGACGCCAGCTCGTATCCGTGGATCGTCACCGGATCGCCTCCCTCGGGCAGCGGCACGATGATCTCGTAGCTGTCGCGCCCTTCGAGCCCGATGAGCAGGTCTCCCTCGTCGCCGCGCAGCGTGTCCCAGCCTTCGCCGCCGATCAGGATATCGGCCATCTCCGGGTCGTTGCCGGCATCGGGCGCCTCGAGGAAATCGTCGCCCGCGCGCCCGTCGATCACATCCGCTCCGCCCCAGCCTCGGATCACGTCATCCTGCGGAGTCCCCTGCAGGTTGTTGTTGCCGGTGGTGCCGCGGAAGGTCTCGCCCTCTCCAGTCGCCTCCTCGTGATGGGGCTGGAAGTTGCCCAGCCAGGACGTGTGATAGAACAGGTCGCGCGCCTCCTGGTTCTCGAAGACGGCGACGATGTTGCCCTGCACGTAGAAAGCGGCCCCCGCCCCATTGGGCAGGTCGCCGATCCCGGCGGCCAGGCTGCCGTCGAAGAAGGCCTCACGCGGGATGACAGCGCCGGTCTCGTCGACGAAGATCACCCGGTCGGCATCCTCGATGTCCTGCTCGGCGGTGAAGTCCAGGTCGGTGATGACGACCGGGCCGTCTTCACCGGCAGTAATCGGCACGTAGATCCGGTCACCGCCCTCGCCGCCCGTGACCGTGTCACCGCTGTCCGCCCAGATCCTGTCATCCCCGGCGCCGCCGATGATGGTGTCGCCGCCGTCCGGCACTTCGTCGAGCGCGGCAAGCAGGTCGGGGCCCGGGCCGCCGGTGAGCGTTTCCGCCTCGCCGCTGTCGTCTTTCTCGAACAGGGGGTGGGTCTCGTCGGTCGCGGTACCGACATCGACCACGGTCGTCGGCTCGTCCGGGTCCTTCACCGGCTCCCGATCGTCATCGTCGCCGGAACTCCCGCCCCCACCGCCCAGCGCGAAGCCAAGAAAGCCAACCAGAAGTGCAATCAGTCCAGCAGTCATCAGGAGCGCCCCCACGCTTCAATGCCGGCAAAGCGTAGCAACGGTGACCAACCGCACAAGTCCCGCCTGAGCGAACAGGCATATTCCCCTGCCCCCGCGGAAACCAAAGCGGACAAGAGAGCCCATTTTCTCCGACTGGAGAACAATCCCGTCGACGCAAGCCCGAAAGATTGCAGCGCGATCGGCCAGATTCGCTCGGCCGGACGTCGCGCCGCACTGGCGGCATCGAAATGGAGTGCCCGCGGGAGGTCTGCGAAGGTCCATCGACGTTCTGTCAGCCTCGGCACCGAGCAAGTCCGGACAGCGCAGGCACCGGCCTCGCAGAGATGCTCCACCCTGGCAGAGGATTTCATCAACTAGGGCCCGAATTCGGCTGTGTGCCGGGGTCAAGCACAAGGTCCCAGCGTCTTGGGTCTCGCGGATCCTGAACCGTCATGTAGACGTAGGGGGTCTGAGACCACCGTTTCACCTTGCTGTTCTTGCTGTCGAGCACGAAATCCCCCTGCCGCGTCCGCAGGATGAGGATGGCGTGGCCCTCTCGATGCTCGTCGAGCACCGTGGCCAGCAACAGGTGCTCCGACCCCACCCCATGCTCGATCAGCTTTGCCTTCTTCAGCATCGCGATGTCCTCGCAATCCCCGGACCCGCCGTCGGGCATCACCCAGACGTCCTTCTTGTGATACTGCCGTTGGTCCGACACCTGGCGAATGGAGTGATTGACGGAGGTATTGACCTTTTTCACGTAGTCATAATCGGCAGGCGAAAGGTCGTGAGGGTTTGGCGTGCGGGCGCAGATGACGGGGTATTTCCGGCATGCGGTTCCGAACTGCGACGGCGCTCGCCACTCCTTGCCGAGCGGGATCGCATGGCCGTCCGCCAAGGCCAGACCGGGCCCGAAGACCAATCCGATAAGCGCGGATGGCAGTGTTCTATGCATCATTCAGCCCCCCTTCGCTGTGTACGATGCACGCAAGAAACGGTTCTTCGAAAACCTGACCCTCACAACGTGTAGACCCCTTCGCATGGTGGATCCTCAGTAGGGCAAGGGATGCATGGTGCCGTCCGGCAGCATCACGGGAAGGCGAAGGCCCTCGATGCAGGACGTGTCGAGCGCGCCGGTCGGATCCTCGATATAGGCGGCGGTGATGTCCTTTGCGCATTGGCTGAAGCGTATGGTGCCATGCCCCGCCTCCGGCACCACGACCAGCTTGGCGTTGGAGAACCCCTGCACCGAAAGCGCCCCCCAACTGACCGCCGTCTGGTTGTCCAACTCGCCGTTCATCGACAGGACGGGAACATCGGTCGTGCCGATATCGGTCCAGTTCTCGCGCGGATGCTGTTCGAACAGCTCGCAGGCCGTATAAAACCACGAGAACCCATCGACGATGGCGGCCTGCATCACCGGCCCCCAGGAGCCTTCGGCGGCCATGGTTTCGCGGAACTTGTCCATCGTGTTCCAGCCGTCCGAGAAGTCCTCCTGGCAGGCATAGAGATAGGTCTGGAAGCTCCCCTCCACGGTGTCGACGGTCGCCTGGTTGTCCACCCGGATCAGTTCGAACACCCGTGCGAGGTCGTCCGGTCCGAGCTGGCGGGCGAGGCCCGCAATCTCCGCTGCGGAGGCGGGCGGAAGGTGGGTCTCGGCCAAGGCGACGAGCAGATCGACGGAGGGATCGGCAAATCGCAAGGCTAGGTAGTCGCGCCCGACCGCGAGCCGGGCTTCGGTGTCCACGATGGCCCGAATGGCCTCGGCCAGCCGGTCGTCGAACACCTCCGCCAGGCCCGTGCCACGAGCATCGGCATCGAGGTCTGTCTCCAGCACCCTGGCGGCGCGGGTGACAGTCTCTTCGGCGATGCGGATATGCTCGGCGGCCGCAAGCATGGCATCGACCTGCGCCAGTTCCGCCGCGCCGAGGCCCGCAGCCTGCGCCGCGGCCCGAACGCCCGACGCGCTGGCGGCGGCAGGCTCTGGCGGCAGGTCGCCGGAAATCAGCCGGTCGAGGATCGTGGTGTCACCCTGTTCGAGCTGGGTGACCATCAGGGGGATGTAGGGCGTTCGCGCATGATAATCGCCTGCCATGTTCACCCGCTCGTTGATGATCGAGTAGAGCACCCCGAAATCCACCGGCCCGTGCGCCCCCTCGAGCGGCGCCGCGTCCAGCGTCTCGAAAAGCTGGAAGGTGCGGGCGATGATGTCGGGGTAGGCCTCGCTGCACACCGGGTCGCGTTCACAGGGCGCGAGGCTGGCGCGGATCGGGTCGGAATGGGGCTGCCAGAGCATCGAGTAGAGCGGCAGCCAGGGCGGTGCGTTGCCGTCGATGATCGCCGAACGGATGCCTGGCGGGTCCTGTCGCAGGATCTCCATCGTCAGCTTGGTGCCATAGGAAATGCCGTAGATATTGTAGCTGTCATAGCCGAGCGCCGACATGACAGCAGGCACGTCCATCGCGTTCTGCTCTGTGTTGATGAGCGAGTAGTCGATGCCCTTCGCGTCCAGTTCCTCCAGGCAGCCCTTGATGAAGTCCTGTTCGAGCGTCGGAACGTCAATGCCCGATTGCGACTCGACCACCGGACCGAGTTGCTCGCCGAGGGTGGTGTAGCAGTCCATCTCCGGTGCGCTGGAATCCACCCCGCGCTCGTCGATGGCGATGATGTCGCGCCGCCCGCGCAGGTGCTCGAAGAACGCCACCGTCCGCCCCACGCGCGACACGGTGCCATCCCCCGGCCCGCCGTGAAGGTAGATGACCGGGTCCGGCTCCGGCGAGAGCGAATGGGCCTTGTAGAGATTGAAGGCAATGTTGATGGTCTGGCCGCCCGGCGCGCGGTGGTCATATGGCACCTCGACGATCCCACAGATGACAGTCTGCCCGTCGATCTCGGTCGGGGCCACGGGACGGGCGCAGGGGGTGATCGTGACCGGATAGGCGGGATCGGCGCCCCCGGCCTTGAGCTGGCCAAAGGCATGCGGGTCAGGCTCTGCGACAAGAGAAGCGATAAGCGCGAGGATCTGGTCGGGAGACATGGCAAGTCCTTCGGGTCAGTCGGGCGCCTGGGGGTCGGATGGAGGCGGGGTGTAGAACCTGGGCTTCAGCCCCTCCGTGCAGGCCGCATTGACCGGCGCGTCTGGGTTTTCGAGGAACCCCACTGCCACATCCCGCGCGCATTGCGAGAACTGGATCACCGCGTGCCCCGCCTCGGGAAAGAGCACCGCCTGCCCGTTGCTCAGGGTACGGACAACCATGTCTGCCGCATCCGGGTTGGTCTTGGTGTCCTTCGTCCCGGCCATCGCCAGCACCGGGATGTCGCTCGCCACCGGCTGGTGAAAGCCCTCGCGCGGGTGCTTCTCGAAGAGGTCGCAGAAGTCGTAGAGGATCAGCGTGCCGTGCCGCACTCCGGGATCGATCTCGGGAAAGCGGTAGCCCGCGGCCACGGCATCGTAGCCGTCACGGGAATTGAACGGATAATCCTCCTGACAGGCGATTATTCCGAGGGTGAACATCATGCGCGACTGCGATGTGATGTTGGCCGAGTCGGTGCGGGCGCGTTCGAAGAAGGCGACAACGTCATCCTCGGTCATCGCGGCAAGCAAGCCCATGATCCGGGGCCTCTCGGCCTCGGGGATGTGGGTTTCGAGAAAGGCCTCGATCAGCGCGCGGTCGGGTGCCTGCCCGACGAAGAGCACGTAATCGTGCAGGAAGGCCAGCAACGCGTCGGGCTCCATGGTCGTGGCGACGTCCGACAGGGCCGCATCCAGCAGAGCCTCGGTCCGGGCCGCCCCGGAGGGCGAGAGATCGTTCGACAAGGTCGTCAGAAGCTTGGCGACCGCCGCTTCATCGCTGCGCATCTGCTCGGCCTGCATCAGGGCAACCTCCGCCAGCGTACGATCCAGCGAGCCGAGGCTCTGACCGTATGTCGACAGGATGGCCTCGGGCGTGTGCTGCGGGGTGAACCCGCCGGTCACGAGCTTTTCCAGCGTCGCGGTCTCGCCAGCGGCCATCTCGGTGAAGACCTGCGGCAGATAGGCCGTGAAGGGCATCGCGCGCTTGTTGCTGAGCTCCAGGATGTCGGCGATGATGCTCGGCTCCAGCGCTTCGCCCGACATGGTCAACGCGGGCTCTTCCGTCAGGCGCTTTCCGGCGGCATGGATGGTGTCTTCGAGGTCTGGGTATGCGGCGGCGCAGGCCTCGTCCGCCATGCAGTAGTCCACCACCCAGCCAAGCGCCTGGTCCACCGGCACGCCGTTGGTGTCGTAGGCCGGGTTGTCGACCCGGCTGATGCTGTCGATGACGAGCGCCCGCAGCCCCTCGGGGGCGGAGCGCAGCAACTCCTGCCCCAGCTTGGTGCCGTAGGAGATGCCGAAGGCGTTGTATTCGCGGTAGCCGAGCGTGTGCATGATCGCACGCACATCCATGGCGCTCTGGGTCGTGTTGAAGGGCTCTAGGTCGGTGCCCGATGTCACGGTCTCGGCAAGGCACCGGGCCAGCGGTTCATCCGCGCCAAACAGCTTTTCCTCGTCGGGCTTGGCGAACTTCAGGAACTCCTCCGCCAACTCGTTGTAGCAGGCGATGGTCCGGTCGGAGATGCCGGAGCCGCGCTGGTCGAACAGCACGATATCACGCCGGTCGCGCAGAAAATCGAAGACCGAGGCATTGAACGGGATATCCTGCACGGTATAGCCGCCCGGTCCGCCATGCAGGTAGATGACCGGGTCGGGCGCCGGCGCGGTCGAGCGGGATTTCAGCACCGCGAAGGCCAGCGGAATCGTGGCTCCGGTGTCCTGGCCGTGGGTCTCGGGCACCGCGATGCGACCGCAGATCACCGTCTTGCCTTCCACCTCGAGCGGGCCGATGGGCCTCGGGCAGTTCTCCACCGTGAGCGGATACCGCTCGTCGTGCCCGCCTTGCGTCAACCGGTCGAACGCCGGATCGGTGGCGGAGGTCATCAGCGCGACAACGGTTGCGAGTATCTGATCGGGCGACATGCTGGGCTCCCTTGGTCGGTCAGGTTCATGGACGGGCCTCGAGCCCGGTGGCACGGGCTGCGTGGCACCGGGACGAAGGCCCCGGGGTCACCCCGGCAGCCCCGGGACGAGAGTGTGACCCCGAAGACATTCAGAATAGCACATATCCTCCGGTTCCGTTGGTGAGCGTCATGGTCAGCGTGCTGCCGTTGCCACTACGGTTGCGGACCAGAACCGCCGTGCCATGTGCGCCGTCGATGCAATGCACCGTCGTGCTCTCGCTGCCGACGGTGCCGGGCGCGTGTCGGAAGAGCCCTGTGCAGGTCATCCCCTCGCCGGACACGCTGAGGGCATAGGCGCCCTCCTTGTGCCCGAAGATCCGTCCGGTCAGCGCAGCGCCGCCATAGATCGTGCCCGTGCCCGAAACGCTGACATCGCTTGCGGCGGCACCGCCCCCATGATCCGCGCCGTGTTCGCGCATGTAGCGTTCCACCGCATCATGTGCCCTGGAGCGCTGCGACCCCGAGCAGGAGCTGCCCGCCGTGATCTCGCGGCCCATCGGGTTGTAGAGCGCGGTGCATCCGCTGGAGAAGCGCACCTCGATCTCACCGGAGCTGCGCGCGTGCAGTTCCGGCACGTCGGGCTGCCCCGCGATCGTGCCCCCGGTCGGCGCGCCGCTCTCGCGCAGGAAGCGCCCGGCCGCCCAGCCGGAGATCTGCCCGTTCGGGGTTTCGATATGGCACCAGCGGGCGTTGCCTTCGCCCCGGCATCCGAGGTTTCGGAAAACGGCACCGTTCGGCGCCCGCGCGACCACCCGGTTGGAGGTGCCCGGCCCCGAGCGGATGTTGAGCGTGTCATCCGAGGCCACTCCCGTGACCTGCCAGTAGTCCGGGCCCATCTGGGCGCGGGCCCTATCCGGTGTCGAAACAAGCATGGTCGCTGCCAGTGCGACCGCAGCCAGACCTTTCGTCAAAACGCTAGGATATCCGGGCATGTCTTCCCTCCTGATGTGTAATCCTGAACCGCCGGAGCGGCCGATGTCAGCCCGCCACGCGGCAGGCTGTCTTGTCTCCGTAGACGTCCTCGACCTGAGGTTCTTCCCCGAGCACTACGGCACCCCATTGGCCGACGTAGTAGGTGCCAGGCGTATCGGCCGCGCGCAGGGCACCGACGAAGACGCCGTCGCCCTCCTCGACCCGGATACCCGGCAACTCGGTTGCGAATTGGTAGAGGGTCAGCGCCCGCGCGCCGTCTCCGCACATTAACTCCGTGATCTCGGCCGCATCCTCGAGCAGGAAGCGGGCCACCAGCTCCGCCTCGCGCCGAAGGTATTCGGTCTCGACGCAGGTGCGCAGCTCCGGCTCCTTCCAGCACTCGTCCCGGCCCTTGATCCAGCCCCGCTGCGTTGCCCGCAGGGTATCCTCCGCCTCCTTGGCCCCGGCATCGAGCCCGGTGGCGGCGGCGAGTGCCGCCTCGAACCGGCCGGCCAGCCGCCGGTCCAGTGCCGCAAGCGCCGTGTCCTCGCAGATCAGCTTCTCCGCCGAGCTCTCGGCCTTGCCACAGTCGAAGGTCGGACCATCCTGGGCCCCGGCCGCGACCGGGACCACAAGAAGCAGTGCGCAGAGGAAGATGCGGAATAGGGACATCGAAGGGCCTTTCCTGGCAAACGGGCGTGACTGGATCATTCCGGGGCACCAACGAACATCGACAGGCCGAAGATCGCCCAGTCATTCAGGATATGAGTGCCGGCCGAGACCCAGATGTTGCGGGTGATCAGATATGGCATCAGCAAGATGATACGGATCGGCACCAGACCGATCAGCGCCTGCGGAACATTCCACTGGTAGGTCGGCAGGTGGATCAGGGCAAAGATCACCGCGGCCCCGAGCGCCGCAATCGCGATGGCCGCCTTTCGGGGCACAAGGCGGTCGAGAAAAGCGAGGAAAGCAAGGAACGGCAGGATCGTGAAGATCTCTTCGCCCAGCAACTGGATGGCGGTCCAGCCGAAGAACAGGACCCGATCCAATCCGCCGGCCGAGGCGGCCCGTTCGCCGGCAGGGTTGGCCGCGGTCTCGAAGAGCTGCGTCACCAGCAAACCGAGCAGGACCGTGGCGATCCCGTTCAGGACGAAGAACCCGACGATGATCGCAGCATCCACGCGCCGGAGCGGTCGGAACAGCGCGAGAGGCGCCCGCGTCCCGGCGACAATGGCAAGCGTCGCGAGGGGGATCAGCGCGAACAGCAGCGCCGGAACAAAGGTTCCGAACCCGGTCCGGAAGATCGGCTGCGTCGTGATCAGCGCCGCGAAAGCGCCTGCAACCGATGCCAGCACGACAAGCCAGCCGACAGGCCCGATACCGACAGGCACACCGCGATAGAACGGCAGGTCGCTGTCGGCGCGTTCGAACCGGAACATCTCTGTCCGATCCGCCGGAGCCACGCCAACTGCATCACCTCCCCGCATCCCGTGAACCCTCTGCACCCGGCATGGTGCCGACCTGCGTCATCGATCTGCCGGAGGATGATGACGTGCCCCCGACGCTATGCTGATGGCTTGGGTGCCGCTATCCGTTCTGCGCGCCGGCTGTCCCAATTGCGCGGGAGGCGCGCCGCAGAGTGGCCGAAGGGGCCTCGCCGAAGGTCGAACGATAGACCTGCGCAAACCGTCCGAGATGCGAGAAGCCGCAATCGAAGGCGATCTCCGTGACCGACGTGCCTCGGGCAGAGAGAAGCAACTGGCGCGCCCGTTCCAACCGCCGCGCGGTCAGCCGATCCCATGGCGTCTGGCCCAGGGTGTGGCGGAAGGCGTCCTGAAGCTGACGGACGGACACATCCGTCGCCTCGGCGATGATCGGCACGGTCAGCGGCTCGCCCAGGTTGGCCGCCATGAACTCCTCCGCCCGCCGGACGAGAGCGCGCTGCGGACGTTCGCCCGCAGCGACCTCGGGGTCGGTCTGGAACAGCGCCCGCAGATGCTCTGCGACCAGTGCCGCAAACAGGTCCGAGGCCGGACGCTGGATCAGCATCGGTTTCGGGGAGGCAAGATCGTTGAACATGTAGAGGATCAGCGCCCGGAAACCTGCCAGCGCCGCAGAATTGATCGCCACGACAGGGTCTTGCGCGGCGAAGGGCACGATCTGGCGCGCCGCCGGCGCCTTGAGCGAAATCTTCGCGAGGTTGGCTTGGAAGTCCTGGTGAGGGCCCTTCTCGACCCGGGTCCATCGCTCCGACGGTCCGAGCGCGAGAGCGCAACCCTCCGCTATCATTCTGTCCTTGCGCCCCATGCGCACAAGCGTCCGCCCGCGGGTCGGCATCATCACGGTCAGAAACGCGTTGTCCGCGAGGTCGATCTCGTGTCCGGAAGAGCGCACGCTGAGCAGGCTGGTCCCGATGCCCGAAAAATCCGCCGAAGCAACCCGGAGCCGCCGATCCTGACCTTTGGTCATGTTGAAATGGTCGGGCGCGCTGAACAGCAACGACTTGAAATCGGTGCTCCCCCGAGCGGTCTCATGCCAGTCCTTTGAATTATAATTCAGCATATGCGCGCGGATAGACCAGGAAAACGATACGCAACTGTACTGTGTTGCACGAATCCTGTCAGCGCATTTGTATCCACGTCTCGCGCGCGAAGTACGCCGTTGCGTTCCGCCGGGACAACGCCCCACCGGGGCCTTTTCCGATCGGGCTCCAATTTAGGATATCGCGCTCCTCGGTCACCCGAGCCAGCTCGCGCTTCTGGCGCCGGTTCTCAGCCTCGTGATCCACGCCCGGCTTCGGCGACGGCTCCCTGAACAGCTTCACCCACTTGTAGAGAGAATACTTGCTGACCCCCAAGCGTCGGGACACCTCCCGAGCCGGATATCCGCGCACCGTGATCTGATGCACCGCGTCCCGCTTGAACTCGTCGCTGTAGTTGCTTGTCCCCATGGTCGCCTCCTCGGCTCAAAGTAAGGAGGCAAAGCGTCTACAAATCTGGGGGCATCTCTTGCGGCGCATGCATGGTTGGAATCCTCACCTGCGTGAATTGGGTGGTTCGGTCGCTTCGTCGCGCTTGTTCTGTAACGCGCTGACCAGTGCCCAACTGTCCCGCGATCCAAAGAATTCACCTGAACACACGCATGACGTGTGATCGCCACAATCCCCTCTACTCTAGATGATATCTGGTTTAGAGTGGACCCAGCGCGTTCATGGGAGGACCAGGTCGATAACGGCGTTCGACCCAGAGTGAGTGAATGAGAAATAACGTAGGCAATCGCCCGCGTGTCATGCATGTCGATGACGATGCTGACATCCGGGCGATAACCCAGGTTGCATTGGCCGTGGTTGGCGGTCTGGACGTTCTGCAGTGCTCCAGCGGACGGGAAGCGCTCCAGCGCGTCGAGGGGTTCAGACCGGACCTCTTTCTCCTCGATGTCATGATGCCGGGAATGACGGGAGAGGAGACTTTGGCGGAGCTTCGTAAGCTGCCAGGTCTTGAGGACATTCCGACAGTATTCATGACAGCGAAATCCCATCCCGATGATGTGGCGCACCTCATGGAGCTGGGGAGCCTGAAGGTCATTCCCAAGCCATTCGACCCCCTTACACTGGCGTCCGAAGTGGTAAGCATTTGGGAAAGCGCCCAAGGGACGTGACGCGCTGGGTGATAAGCCAGGTGCCCCCTAGACTTCAGTCACTCCGCGACCACAGGCAGCCCACTAGCTTGGGGTTTCTGTCAGCACTCTCAGGGATCTGGAGATCGAGCGTGTGAGGCTTCGCTCCAAGCGCCTGCAAGGAGTGGAGATGAGACAGATGGAGGAGGATTAGGAAAGGCCCCAATGGGGCGACGCGGAACACGTGAAGAGCCTGCCGAGAAGGTCGTGAAGGACATCCGTCGGCGGACCAGGAAGCATCACTCTGCTGACGAGAAGACCCGGATCGTGGTGGAAGGCAGGCGCGGCGCAGGGCAGAGAATCCTTGCAAACACCACCTGGATTCACTAGGCCCAAGGGGTTAGTCAAAGTGTGATCGAGAGAGCAACTGATGCCCTCGATCCGGCTTCCAGCGCGTTCTACCAGAATTGTCGAACCTGATCTCTAGCCGGGCTCAGGCAGGAGGTCACATGCTTCGGTTCCACTGCAAGATCGATGACGGAGCAGCACCTCCGCGCTCTGTGCAATCGGATGCTAAACGCCGAGGAGCGACCAGCGCGGCCACGTTACGGCGCTTCAGGTGAAGAGCAAGGTGCCAGCACTTTCCGACGCACGCGCAAAGGACAATGCGCTCAACCTGCGCCTGGGGGCGAGGCTAAGAGAACGCAAGTGGGATGCAAGGGTGAAGCTTTTTCGGCGCGCGCTTGCGATAGCGTCGCTGGTAGGCGCAGTCGCTTTCGTCATCGTTCTCGTCATTCAAGGCTGAGGAATTCCGCCTAGGACAAATCAGGAGAAGCACATGGCAAGATCAAAGCCAAAAAAACAAAATGCCAGGGTAAAGACGCCGGGCAGGGCAGACGTCGGCCCCTCGATCATCGAGGATGAGTTTGGGAAATACCGGATCAGGGCTGGCCAGCTGAGTGGGAATTTCGTGGCCCGGGCCTTTCCGAGGACTGCGAACAGCCAAGGCCTCATGGCGGAAGCCACGGGCGAGTCTGAGGCCGAAGCGATCGAAAAGCTGAAGGAAGTCCTCGCCAACCGCGACGTGGAGCGAACAGCTTCCAGAAGATGGGAAGCACTCGCAGACCTGGCGATACCGATCGAGGATGAATACGTCGAAGCTCTGGAACAAACCAATCTGTCGGATCCGCAGGTATCCATGCTTCGGGAGCACTCGATTGCTGGCGAAAAGGGCCTGACTGCAGTCGCCCTCATGAATGCCGCGGGCTACAGATCCTCCGACACGGCACTCAAGGTTTTGGCGCGCGCGGGGGGTATGATCGCCGACTTTCTGGGTATTGATGTGCCATCCTCGGAGACTTCGGGGCGTCCCGAAGGTGCCCGCCTCATCGGATTCCGCCAAGCGAGGGATGACACCGATACCGAAAAGCAGGATGTCTGGATCATGCACGACGAGCTTCGCAAGGCGGTACGAGTGGCACTTTAGAAACACGCGGGCGCTGGCATGTTTGCCGTGCACCCGGACTGGACGGCATGGCAAACGTACTCAGACTTCCGATCAATAAGATCACCGTGCCGTCGGAGCGAACGGGCACGCTCGATCTGTTAAGAGTGATCACATTGGCAGAAGACATCATGTCGAACGGACAAGCGAAACCGATCGTGCTGCGCGCCGAGGGAGAGATGTTCATGCTGGTGGAGGGGTATCACAGGCTCGAAGCCATTCGTGCCCTGGGCGAGGAAGTGATCGACGCGATCGTGGTCAAAGCCCGCCTGAACTGATCCGGGCACCCTGACGGGTGCCCGAAGTCTTCGATATCAGGCAAGCACGAGGTTGATCGCGCTCTCGCGGCCATCACGGCCGGATTCGATGTCGTAGGTCACCTTCTGGTCGTCGGCGAGGCCGGTCAGACCTGCGCGCTCGACGGAGGACACGTGAACGAACACGTCCTTGCCGCCCGTTTCAGGTGCGATGAAGCCGAAGCCTTTGGTGGGGTTGAACCATTTCACGGTGCCATTGGCCATATCCGTGGTCTCCTGTTCTGGTGCTGCCCACAGGATGTGGCAGCCCGGCAATGTCAGTCTTGATCGATCAACTGAGTGCCGGATTAACGGAGGCAGAGGTTCGAGAGAGAATAACTTTAGCCAAACACACATGGGCGTTCACGGACACATTAGCAAGGACAATTCACAACAAGCCTGAACTTAGTCTCGACCGGCTCATTTGTTGACCCGGTCGGAGCCAGTCACACTTCAGCCCGGCTTATGGTGGTCATTTGTCGCGTGGGTCGCAGAGCAGGACACTGTTCCGGACACAGCTTCACACTGCAGGTGGTCCACGCGTTCCGTGAAGAATGGCGGCGCGTGCTCCAGGTGCGTGTGGAAGAGGCACGCATTGAGAGCGCAAGGATCGCTGCCTTGCAGCGCGCAATTCAAAGCGAGTTGGCCGATCTCATGAGTGCACGCACATTTTCTCTGGAGACCGGATGACCTCGGCAGGTTCGGTAGCGCTCAGGAGCGCTCCCTGAGCCTCACCCCGGCCCCACCGCCGTTCTCCTCGATGAACTGGACGCCAGCGGCCTCTAGGGCCTCGCGGATGGCCGACACAGCCCTTTCAGACACCACGCGCCTTTCCTTCTCGAAGTCAATCACAGTGGACTGTCCCAGACCTGAGGCCTCGGCCAATGCTGTTTGCGTCATCGAGAGCAGGCCACGGGCGGCGCGCGATTGTGCTGGCGTCATGTATCAACGTTATTAATTGGCGGGGTGAGCCGCCGAGGTTATCAACTAAAAACGTTGATAACCCAATCAGGAGACCCTGACAATGTCCACTGAACAACGCGCCAGCGCGACAGAAGACCTGCGCCCCGTCACCCATGAAGAGAACGAAGAGGTCGATGGTCACGCGATCGCCTGCAAGCGTGTCTACTGTGCGCATCTCGAAAAGGTTGCCAACGTGCGGCAGCAGCAGGAAGCCTACGTTAAGAGCCTGGCCAGCGACTGCGAGATCCATGTCGCCAAGCTCGCCATTGCGATCGAGACGCGCTTCACGACCAGCGACCGGGCCAATGGTGTTCGCCATATCTGGCGCGAATTGCAGCAGGAAGGCCTGGCCTACGTGCTTCGCCGCCTCCAATCGCTTCTGCGGACCCATGCCTTACGGGCGCGGCTCACACATCCTGGATAACCCGAGAACCGACGCGAACGGCCGGCCATCGCCTAAAACCAGTGCTTGGAGTCAGGTCCCTTCCTCAACGGTCAGAGTGACATTGTCTGCCATACGCCCCTCCATTGCATTATCTCCCGATCTGGATCAGGTCAACGAAGCGAGTTTCAGTTCCGTTTGATCAAACAAAGAGACGAAAAACTACCAAGCCCCAGAACACAACACCGAAGAGTGCCAGCGGCGCGATCCACCACCCGTGCCTCCACCTGCGCTTTGTATGCGCTCTGGAAGACCGGCGTACACGCTGCAGCATGGGGGGCTCCCTACCGGAGTCGAGCGATTTCAACGAGGGTGCGCGCAGAGTCGGTGGCCACACAAGGATCGGGTGTCAGGCCTATCGCATCTGTCGAGGGCAAGGTCGCGTGGCCCCGTTGCCAGTATGAGGGGACCGAAGCAGAGCGTCCGACCTTGGCAGTAATGGTTGCGCGGATTGGCGCCATGTCAAAACGATACGATTTGCGACTTATATCCATAAAGTTAAATTTAACATACTAACGTATGTTGCTCTAGGCAAATTTTGACACCCCAGAGCTCCACGCGAGCCGCTACTGCCTCTCCAGACCGGCCACTCCTATGGGACCGCCCTTCATCGGAGGCCATCCCTTCGTATCTTCTATAAATCCGTAAGACTCTTATTCACCGCTTAGATTTCATAAGTTATAAGAAAAACCTACGAACGGCGAGGGTCCGCAATGACGACAATCGACCTGTCCAGTCTGACTCGAAGACAGCTCGAAGCACTCCGGCGCAGGATTGCAAAGACGCTCGCGCGAGTCCGCGAGCGCGACCGGCAGGCGGCAATCAAGGCCGCCGAGGCAACGACGCGGGCATACGGGTTCAGCCTCGGGGAAGTGCTTCCTGCGCCTCAGCGCCGCCGAACAAAGGTTTACGTTCCACCGAAATACCGGCACCCGGAGGATCCGATGCGGACCTGGTCAGGGCGCGGACGCCCGCCCACATGGGTTCGGGAATTGCTTGAAGACGGAAAGGCCCTCGAGGACATCAAGATAAGGTAGCCGCCCTCAGCACGGGCCCCGCCGTGTCCTCCCTGCGGTATTGCTGGCGCTTGAAAGGGCGGTTCGACATGGGAGATGAATGCGATTCACCCTGTCAGAGCCGCAACAAGGAGGTCGACTGATGCACATGAGAAAGACAGCGATAGCCATGCTGGCTGCGTTTCCCTTACCTGCGCTCGCCAGCGAGAAGGCGGCGGGCATCACGGGGATGTGCGTGGCGATGTTCCCGCAAGTGCCACCCGCACGATGCACCTGCGCCACTTCGGCTCTTCTGGAGGCTGTCAGCCTATCGGACACCGAGTTCTACAGCGAGATCGCCGCCGCCTACGTAGCTAAGCATGAGGGTGGAGTCTCCCTCGTTGCCGCATGGGATGCGGCTGTCGCTGAGGTTTCTGAAAAAAGCGGCCTGGCACCCACCGAGCTGCAAAAGCTTATGAACCCGGTTGGACGCGCGCATCGGGCGGCCATAAAGGCCTGCGAATGACGCGCCGGGTGGCGGCTGGCCCAGAGAAGGACGCCGCCTAGATCAGCGCGTCCTCGCCGAGCAGGTCGCCCAGTAGGTCGTCGGCGGTGTCCAGCAGGCCCGCGGTCACCTCCCCAAGCCCGCCGAGCACGGCGCTGTCCTCGATCGCAGAGGTAACGCTCTCGAGGTCGTCAGACAGATCGCCCGCCACCTCGGAGACCATGTCGAGCGTGTCTTCGGCCAAGCCATCTTCCCCGAGCAGACCCAGGTCGGATCCGGTCAGAGTGTCGCCCAGGTCGATCGGGCCGATCTCGGAGACTACGGCACCGATGACTTGGGTCGCGCCGCTCACGGCATCGAGCGAGGTGGTGACGGCACTGGTCGCCGCATCAGTCACCGAACTCTCGCCGACCAGCGTGCCCGCGACCTGCTCGACTGCATCGACGGTCTCGGAGCTCACCGCATCCAACGTCTCGGCCACGCCCGTTTCGGGCGCGATTGCCCCCAGCAGACCGCCCACCAGGCCCTCCTCGCCAAGAAGACTGCCCACCAGACCATCGTCACCGAGCAGTTCCTCGGCGAGCCCCCCGACAAGGCCGTCCGCGCCGATCAGGCCACCAACGATACCTTCCTCACCGAGCAAGCCGTCCACTACGCCGCCCTCGCCCACCACGGCGCCGAGCACACCCTCGTCGCCGAGGAGATCATTCACGATACCCTCCGCGCCGAGCACTGAGTCCAGCACGCTGCCTTCGCCGACTAGCCCATCCACCAGCCCGTCCTCGCCGAGGATCGAGCCGAGCAGGCCATCCTCGTCGAGAAGTCCCATGATCAGCCCGTCCTCGCCCAGGATCCCATCGACGATCGAGAGGGCGCCCTCGCCCTCTCCAAGCAGCCCCTGCCCCAGCAGCGAACCGAGCAGGCCGTCGGAGCCGGTGATGAACCCCAGCAACCCGTCGTTGCCCACAACCGCTCCAAGCAGGCCATCGGATCCGGTGACGCTGCCGAGCAGACCATCGTTTCCGGTAAGTGCTGCGAGCGCGCCGCTGTCACCAACGACGACATCGAGCACGCCGTCTTCGTCGGCGGGCGTCCCGTCGCCGATGAGCCCCTTGCCGAGGATCCGACCAACCAAGCCGTCGGATCCCGTGATGCCCGAGAGCATGCCTTCGTCGCCGAGGAGATCTGCCAGAAGGCCCTCGGATCCGGTGAGCCCGAGGTCGGAGCCGACGCTGAGCAGGCCGTCCTGTCCCAAAAGGCCGTGATCGCCGACGAGTGGGTCGAGGATGCCAACGTTGCCATTGGCAGCGGGGTCTTCCGGATCGGTCGGATCAGTGGGATCGGTCGGGTCCTCGGGATCGGTTGGCTCGTCCGTGGGATCATCGCCGCCATCCCCGGCATCGGCTTCCGCCGCCGTCAGCGCGAGCACCCCGAGAATGCCCGCGAGAAGCGCGCCGGTGTTGCCATCCATTTGCAGGGGCATGCCTGCCCCGATGCCTGCGCCGCCCGGGACGGTCCGGGAGTCGCCGGCAACACCCGCGGGCGTGCCGTCGGCATAGGTCAGTGTGCTGACGCTTCCATCGGGCCCGGCCACGAAGAAACCGCGCACCACCAGGTTGTCGCCCGAGTTGAGCTTCACGACGAGGTCGTTCTCGGATCGCAAGAAGCGATCGACCTGGCCCTTCGTGGCGTCGATTGTGATCTCGGTTCCGGGCGACGCAAGAATAACGCGGGTGCTCATCTGTACTGTCTCTAGCTTCTGGTCTGCGGGTTGGTGACCCTGGAAGGCCCCGGCGATTCGCGCGAACCGCCGGGAAGTTATCTCCTCATAGCATGCACTTACATACTTTGGTATGTCCATGACGTAAGTAAGAGAAATTTCGCGACTTTGCGACTTGGTGGCATATAATCGCAACCTAAGTTGGCGCGTACTCGCTGGCTCCATGCCTGGGCCAGCGAACTGTCGCCCGCTCGAGATGACAGTTCTCAGGGAACTCCCTATGGCGAAGACATGAAGCCGCAGCGTGACACTTGCACCGACTGGATGAAAGCGCTGGATCCGTCGACGCCCATGCTCGTGGTGAGCGTCGACGGCGCCGTCCGTGCGTTGACGCCTTCGGCGACCGGTCTGCTGACGAGCTGGACGGATAATGCCGGCTCGAACCAGCTGCGCGACGCGCTCGACGGCGCCGTAAGGGATGGAACCGCGCACCTTTCGCTGGAGGGGCGCGACCTCACTGTCTCGCTTGTGCCGAGCGTCCCGAACCTGCTGCTTGTCGAGGGCGGCGCCGGAGCCCGAGCCGCCACTGACCGCGCTCTGGCTCTGGCTGGAGACCTGCGAGATCTTGTGGTGCACGACCTCCGGGCCCTTCTCCAGTCGCTCCAGGCTTCAATCGAAACCATCGCGCTGGCACCCGGAGGTGCCGAACCTGATGCTATTGCCCAGCTTCGGGACCAGGCCCAGGCGGTTACGGCACAGATGGATCGGGTGATCGACCTCGCCACTGGCCCGAGATCCGCAATCATCGCCGCCGAAGCTTTCGATCTGCCCCGCCTGCTCGGGGCGGCGGTTGCTCTGCTTTCCGCGTCAAGCGCGCAGCGCGGAACGACTCTGACTTGGTCCACCGAGCAGTTCTCCGGCCCCCTGCACGGCCCTCCGCTGATCGTTCACGAGCTGGTGCAGAACATGATCGACAATGCGGTGAAGTTCGGCGGCCGTTCCGTCGCCGTCGTCGCCCGACGCGGATCCGCCGACGAGATCGCACTGGAGGTCTGGCAGGATGGAGTCGGGATCCCTGCCGAAGTTCTCCGCCACCTACAGCGCTCGCCCTCTCGTGATCGCAAGACAGACCGCCGCGGAACTGGCCTGTCGGTGATGCGTGTCTGCTTGGCTCTCCTGCACGGATGGTGGGAGCACAGTCAGGAAGACGGCAGGTCATGCCTGCGGGCCCGCTTCCGCCTCCCCGCGGCGACTGAGGTCGACATCGGCCCCGGGGCGTCACCAGAGGCGGCCATCCGCGAAGATTCCCCGCTGGCAGGGATGCGCGTGCTCCTCGTCGATGACGACTCGATAACGCGCGACTGGGCCGCGACCGTTTTGCGCAAGGCGGGCGCTGACCTCGTTGCGGTGGCCAGCGCCGAGGCCGCATTGGAGGCACTGGGCAACCAGGAAGGCATCTACGACACATTGATCACCGACCTGACCCTCCCGGGCCTCGATGGCATCGCCCTGGCAAAGGCGGTCTCCACCCTGCCCGAAGACCTCCGCCCGAGGCGCACCCTGGCGCTCAGTGGCGATAAGAGCGACCAGACCGAACGCGCCTGCCGTGATGCCGGCATCGCTAGCTTGGTGCAAAAGCCGATTTCGGGAAAAAAATTGATCCAGATCATGTCCCCCCACGTTGAGCGTGGAGAGAATAACAAGTCTATGCACCCGGGTTCTCCGGAACCGCCATGGGACTATGGGAGTTCGGTGCTTGATGAGACGACAATTGCGGAACTTGCCGATGACTTGGGTAAGGCGCAGGCTGAGAGGTACATGGAGACAGCCCTGAACGAAGCCACAGGCGTGATGAACCTGCTCAAGGTCCACGGATTGACCAGGCAGACGCGACCACTCGTACATTCTGCCGTAGGGTCAACCGGGATTACCGGCCTGAGGGCCGTAGAGGCTGCTCTCCGGTCGGTACAGACAACCGGTGGTGAAACTAACGCTCTGGATGAGCTGGCTGAAGCGATTTCCGCTACGCGGTATCGTTTCCGGAAAAACACATAGGGACGGACAATCTTCGGCATTTGCTCATTTGATTGGCTTTTACCCGTCAACTCAGGCAGTGATCGCTGCCGTTACAGAACTCGGATCAGGAACACGCGAATGGAGCGGTGTTGAAAGCGCCGAGCCTGCTCAAGGAGGGCCCAAGGGCACAAAAATTTGACTGAGACGATCAACCTTCTGATAGCCGACGACCACACGATGATTCTTGACATGTTCAAGATGTATGCCGAGGGCGTGGACGACATCGACTTGGCCACGGCGGCAAACCTCAACGAGGCAATAGAACTGATCGAGACCAAGGGACCCTACTCCATGGTCCTTCTCGACTACGGCATGCCCGGCATGAATGGCCTGAAAGGCCTCGAACGGGCTCTGCAGGCGAACAAGGGGCAGCCGGCGGGGATTCTCACCGGCAATCCGACAAATCAGATGGTCGACGAGGTGCTGGAGCTCGGTGGCGCCGGCGTCGTGCTCAAGAGCGCCTCCCTGCGGAGCCTCACCAACACGATCCGTTTCATGGCCGCAGGCGAGAAATACTTGCCGTCCAATCTGGTCAGCGAGCGAAGTGAGGCGCTGAAGTCCATGGAGCAACCGCTCTCGGACCGGGAGCTTTCGGTGCTGAGGCACCTTGCTGATGGCCTCTCGAACCGGGACATTGGAGGCAAGCTCGGCCTCGCTGAGCCGACGATCAAGATGCATGTGCAGTCACTCTGTCGGAAACTCAGCGCCCAGAACCGCACCCAAGCGGTGATCAAGGGCAAGGACATGCATCTGGTCTAAAAAAAAACCCCTCCATGAAGGAGGGGGAACGCAGGTAGTTCTGGCTGCCTCGTAATTGGGGCGGGCGGTTTTTTTGTCCCTGCATAGTGTCCCGCCCCGGTGCTGGCCATGGCGGGAGGTCCTGGGAAAGACGGTTATTGTGCTCGCGACTTCTGATAGTACGCGTTGTTTCGATATGCCGTGAGTATGGCTTGTTCGAGACGGGACCGGGAGAACCCGGACTTCAGGGTGACGTCGCAGGCGCCCATGCGTTCGCAGGTGAAATCGTCGCCGCGCACTTCGCTCGCGATCAGAACCACGGGCATGTCGGGCAACATCCGGCGCAGCCGCATGCAATACTCGATTGTATCGCCCACGTCTCCCATGAAGTCCGCATCCACGATCACGATGTCGATGTCGGCAGCGTTCTGGTGAATCCATTGGAGGTCGCGCCGGCTGTCGCCCACGTGATGAAGCAGCGCGCCCTCGGCCCGGACCAACTTGCGGATCAGAGTGCTGGCAGAGCCGTTGTCCCCGCACATCACAACATTGCCGCTCGGCAACAGACTGGTATCGAGCTCGAGGGCGGCACGGGCCATCAGACGATCGACCAGGGGCCTCTGCTGCGGCAGGGAGGTGACGGCTGCCGTTCCCTCACGCCAATGTCTCAGGTAGGTCATTATTCTCAACTCCGGTTTACGCCGTGAACTCGTGGCGCTGCATGCCCCGCAGTTGGATCGAAGCATACATACGAAAGTATATCAATATAAACTATCGTCTCTTTATGAAAAACTTTCGGCCGTCGCGCGGATGTATCCTGTCGCGTTCCCGGCCGGCCTGTCCGATGGGCGCGCAAGACGCCCTTGACCTCATTCTCGAGATGGATGCACCGCGGACCGGCGGCAGAAATCATCCGCGCCCCAGTAAATGCTGGCTTCGCGCGCGACTGGGGCGCGGTTTTCCCACAAGTGGTGTCGAAGTTCAGAAGCGGGTGGAGATCGTCAGACCGAACGCCTGTGTTTCGTCGCTCTCCTGGTGCGCGATGGGCTGCGCCACGTAGAGGGACACGGGAATGTCCGAGATGTCGAAAGTCATGCTCACCCCCACCGAAGTCCTGATGTGGTACGAATCATCGATCGCGCCCGACAGAGTGTTGTCGAGGCTCCAGAGGCTGCCCGCTTCGGCAAAGACGCCGATCTGGGCCGGCGTGTCGAACAACTCGCCGATATCCCTGCGCAGCTCGATCGAGGCGACGGCGAAGGCGTTTCCGCCGATGAAGTACCCGCCATCGACCGGCCCGATCCCGCGCGGTGCGAAGCCACGAAATGCCGCGCCACCAAGCTGGAAGCGGTCGACCGCCCGGGTTGCGCCGTCGTTCAAGGCCCGCACGATCCCGCCGTTTAAGCCCAACAGCAGGTCGGTCTTCTCACCCAGAGCAAAGCCGGCATTTGCGGCTACACGGGTTTCGGAGACGGGCGTGTCGTTGCCGATGTCCCAGAAGATCTGGTCGAACTCGAAGCTGAAACGAACGGGTGCCCCGGCCAGCTGCTCGATTTGGTATTCATAGCTGAACCGCAGATAGGGCGCCTCGCTCCGACCTGCCTCCATGGCAAGCAGCCGGCTCTGCCCCTCCGACCCGTCCGTCATTCGGAGCGCACGGTAGCCCAGGCCCAGTTCTCCCCGCCCAAAGCGGCCCCAATCCATGGCGACATAACCCTCGATCCGGGCGCGCTCTTCCTTGAAGCCTTGGTCGTCGTACTCCGAAACCAGCACCTGCCCATCGAGGCCGAAGCCGGGTTTGCCCTCGCCGAGACCGGAATAGAACAGCGACGTCTCGAGCGAGCCCAGTTCCTCCGTCAGCCTCAACTCAACCGAGCCGAACGTATCGGGAAAAAGGTTGTATCGTTCAAAATATGCAGTGCCCACCACCTTGTCCTGCGTGTCGTAGGCGAGGCTGAACTCCAACCGGCCCGGGCGGAGCTCGATTTCCTCGACATCGACTACGAGCGCATCGCCCTCCGGGCGGATCTCAACGCTTTCGAACATTTCAGTGGATTGGAGGCATTCCTCGCGTGCCGCGATATCGGCCCGCTCATAGTCCCGGCCCGGCGCGAGATCGCAGGCGTAGAGGATGTCTTCCTCTGGAACGAAGCGGTTTCCCGTCACCGTCACCGTCTCGAAACTCCGCGCCCAAGCGGTCTGATGGCCATCGGACCAGGGCACGACCGTGGCCGCCAGGGTCAGGCACAATGGTGTCAGCTTCGCAGGTGTCATGGCAGCGGCATTCCCCAAGAGCGACTCGCCGCGCAGGCGAGTGTCGCAAGTGGGCGCAGCCTAAGGGACGGCTTTTGAGGGTCAATGCGAAATACACCCTTTCGTATTTTATGAAGAGACTTTGTCCTATGTAATGCCACATTTGGAAGATAACCTCGCAGCGACCCATTCGTTCGTCGAGAGGCCACGTGAACAAGCACGATGCGCAGGCATCTTCGCCCGCCCCGTCCCACTGGCGCGCCCGTGCAGGAGCGTTCCTCCGCCGCGATGCAGGTGCGATGACGGCCCTCTGGCTGCTCCTACTGCCGGCAGTCCTTCTGATCGGTGGCGTCGCGACAGATCTGTCCATGATTAACGCCCAGAAGCGGTACACCCAGGCGCAGGCTGATCTCGCCGCCACCAGCGCCGTCACCCGGCTGCCGGACCTGCAGACGGCCCGTGACGTCGCGCAGGAAGTGGTTTCGCTGAACCGGAGGTACGGCGAAATCGCGCTCGCCACCGGCGACGTGGTCTTCGGCACCTACACGCGCGAGGCTGGGTTCGTCGCATCTGCCGACCAGACCGACCCAACCGGCATCAACGCGCTGCGCGTCACCGTGCCCTCGGGCTTCAACCCCTTCTTGCTGGGCCCGGTCCTGAAGGGGGAAAGCCACACAATCCGCCGCTCCGCCACGGCCACGCAACGCGCCGCCATCGCCTTCTCCCTGCGCAACAAGCTCCTCGGGCTCGAAACCTCGGAGTCGGTTCTCGACCCGGTCGTCGGCGGGGTGCTGGGGCTCGGTGCCTCCGTCTCCGCCATCGGCTATGGCGGGCTGGCCAATGTCGCGATCGGCATCAATGATTTCCTGGGGCTGCTGAGTACCGAGATCAGCGCCGATGCGCTCACCTTCGAGCAGATTCTCGACGCGGAAATCGAGACGGCTGACGTGGTCGATGCCCTTCTCGGCCTCGGCGGGTTGCCCTCCTCAGTCTCGAGCACGTCGGGCGCCACCCTTGAGCTCGGCTCGATTCTGCGGGTTTCGCCCGAGGCGCTCGACGCGGAGGTCGGCCAGGTTTTGCCCGACCTCGAGCTCAATGCCTTCGATCTTCTGCTGGCTGCAACCAGCCTGAACGGCAGCGGGGCTGGGACGCCACTCACCGACATCTCCCTCGCACTGCCGCTCGCACAGCTCGCAAATGCGGAGGCGGACGTCTCGCTGATCCGACCGGCCGTGATGGCCGCGGGCTTCATCGACGACGCCCCCCCGGTAAGTGCCGAGCTGGCGCAGGTCGACGTGGCCGTGCAGGCCGATCTCCTTACGCTGGTGGACGTCGGCCTGGCGGTCGAAGGTGCCACGGCGCGCGCCACCGCCTTGAGCCTGAACTGCGCGGCAGGGCCGGGCGAGGCGCTTGCCACCTTCGAGGTGGAAACCTCCGCCGCCTCGGTGAACCTCACCCTGTCGCTGCTCGACCTGATTGCGGGCAGTCAACTTTCGGAAACGAGCGCCATCCCGATCGCCGCCAAGCGCCAGACCGTGACCGTTCATCTCGATGCCGCCGGAAACCCGGAGCCCATCGCTGTGGGCACAGAAGTCACGCTATCCGATGTCAGCAACGCGCTCCGCACGCTGCTCAGCCAGCTCGAGAGCAGCACCGAAAGTGAACGTCCCAACTGCGGCCTGCTCGGCTGCATCGTCGGCTCGCTGCTGGGCGATCTGCTCGGCCTTGTGAACGGCATCCTTGCCGGATTGCAGGGGCTCATCGCGGACCTCGGACTGCTGGACCAGGTGGCCCAGACCCTGCTTGACGCGCTCGGCATCGAGCTGGCCCCAGCGGAGCTGATCGTCAGCGATTACAGCTGCTCCGGCGCTCTGGTCGAATAGCGCGGGTCAACGAACCACAACAGAGGCCTCGCGGGTGATTTCGCCCAAGGTGATGCCCAGATTCTGCGAGAAGGCATCAGCGAGGCTCCCGACCATATCGTAGGTGACCGAGACCGTAAGCACGCCGCTGGCATCGGGTTGACCCGGACAGGTTGCAGGGAGCGTGAAGTTCTCGGGCGAAAGCGTCACCGTGTTCTCGATCAGCCTCGGGGCATAGTCGCTGGCGAGCGTGGCGCAGATATCGCCGTCGAACCCCGGGTTCTGCGCGAGCAGCATCCCGAAGCGGGTCAGCTCGAAGGCAACCTGCTGCACCTCGCTCTGGGCGGCGATGGCGAAGCTGACAAAGGCGATAAAGCCAAGGAGCAGAAGGATCAGCGGAAAGATCACCACGAATTCGATGGTCACCGCACCGGATTCGTTACGGAGGAGCGCCCGACGCCAGCGCCCATCCGGCAAGCGTCGCAGTCGGGGCGCACCGCCCCGGTCCGTCTCAGTTCGCAGACCCGGCAACATTCGGCCTGTTCCGATACGTCTGCGCACCTTCCGCGCGATAAAGATCGCGCGGATCAGCGATCATGGCTGCGAGGTTCGAGGCATTGGCACAACCCAGACCATCCCGGCAGCCGGTGCGGTCCACCGCGATGCCCTCGACATGCGCGATCTTCACGATGCCCCTGATACTTCGGAGATCGCCCGGCTCAGCCGCCTGGAGCCGCACCGGCCCGTGCCAGGAAGAAACCATCTTGCGCGCGGCATCTGCGCGGGCGCGATCGGCATGGGCATTGCAGCCGCGCGGCACCGAGACGACCACGAGATCGGTCGCCGGATCTGCGTTCTTGTGCAGGAAGGCAGACACCGCCTTGCGATGGCCACTGCCAATGCTGCCCGAACACGCCCCGCCGAAAGCGTAACCGATCACCTGCGAGCGCTCCGCCAGGCTCAGGCGGCTGGTCACCCCCTGCGGCGGCGGCATGGCGCAGCCCGCGAGGGCTAGGAGGATGACGGCAGAGAGCGGGGACAGCCGGGACAGGAGCATGTGCCTACCTCGTGATCATGAAGGTCGCGCCGCTCTTCCCGCGGAGCCGGTCGACCTTCTTCGGCGGCGATGACATGCGCCCGGTTCCGAACTGGCTGAGGCCGTTCGCGGCAGGCCTCGCATCATCGAGCGGCGTTTCGAGCTGGCTGCGATCCGTCGGCTGAACGATATAGGGCGTCACGATGATCACAAGTTCGGTCTCGCCGCGCTGGTATGCCGAGGAGCGGAACAGCGCGCCGATGACCGGTATCTTCGCAATGCCCGGCAGTTCATCGAGGCTCTGCACCTGGTTCGAACTGAACATCCCCGCGATCGCGAAACTCTGGCCGCTGCCCAACTCGATGGTGGTCGAGGCGGACCGCTCGGAAAAGGCCGGGGCCCCTTCCGTCGAGTTGGTGCCGTCGATCTGCCTCACGCGGGTGTCGAGCTGAATCTGGATCTGGTCCTTCTTGTAGACCGTGGGCGTGAAGTCGAGCTCCACGCCGATTGTCTCGAAATCGACCCGAGTATCGTCCTGCGTCGCCCCCACGCGCACCGGCACCCGGCCGCCGGCGAGGAAGCTCGCCTTTTCGCCCGAGCGCGCGGTCAGGTTCGGCTCCGAGAGGATTGTCGCCAGACCGGACCTCGCCAATGCATCGAGCGCGATATTGAGGTTTCCGCCATTGTAGTTGAGCGAGACTTGGAAGCCCTGACCACTGCCCGACGGAGAGGTGAAGCTCCGGTTACCCGAGCCCGAGGAAGCGTTCAGCGAGATCCCGAGATCTTCCTGAACCTGCCGGGAAACCTCCGCGATGGTGACCTGCAGGTTCACCTGTGCGGGGGTCGCGAGCTTGAGGTTGTTGATGACCACCGCCGCTTCGCCGGCCAGCTTGCTGACCACTTCCTCCGCCATTTCGGCGTCGATGTCGGTTTCCACGGTTCCGTTGAGAAACACCGCCCCATCCAGCGTGGAGAGCCGGATGGCACCCCCCTGCACGGCATGGGAGACCGCTGACTGGATGCGATCGAGGTAGATATCGACATGGATGGTGCCCTCGATCAGCGTCCGGTCGTTCTCGCCCAGGACATACAGATTGGTCGTCCCCAGTCCGCGGCCCACGATGTAGATGTAGCTGGCGGACTGAAGGTCGATCTCGGCCACTTCGGGGTTCGAGATGAATACCGCCTTGGCCGGTTCTGGAAGGCGGATGAACCGGCCCTCCCCCACCTTGATTGATACCACGCTGGGATCGACCGGCGCGCTGTCCTGCGCCGGACCTTGCACCGTCGAGAGCGCCACCGCGACAAAGCCGACAATCAGGAGGCGGCCGGCACCGGCGACGCGGGCCAGACCGCTCGCAAAGCCAAGGTGCATCAGACCCCTCATCTCAGTTGGGCCCGCAGGACAGGTCGTGCGATGTAGCTCAAAACCGACCTTTGGCCGCTCTTGATATCGACCTGCGCAATCATCCCGGGCCGGATCGGAAGGGTCTCTCCCTCGTTCTCGAGGTAGTTTCGATCGGTCTTTACGATCACCTTGTAATACTCCTGCAGGCCCTTGGCCGTCTCTTCCTGCACCGTGTCCTCGCTGGTCTGTATCACCGTTCCTTCGAGATCCCCGTAGACCGAGAAGTCATAGGCCGTGATTTTCACGCTGGCCGGCATGCCGGGCGCGATGAAAGCCACGTCCTTCGGCAGAACCTTCGTCTCAATCAGAAGCTGGTCGTCGACCGGCGTGATCTCCATGATTGCCTCGCCGGGCTGCACCACCCCGCCCAGCGTGGTGATGTTGATGTTGTTCACCCGCCCGGCCACCGGCGAGCGGATGTCAGTGCGTTGAAACTGGTCCTGCTTCTGCACCACGCTCTCGCGCAGACTGGCCAGTTTCGCCTTGCGGTCCGCCATGTCCTTGTAGGCATCCTGCACGTAGTTGTTGCGGATGTCGGTGAGCTTGCCCATCAGTGCGGCCTTCTGCTGGCGCAGTTTGAGCAGGTCGATCTCGCTGACCGACTTGTCGCGTGCCAGCGGCTCGGTGATATCGATCTGTGCCTGGATTGAATCTCCCTCAGCCTCCAGGGCGGCGAGCGACTCGTCGCGTTTTGCCTTGCGGGCCGCGAACAGGCTCTGCTCGGTTTTCTGCACCTCCGTCAGGGGCTCGGGAAAGCCCACCGTGTCCTTCTCTAGCACTTCGGCCTGGAGCCGCGCGATTTCGGCCTCGAGCACCTCGATCTGCGACTGGGTCTGCCGGAAGTCGGAGCGGGCCTGCGTCGGGTCCATCTTTGCCACGATCTGGCCCGGCTGCACGAGATCCCCCTCCTGCACCATGACCGTCGCCAGAATCCCGCCTTCGAGGCTCTGAATGGTCTGGAGGCGCCGCAGCGGAATGACCCGGCCGTCGCCGCGGGTGATCTCGTCGACCTGCGCCAGGGAGGCCCAGGAAAGGGCGATGATGACGGTCAGGGTCACCAGACGTATGGTGTTGCGCGCAACCTTCAGCGACTGCTTCCGGTGGGTTCCGTCGAGGTACCCTGGGTCTATCGCGCCCGCACTGCTCATTGCACCGCCTGCACCGGTTTCTGGGTCGCACCGCCCCGGCCGGCGATCTCCAGGATCTGGCCAAGCTGCCCGTCATGGGAGACCTGCCCATCCTTCAGCACGACGGCCCGCTCGACCAGAGTGAGAAGTTCCTTTCGATGGGTGGCGATGATCGTCGTCCTGCCCCGCAGCCAGCTCTTCAGGTGCTCGATGACCTTGCGCTCATTTGCCTGGTCGAACGCGGCCGTGGGCTCGTCTAGCAGAACCACGCGCGGATCCTGCAGGAGTACCCGCGCAAGCCCGATGGCCTGGCGCTGGCCACCGGAGACATTCGAGTTGCCATGAATGTAAAGATCTAGGCCGCGTGGGTGCCGCCGCACGAGGGTGCCCAGCCCGACGGCATCGAGCACCTCGAGCAGATCGTCGTCGGTGTGAAGGCCGTGGTCCAGTAGCAGATTGTCGCGCAGCGTGCCCTGAAACAGGGCAACGCTCTGCGGCAGGTAGCCGATCTGGCGGCGCCGGTCGATCGGGTCGATCTGGCTGAGCGACAGGTCGTCCAGAAGGATGCTGCCGGAGACCGGGTCGAGGTAGCCCGCCATCAGCCGCAGGAAGGTGGTCTTGCCGGCGCCGTTACCGCCGAGCAGTGCGATCCTTTCGCCGGCAGTGATCTCGAGTTTCTCGATCTTCACGACCGGAGGGCTTTCGCGGTCATGGGCAAAGCTCATCTCGCTCAGGGCATACCTGCCCTTGATCTCCTGGGCCCTCACGAAGCTGCGGGCATTCGGGCGTTCGGTAGGCATCGACATGATGCCGTCGAGGCCCTCGAGCGCAGCGCGCACGTTCTGCCAGCGGGCGAGGAGCCCGGCCACCTGCCCCATCGGCCGAAGCGTCCGCCCCGATAGCAGGGTGCAGGCAATCAGCGCGCCGACGGTCATTGCCCCCGAACTGATCTGGTAGACCCCCACGATGACCACGCCGGCGTAGCAGAACTGCTGCACCGAGGAACTAAACTGGGTGATCAGGGTGGTCATCTCGCGGTTGCGGATGGCCGAGGCGGCAATCGCTTCTGACAGATGTGCATGCGACCGCTGCAATCTGACCTCGGCCCGGGCGGCCTTGACCGTCTCGAGGTTCGAGACCGCCTCAAGCAACAGGCCGTTAAGCGCGGAGGCCTCCTTGGCATTCTCCCGCGAGGTCTTGGCCAGCCGCTTCTGCAGGACGATACCCGGCAGCACGATCAGCACCGCACCGGCCAACGGCACGAAGGCTACGGGCCCGCCGATGAAGGCGATCAGCCCGATGAAGATCAGGACGAATGGCAGATCGCTGACCGCCGCGACCGTTCCCGAGGTGAAGAACTCGCGGACGGTGGCGAATTCGCGCACCTGGTTGGCGAAGACCCCTGTCGATTTCGGCTGATGCGACAGCCGCAGGTTGGTGACGTGCTCGAAGAGTTCCGACGAGAGCGACAGGTCGAGGTCGCGGCCGGACACGTCGATCAGCTTGGCTCGCATCACCCGCAGCGCCCATTCGAGGCAGACCGCCAGCCCGACACCGCTGGCGAGGATCCACAGCGTGTCGAAGGCCTCGCTCGGCACGACACGGTCATAAACCTGCATGGAAAAGAACGAGATGCCAACCGCCAGTAGATTGGCCATCATCGCGGCGAGGAACACGTCCCGGTAAAGACCGCGGTTCCGGACCACGCGGCTGAAGATCCAGTGACCTTTCTCGCGAACGTCCTCGCCCAGACGGTCGGACAGCACGTCGATGGGCCGCGAGAACAGTGCCCGACCGGCATAGTCCTTCGCCAGTTCCTCAATGGCCAGTTCAATCCGTCCGCCGGCGGTTTCCGGCCGCACGATCGTGACGCGGGCGCCGCTGATGCGCTCCAGCACGACGGGATCGCCGGAGTGCATGAAGAGCAGCACAGGCAGGGAGGCCCGTTGAATGCCCGAAAGCTCCACCGCGGCGATCCGGCAGCTCATGTTGACCCGCCGCAACGCGACCGTCAGATCCGCCTCGCTCAGGCCGCGATCCCGCCCCATGAGCCCGTCGGTTAGTCGCTCCGCATGTGCCGGAACGCCATTCAGACGGCACAACTCGATCAGCCCGAGGACAAGTGACTCTGCGCTATCGCTGCCTGACATGCCGCCGTCTACTCCACATACCTTTGAAGGTATTATTACATACTATCTGCCGATTGTGGCGACAATAAGGGTGCCAAGCATGCCGACCGAGTGCGCGGCCTCGTATTCTGCGCTGATCCGCTCGTCATAAGTGTCGATCTTGTCGATCTGTGCGTCGTAAAAGTCCCGGGCAGAGGCCAACACATCGACCAGTTCGCGCTGGCCGCCGACAAACTGCTGTTCGTAGGCTTCACGCACCACAGAGGCCTGGGCGAGTTGCTCTGCCTGGGAGGCTTCCGTCGCGGCCAGTGACCGGATGCGCTCCACATTGGTGCGCAATTCGTTCTGCAGCATCCGCTCGACGGCCAGCAGCCGCGAGCGAGCGACGGCCAGATCCTGCTCGGCGGCGCGCTTGGCCCGCCCACGGAAGTCCCCGGCATCGAGGTCCATCGCGGTTGTGAGGCCGATCGAGCCGCTGCGACCGCGCCCCCCGTTCAACTCCTGCAAGCCCTGCGCCTTCAGGACGATCTTGGGTTTGCGGGCCGCCTTCACGGTCTCGATGGCAGTCTGCGCGATGGCCACGTCAGCCTTGGCCGATAGGTAGGCCGGTGCGTTCATCGTTGCGCCAATGATCGCTGCGCTGGATGGAAACCGCTGCGTCACCGCCAGCGAGGGCGGGCTCGAAAGGCTGCCGACCGGTGCGCCGGTGAAAAACTCGAGCTGGGCCAGCGCCGTCTGCCTGTCGACTTCGAGCTGGGCCAGCTGATCCTCGGCCCGGGCCACCTCAAGCCTGGCACGTCCGATCTCGGAGCTGTTGGCAACTCCTCCCGCCACACGCCGACGCGAAATCTCCTCGATCCGCCGCGCGAAGCCCAGATACTCAATTGTCCGGTCCAACTTCAGATTGGCAACATCCACCTCGATGAACAGCAACGACATGTCGAGGGCGAGGTCTTCGACCGCACTCTTTAGTTCGGTTACAGCCTTCACCCGTTCGTGGGTGGCACTCTTTACCTGGCTCTTGGTCAAGCCCCAGTCGAACAGAACCTGGCTGATCGTCAATGTCAGCGCAGGCGATGAGGTGCTCGCCGTGGTAGTATCTGCCGCGAAGGAGAGCGACGGTCGAAGACCGTCCTTCGCCGCCTCGATGTCGGTCGTGCTTCGGGCCACCTGCTGCCGCATCGAAAGCACCGTTGCATCGCGCGCCGAGGCGATCCGCAGCACCTCGTCGAGGGTCGCGCCTTGGGCCGCGCCGAGCGAGCAGAGGACGAGCAAAATACCCAGGCGGAGGGAGGCGGACATACCGGATTGTCGCAGCATTTCAGCCCTCGGCCGAGGCATCGGCATCGAACAGGTCCGCCAGCGCGTCCGGGCCCGAGGGCTCCAAGGAGAAGCGCCCGGCCGCCTGCGTCTCCGGCGCTTGGTCGTCGAACAATCCGCCCCCCATGGCCGCCTCGCCCTCAGGCGCCTCTTCCCCGCCAAGAAGACGGTTGATGAACGCGAAGAGTCCGGTGTCGCCGTCCTCGTCGGTGTCCGCTGGCAGTTCCTCCGGCGCCGCAGGCTCGACAACGGGTGCCGCCGGTTCGCCGGCGGTGGCGGTGGCGGGCGCCTCGTCGCCGCCACCGAAGCCCCCTGCAGAGGCCGCGGCCACGCCGGCGGTCGCCAGGCCGATCCCGATCTGCTCCATGTTGAGCCCGAAGAGCCCTCCGGCCGCCTCGCTGCCTCCGTCACTGGCTGGCGCCGTTGGCGCCTCGGTACCCATCGCCTCGCCGACGCCAGCGGCCGCCTCCACCGGCGGTGCCTCGGTGTCGGGGGCGGCCTGATCGACTTCCTCACGCTCCTCGAGCGGCATGAAGGGTTCGGGCGCGAGCATGCCGGTGATTTCCACCTCGCCATCTGGACCCAGGAGGAGCCGACTGACGCCGCCATTCTCGTCGACCACGAAGAAATTCCGGACGAGCACCTCTTGGCCATCCAGGAGCGTCACCGTCAGGTCGCGCCCGGCTTTCTCATAGAAAGCGATGCCGGCGGCACCCCCTCCGAAATAGACATCCGAAGTGCCGTCCAACTGTATGGAATTGCCGGTGCTGCGCGCGACGGATCCGTCTGCACTGGTCACGCTGAATATCTCAACAGTCATGAATGGCGACCTCCGAATCCAACCTTTAGTTGACCATTAACACCGGTTCGGGTGCATCACAATTACACTATCGGCAAAAGTTTGGACCCCATGCCGGTAGGTATGGAGGCCCCGGCAAGAGCCCTCCCTACACCGCTTCGCCCCGTAAACATTGGGCCGCCGGCCCTGTCCGGGGCGATCGGCCAAAGCGCGGGCCGAGACGCGGAGGGGCCGGCCGGATCGCTCCCGCCGGCCCCGAAAGTGCAACCGCGGAGGGAGCGTCAGTCCACCGCGCCGAGTTCGTCGGTCAGCCCGCCCAGCGTGTCGGTGAGACCCCCGAGCAGATCGCCACTTCCGGCCAGACCGTCGGTGAGACCGCCCACGGTGTCGGTCAGCCCACCGAGGAGGTCGCCGCCCAGCAGCGTGTCGGTCAGGCCCCCGAGCGTGCCGGTCAGACCGCCCAAGAGGTCGTCCCCGGCGAGCCCGTCGGTCAGGTCACCGAGGGTGTCCGTCGCGCCGCCGAGCACATCCCCGCCGAGCAGGGCTTCAAGGGCATCGCCCAGGCTTTCGGTCGCGCCCTCGACGGTCCCGCCGAGAACGTCGTCTGTGAGCGAGCCCACAGTGTCGGTCACGCCGCCGAGCAGGTCGTCGCCCAAGACATCTCCGAGAAGATCGCCACCCAGGAGGTCGCCCAGAAGGTCACCCCCGAGCAGTCCGTCCGTGAGGTCGCCGACGGTGTCGGTAACACCCTCCAGGACATCCCCGGCAAGGACGCTGTCGAGCGTATCCGTCACGCCGTCGAGCAGCCCGCCCCCGAGGAGGTCACCCAGGACGTCCCCGCCGAGGACATCACCCAGAAGGTCACCCCCGAGCAGGTCACCCACCGTGTCTGTCACGCCGCCGAGAAGGTCACCTCCGAGGAGATCCCCTCCGAGCACATCGCCCAGCAGGTCGCCCCCGAGCAGGTCACCCACCGTGTCGGTCACCCCGCCGAGCAGGTCGCCGCCCAGCAGATCACCACCGAGCACGTCGCCGAGCAAGTCGCCACCCAGGAGGCCTCCGACGAGCCCTTCGACCGTCTCGGTGAGCCCGCCCAGCAGGTCGCCACCCAGCAGATCGCCACCCAGGACGTCACCGAGCGTATCGGTCACTCCGTCGAGCAGGCTGCCGC
>CAYVQK010000012.1:33363-36814 GCA_964454145.1 uncultured Oceanicola sp. | reverse complement strand
GTGCTGACGCGGCTGCACTCGGCCTGTTTCACCGGCGACGTGCTGGGCTCGCTGAAGTGCGACTGCGGCCCGCAGCTGCACGCGGCCCTTGCGGCGATGCGCGAGGCGGGCGGCGGGATGCTGCTCTATCTCAACCAGGAGGGCCGGGGCATCGGGCTGTCGAACAAGATGCGGGCCTACTCGCTGCAGGACCAGGGTTTCGACACGGTGGAGGCCAACCACCGGCTCGGCTTCGAGGATGACGAGCGCGATTTCCGCATCGGCGCGGCGCTGCTGGGCAAGATGGGCGTGAGCCGCATCCGGCTGATGACGAACAACCCCGCCAAGCTCGCCATGATGCAGGCGCAGGGCGTGGAGGTGGTGGAGCGGGTGCCGCTGAAGGTGGGGCTGACGCCGGAGAACGAGGGGTACCTGGCGACGAAGGCGGCGAAGTCGGGGCATCTGTTGTGATGCGGGGGACGTCTCTGGAGGCGACTGTCGGATGGGCAAGCCCATGATGCGCCTCACCCCGCGCGGGCTGCTCTTCGCGGGGCGGCTCTTTCCGGCAGTGATCGGGCGGGGCGGGCTCTCGGTGGAGAAGCGCGAGGGCGACGGGGCGACGCCGGTGGGGCTGCATCGGATCATGGCTTGCCATTACCGGGCAGACCGGGTTGCGCCGCCCGCGCCATGGGCCATCCCGATCGGACCGCGCGACCTGTGGTCGGATGCGCCGGAGGAGGCCGACTACAACAGCCTGGTGCGGGCCCCCTACCCCGCCAGCCACGAACGGATGCGCCGGGCGGACCGGCTCTATGACATCGTGCTCACGACCGACTGGAACACGCCCGCGACGCCCTTCGGCGGCTCGGCGATCTTCCTGCACCGCTGGCGCAAGCGGTGCCATCCGACCGAGGGCTGCATCGCCTTCCGGCCCGATCACCTGGCCTGGATCGCGGCGCGGGCGGCGCCGGGGACGGAACTGCTGGTGCCGGAGCTGGCCTAGCCCGACGTCCGCTCGCCGAAGATCGCGGAGCCGACGCGGATGTGGGTGGCGCCCAGCGCGATGGCGCGCTCGAAGTCGGCGCTCATGCCCATCGACAGGCCGTCGAGCCCGTTGCGCTCGGCCATCTTCGCCAGCAGGGCGAAATGCAGCGAGGGCTCCTCCTCGACCGGCGGGATGCACATGAGGCCCTTCACCGGCAGCGAAAGCATCCGGCACTCGGCGATGAAGCCGTCGACCTCGGCCGGCAGGCAGCCCGCCTTCTGCTCCTCCTCGCCGGTGTTCACCTGGATGAAGAGATCGGGGCAGCGGCCCAGCTCATCCGACAGGCGGGCGATGGTGGCGGCGATCTTGGGCCGGTCGACGGTGTGGATCCAGTCGAAGAGCTCCATCGCCACGCGGGCCTTGTTGCTCTGCAGCGGGCCGATCAGGTGCAGCTCGATGCCGTCGAACCGCTCGCGGAAGCCGGGCCACTTGCCCTGCGCCTCCTGCACCCGGTTCTCCCCGAACACCCGGTGCCCCTCCTCCAGCACCGCCTCGACCCGCGCGTCGGGCTGCACCTTGGAGACGGCGATGAGGGTGACGTCGTCACGCGCGCGGCCCGCGTCGGCGCAGGCCCGGGTGATGCGGGTTTCTATGTCTTGTAGTGCCAATCCAGAACTCCGTAGCGCTCCAGCGCCTCCGTCAGCGGCTTCAGGTCGTCGGCGTATTTCTCCCAGGCCTTGGCCGAGCTCTTGTACATCGGCTGGCGGACCTGGTGGATCGAGAGGGTCTTCACGTCGCGCTTGGTCTCGTGGAAGTTGAGGCAGGCGTCCTCCCACTCGAGCCCGGCCGCCGCGATCAGCTTGCGGCTCTGCACCTCGGGGTCGTTGACGAGGTCTTCGTAGACGACCTCGGTGAAGAGATGCGAGCAACGCTCCCGCCAGAACTCAACGTAGCGGGTGAACTCGTGATAGTGGTGCGCGAGATCTTCGAGGTCGTAGGCGTGCAGGTGGCTGTTCTCGCCAAACACGTTCCGGTACATCGACAGCAACTGGTCGCGCGGATCGCGCCGCACGAGGATGACCCGCGCGTTGGGAACGAGTTTCTTGATCAGGCCAATGTACATATAGTTGGTGATGGTCTTGTCGGTGACAAGATGGCCGGAAAACCGGGACACCCTGAAGAGTTCCTTCCGCAGCAGGTCTCTGAAGGCCGCCGCCTCGCTCTCTGTGATCTCGCCGGCCGGCTTCCACGGCCCGTGTGGCCCGGCGCGCAGAAGGTGGTGAACCATCCTTGGCACAATCGAGGTTTCTCCCGCACCTGAGACAAGGCTGTGGCTGACGAGGATCTGCTCGACAAGCGTGGTGCCAGAGCGCGGCAGGCCGGCGACGAAAATCGGGCCGAAGGACTCGTTGTCGAGCACAGGAGCGGGGCCCGAGTAATCGAGAGTCTCGAGCGACGCCAGTCGGCGCTCGGTTTCCCGCTCTTTCTTCTTCCGATCCACGGGCGCGTGGTTGGCGTAGAGGCGGTTGCCCTCGTTGAGGAACCTGAAGACCTTGTCGGTTTGGCCGATTTCCTCCATGGCCTTTGCCAGGGCAAAGCAGAGTTGGGCGCGGCTCAATCCGGTCACCGACTTGTCGGCATGTGCCTTGAGCATTTCGGCGATAAGGGGATCACCCTTCTTGAGCTTGCGGGCCTGAAGCCAGCCGCGATAGATCTGCCCGTTGCCGGGAGAGAGCCGCAGTGCCTTGCGCATGAACTTGTCGGCACTGTCGAACTCGCCCTTGCGTTGGTAGAGCAAGCCGATCTGAAAGTAGAAGTCAGCGGACTTGCCGGAAAGTTCGACCAGTTCGACCCAATCCGCAATGGCCTCGTCCAGGTTGCCCGCGTCAGTATTCGTTGTCGCCCGTTCCCTGAGGATTGCCGCTTCCCGCGGTTTCAAACGCCTGGCATTGGTGAAGGCAGCGACTGCCGTGGGGTAATCGCGCACCTGGTGCGCGATCCGGCCGACCTGATAGTGCACTTCGGCGATGTTGGGACGCAGGGCGATGATCTCGTTGTAGAGCCTGTGGGCCTCCTCGAGCTTGCCATCGGCATGCAGCTTCAGCGCCCGTTGGTAAACTTGGGGAATATCCTTCACTACGAAATGCGCCATCTGTTGCCCTCTTCCCCGGTACCTGCTCCCGCCCGTGCCTATCCGATTTCGCGGATGGGATGAATCCCCAAAAGAAAAGAGCGGGCCCGAAGGCCCGCTCTTCCTGACTTGAGATCGAAGCTCGATCAGAAGGCCATCGACAGACCGATCGACCACATGTCGACAGTGTCGCCGCCGAGGTCACCGAAGTCGGACGAGCCGTAACCGGCCAGAACCGAGGCGCCGCCGCCGAGGTCGTAGCCAGCGGCCAGGCCCCAACCGGAGACAGACTCGCCGTCGAACTCGAACTGACCGTAGTTCATGTGCACCGAGAAGGCGTCCACGGCGTAGCCCAT
>CAYVQK010000012.1:0-33263 GCA_964454145.1 uncultured Oceanicola sp. | reverse complement strand
ACTCGAACTGACCGTAGTTCATGTGCACCGAGAAGGCGTCCACGGCGTAGCCCATGCCGATACCCAGGTGGGTCAGGTCTTCGTCGATACCGTCGAAGTTGAACTGGGTGTAGGTGAAGCCGCCGGTGAAGCCGCTGTCGAGCGTCACGGTGGCGCCGAGGCCAAGAGCATCGACCTTGCCGGTCAGCGTCAGGGTGCTGGTGCCGGTGAAAGTCACCGAGTAGCCGTCAGCCGACTGGTAACCAAGACCGAGGGCCAGGTCAGCACCGCCGAGGTCGGTCGAGTACTTGAAACCGACGGCGAAGCCGGTGTCACGTGCGCCGGTGTCGTCCATCTCGACCGAGATCGCGACGCCGAAATCACCGAAGGTGTTGTCGTAGCGGACGATCTGGCCGTCGTAGGAACCGTCGAGCCACGAGCCGAGGTAGCCGATGTGGCCGGTTTCAGCGTCGTTGATCGAGCCGGGGTTGCCGATGTTGCCCATGTCGGTCAGGGCCCAGTCGAGCGCGCCGTCGGTGTCACCCATCGTCACGGTGCCGAAGCTGCCGGAGATGAAGACGGTGTAATCGGCAAAACCGGTGTCGTCGACCATGTCGCTACCGTTCACGCCGGAGTCGATCGCGTCTTCGACGTCGAAGGTGGCGCCGAAGGTCAGGCCACCGTCAGTTTCACCCGACATGGAGAAGCGGGCATCGACCGACTGGAAGAACTGAGTTTCCATGTCGGTGCCGCCGACAATACCCATCTCGGCGGAGCCGGAGATGGTGACTTCAGCCGACGCGGCGCCAGCGAAGGCGACCAGCGCGGTCGAAGTGAGAAGAACCTTTTTCATCGTGTTTCCCTCGTTATCAAAGGTCAGCCCAACGCGGGGAATCCACATTGGGTATGCAGGGTGTTTCGCTCTTTCGCCCCTTGAATGCAATAATGGCGGAATGGCTGTGCCGGGACTCTCCGCCAGATGGTGCAAACCTGCCACAGTAACTTGCGAGGCCCTTGCTGGCTTGGCCGCGCGCCCCTTGCCGGGCGGGCCCGGGGGCAAAAAGCCTTGTGGGGCAGGGAGGGCTCGGATAGACAAACGAAAAAGGGCGAGAGGGGCAGTTTTCAATGACCTTCCAGAGTTTGCTGCGGGCAGCAGGGATGACGGCGATCGTGCTGTCGCTCTCCGCATGTGGCGTGAGTGGGCGGCTGGGCAACAGCCTGGGCGGCAGTTCTGCCGGGATTCGCAATGCCCCCGCGCAGCCCCGCGAGACCGACCGCTTCGGCCGCGAGGTGGTTGACGGGCGGGTGCGCAATTCGACCATCTGGGATCTCTTCGGCAACCGGGACGATCCCAACATCACCGTCGAGGTGAACAAGTACATCTGGCGCGCCTCGCTCGAAGTGCTGAACTTCATGCCGATCCAGACGGTCGATCCCTTCACCGGCGTCATCGTCTACGGCTACGGCGTGCCGCCCGGCGGCGGCCAGGCCTATCGCGCCACCGTCTACGTGCAGGATCCGGCGCTGGACGCCCGTTCGCTGAAGGTGGCCCTGCAGGGCCGCGGCGGCCGGGCCGTGAGCGCCGACACCGTGCGCGCCGTGGAGGATGCCATCCTCACCCGCGCCCGCCAGCTCCGCATCCAGGACGGCCGGCTGTAAGGCGGGCGGGCCTGCGCCCGCCCTCTTCTTGCCATGTCAGGCGGTCGTGACTGCCGCGCGGGCGAAGCCGTCGATCTCTTCCAGGATCTCGCCCGCGGCCTGCATCGTCAGCTCGTGGCCCACGCCCTCGAGCAGCACCAGCCGGGCGCCGTCGATGCCCGCCGCAAGGGCCCTGCCGTTCTCGGGGGGCATCAGCGGGTCGTCCGCGCCGTGGAGCACCAGCACCGGCACCGCGATCCGGCGGAAGGCACCCGACCAGTCGCGGGTCACCCCCATGGAGGCGTGGTTGAAGGCGCTGGCCATGCTGGATGTGCGCGCCATCTCCCGCTCCACCCGCGCAATGGCCTGGCCTTCGTCGAAGGGCGCGCCGCGCCCGGCGGAGAGGCGGGCGATCTCGAGGAGGAAGCTGCGCACGGCCGTCGCATCGGCCCAGTCGAGCGCGGCCATGGTGCCGAAATGCGCCATGAAGCTCTCGGGGATGCCGGGCAGGGCCGCGCCGTCCCAGCCCAGCGGCTCGGCGGCGTAGAGGGTGAGCGAGGCCACCCGCTCCGGCGCGTCGAGCGCGAGCATCTGGCCGAGGTAGCCGCCGAGCGACATACCGACCAGGTGCGCCCGCTCCACGCCATGGGCATCGAGCACCGCGAGCGCGTCGGCGGCGAGGTCTTCGGCCGAATAGGTGGCCTCGCCCGGTGGCAGGGTCGCGGATTCGCCGGTGTCGCGGTGATCGTAGCGGATCACCTGCCAGCCGCGGGCCGCGAGCGCGCGGCACATCGCATCGGGCCACCACACCATGGAGGCCGTGGCCCCGGCGATCAGCAGGATCGTCCCGCGCCTTGGCGTGCCGAAGGCCTCCGAGGCGATCCGGCCGCCGTCCGTGTCTGTATATATCATGTCGCGCGTCCCTTGGTGCCCCCGAGATAGGGGCGCGGCGGGCGGGGTCAAGCGGCATCTGCCAACCCGCTGGACCCCGCCGCCCCCGCGCCGTAAACACGCCGGGACCACACGGATACCCGCAGGACCATCATGACGCGCTTCACCCCGTCCGAGATCGAACCCCGCTGGCAGAAGGCCTGGGAAGACGCCCAGACCTTCATTGCCACCCGCGACGAGAGCCGCCCCAAGTACTACGTGCTCGAGATGTTCCCCTACCCCTCGGGACGCATCCACATGGGCCATGTGCGCAACTATTCGCTGGGCGACGTGGTGGCGCGCTACAAGCGGGCGCAGGGCTTCAACGTGCTGCACCCGATGGGCTTCGACGCCTTCGGGATGCCGGCCGAGAATGCCGCGATGAACTCGAACGGCCACCCGAAGGACTGGACCTACGGCAACATCGACACGATGGTCGACCAGATGAAGCCGCTGGGCCTGTCGCTCGACTGGTCGCGCATGTTCGCCACCTGCGACGTGGAATACTACGGCCAGCAGCAGGCGCTGTTTCTCGACATGCTGGAGGCCGGCTTCGTCACCCGCAAGAGCGCGACGGTGAACTGGGATCCGGTCGACATGACGGTGCTGGCCAACGAGCAGGTGATCGACGGCAAGGGCTGGCGCTCGGGCGCCGAGGTGGAGCGGCGCGAGCTGACGCAATGGTTCTTCAAGATCTCCGACATGTCGGAAGAGCTGCTGGAGGCGCTGGACGGGCTCAAGGACTGGCCCGAGAAGGTGCGGCTGATGCAGGCCAACTGGATCGGCAAGTCGCGCGGGCTGCAATTCAGCTTCGAGCGCGTCGGCGGTGGCGATCCGGTGACGGTCTATACCACCCGGCCCGACACGCTGATGGGCGCGAGCTTCGTCGGCATCTCGCCCGATCATCCGCTGGCGAAGGAGCTGGCCGAGCAGAGCCCCGAGGTCGCCGCCTTCCGCGCGGAATGCGCCAAGGGGGGCACCACGGCGGAGGAGCTGGAGACGGCGGAGAAGAAGGGCTTCGACACCGGGCTGAAGGTGAAGCACCCGCTCGATCCGAGCTGGGAGCTGCCGATCTGGATCGCCAACTTCATCCTGATGGACTACGGCACCGGCGCGATCTTCGGCTGCCCGGCGCATGACCAGCGCGACCTGGATTTCTGCCGCAAGTACGGCCTGCCGGTGGTGGACACCTTCTTTGCCCTCGACGACCCGAAGCCGGTGGAGGCCGAGGCCTACACCCCGCCGAAGGAGCAAAAGGTGAAGTGGGTCAACCACTTCGCGGGGCTGGACGAGGCGACGGGCCAGGAGGCGATCGACGCCGCCATCGCCTTCGCCGAGGCCGAGGGCTGGGGCGAAGGGGTGACGAAGTTCCGCCTGCGCGACTGGGGCCTGAGCCGCCAGCGCTACTGGGGCTGCCCGATTCCGGTGGTGCATTGCGGCTCTTGCGGCGTGGTGCCGGAGAAGAAGGAGAACCTGCCCATCGAGCTGCCCTATGACGTCAGCTTCGACGTGCCGGGCAACCCGCTGGACCGTCACCCGACCTGGCGTGACTGCACCTGTCCCAAGTGCGGCGCGCCCGCAAAGCGCGAGACGGACACGATGGACACCTTCGTCGATTCGTCGTGGTACTTCGCCCGCTTCACCGCGCCGCGCGCGGAAACGCCGACGGTGCGCGAGGATGCGGACTACTGGATGAACGTCGATCAGTATGTGGGGGGCATCGAGCACGCGATCCTGCACCTGCTCTACTCCCGCTTCTTCGCCCGCGCGATGGTGGCCACCGGCCACCTGCCGGAGAAGAGCAAGGAGCCGTTCAATGCGCTGTTCACGCAGGGCATGGTGACCCATGCGATCTACCAGACCCGCGACGATAACGGCCGGCCTGTCTATCATTACCCGGAAGATGTTGTGACCGGCGATTCCGGCGCGGCGCTGAAGGACGGCACGCCGGTGGAGGTCATCCCCTCCGCCAAGATGTCGAAATCCAAGAACAACGTCGTCGATCCGCTGAACATCATTCGAGATTACGGCGCCGACACGGCCCGGTGGTTCGTGCTGTCCGACAGCCCGCCCGAGCGCGACGTGGAGTGGACGGCCTCGGGCGCGGAGGCGGCCAACCGGCACCTGGCGCGGGTCTGGCGCATGGCGGGCGAGATCGCGGGCGACGGGACGGCGGCCAACGGCGAGGACGAGGCGCTGCGCAAGGCGCTGCACCGGACCATCGCGGATGTGACCGAAGGGGTGGAGAGCTTTGCCTTCAACACCTCCATCGCCAGGCTCTACGCCTTCACCAACACGCTCTCGAAGTCGGGCGCGGGGGCGGAGGCCAAGCGGGAGGCGATGGCCGTGATGGCGCAGCTGATGGCGCCGATGACGCCGCACCTGGCCGAGGAGGTCTGGCACATGCTGGGCCGCGAGGGGCTGGTGACCGAGGCCGCCTGGCCCAAACCCGACCCGGCCCTGCTGGTGGAAGACACGGTGACCCTGCCGATCCAGGTGAACGGCAAGCGCCGGGCGGAGATCAGCGTGCCGAAGGACATGGACAAGGCCGAGGTTGAAAAGCTGGCCCTCGCGGAAGATGCTGTGATCCGGGCGCTCGACGGAAACGCGCCGAAGAAGGTGATCGTGGTGCCGGGACGGATCGTGAATGTGGTGGCGTGACCGAGGTCTCGGGACGGGCAGCGCCCGCACCGCACGGGGCGGCCCGATGCTGAGCGCGATGCTCTCCAAAGTCCCGTTGGCGGGTATGCTGCACACCCTTCGCCAGAAGCGCCCGCCCCGTGGGGGGGCGGTGCGGGCGCTGCCCGGCCTGAGGCCGGGCGGTTTGCTGACCGGTCTGGTGCTCTGCCTTGGTCTTTCGGCCTGCGGCTTCGCCCCGCTCTACGGCCCCGGCGGGCCGGGGGACACGCTGCATGGGCAGGTCGAGATCGCCGAGCCGACCACCGAGGCCGAGTTCGATTTCGTCGCCCGGGTTGAAACCCGGCTGGGCCGCGCCGCCGCGGCGCCGATGCGGCTCGACTATGCGATCACCACCACCCGCAGCGGGCTGGCGATCACCGCCGACCAGGAGACCCAGCGCTACAACCTGATCGGCGAGGTGACCTACCAGGTGACCGACACCACCACCGGCGCGGTCCTTTCCACCGGGCGGACCAGCAGCTTCACCAGCTTCTCCGCCACCGGCACCACCGTGGCCACCACCACCACCGAGCGCGACGCGCGCCAGCGGCTGATGGTGATCCTGGCCGACCAGGCGGTGACGCATCTTCTGGCCACCGCAGAGAGTTTCCTGCCGTGAGGCGCGGATGAAGCTCTCGACCCGCGACGCCAATGCCTTCTTCGCCAAGCCCGTGCCCGGCCCCGGCATCCTGATCTCGGGGGCCGACCCGATGCGGGTGGCGCTAAAGCGGCAGGATCTGCTGAAGGCGCTGGTGGGGCCGAAGGGCGAGGAGGAGATGCGGCTGGCGCGGCTCGCGGGCGGTGACCTGCGCGGCGATCCGGCGGCGCTGCTCGATGCGATCCGGGGCGCGTCGTTCTTCCCCGGCCAGAGGGCGGTGCATGTGGAGGGGGCGACCGACGGGCTGACCGACCTCTTCGCCACCGCGCTGGCCGAGTGGCAGGAGGGCGACGGCATGGTGGTGGCCACCGCCGGAAGCCTGAAGGCCTCGAGCAAGCTGCGGAAGCTCTTCGAGAAGGATCCGCGCGCGCAGTTCGTGGCGATCTACGACGACCCGCCGAGTGCGGCCGAGATCAAGGACCGGCTCGGCGCGGCGGGGCTCGCCAACGTGGAGCACGCCGCGATGGAGGCGCTGGTGGCGCTGGCCTCGCACATCGACCCGGGCGACCTGCGCCAGTTCATAGAGAAGCTCTCGCTCTACAAGCTGGGCGATTCCGCGCCGTTGAGCGAGGAGGAGGTGGACGCGCTCGCGCCGGCCACCACCGAGGCCGGGGTGGACGAGCTGCTGAACGCCGCCGCCGAGGCGAGGCGAGACCAGATCGGCCCGCTGATGCAGCGGCTGGAGGGCCAGGGGGTGAACCCGACGACGCTCTGCATCATGGCGGGGATGCACTTTCGCACCCTCCATGCCGCCGCCGCCGATCCGGGCGGCCCTGCGCAGGGCATTGCCCGGATGCGCCCGCCGGTCTTCGGGCCGCGGCGCGACAGGATGATCCGCCAGGCGCAGAACTGGGGCCTGCACCGGCTGGAGAAGGCGCTGGCTCTGCTGCTCGACACCGACCTTGCCCTGCGCTCTGCCGGGCAGACCGCGCCGCAGATGGCGCAGGTGGAACGGGCGATGATCCGGCTGGCGATGATGCCGCGCTAGCGGCCGGTTTCAGGGCTTCCGCACGGACAGCCGGGCGCCGGCACATCCACGGGTTGACTCGTGGCAAAATGCCGCGCTACATCTTGGTGGCCGAACCGGCCCTCCCCCCTGCATCGTGGGGGAGTCCATCCCAGGCAGGCTCGGTTCGGCACGACTACCCCATATATTGTAATGCGGCTTGCCCGGCCCATCGCCCGGTGGCGAGGCAGCCCGTGAGCAGGTAGCCGCCCGTCGGGGCCTCCCAGTCGAGCATCTCGCCGGCCACGAATCTGCCCGGGCGGGCCTTCAGCATGAGGCCCTCGTCCACCGCCTCGCGCCGCACACCGCCGGCGACCGAGATCGCCTCGTCGAGCGGGCGGGGGCCGCTGTGGCGGAGAGGCAGGGCCTTGATGAGCGCGGCCAGCGCCGGGCCCTCGGGCAGGGGGCGGCCGAACTCCATCAGAAGCGCGCGGGCGACGGGGCTGAGGCCGAGGTGCTTGCGGAGCCGGTTGCCGATGCTGTCCTTGCCGCCCTTCGCGAGGCGGGCGGTGACATCTTCGACCGGGAGATCGGGGGCGAGATCCACCACCAGCGGCGCGCCGTCGCGGGCGGCGGCGGAGACCTCGTAGATGCCGCCACCCTCGAGCCCGCGGGCGGAGACGACGAACTCGCCGCGGCTCTCCAGCGGCCCGGCGCTGAGGCGGGCGCCCTTCACCGGGCTGCCGAAATGGGTTGTCATGTGGGGCGACCAGGCCACCTCGAAGCCCATGTTGGCGGGGCGGAAGGGGGCAAGCGGCACGCCCTCGGCGGCGAGGATCCCGGCCCAGGCGCCATCGGAGCCGAGCCGCGCCCAGCTCGCGCCGCCCAGCGCCAGGACGGTGACGGGAGCCTCGAGCCGTTGCACGCCCTCGGGGGTGGAGAAGAGCGAAGCCGCGCCCTCCCAGCCCTGCCAGCGCCAGCGGGTGCGGACATCCACCGTCTCCAGACGGGCGAGCCAGGCGCGCAGGAGCGGCGAGGCCTTCATCGCCGTGGGAAAGACCCGGCCGGTGGAGCCGGTGAAGGTCTCCTGCCCCAGCCCCGCGGCCCAGGCGCGCACCTCCGAAGGGCCGAACGCGGCCAGCATCGGCGCGAGCCAGTCGGTGCCGTAGGCCGCGCCGAAGCCCTCTTCCTCCTTCGTCAGGTTCAGCCCGGACTTGCCCGCCATCAGCAGCTTGCGGCCCACCGAGGGCCTGGCCTCGGCCAGCAGCACGCGCTTGCCCGCGGCGGCCAGAACCTCCGCCGCTGCCAGCCCCGCCGGGCCGCCGCCTATGACCAGAGCATCCATTGCCGCCTCTGCCTCCTGCCCCATCTATGCCCCATGCACGACCCCGCGCCCACCTGCCCGCTCTGCCAGCGGCCAATCCCGCCCGATGTGCCGCAGAGCCGCCACCACCTGGTGCCCCGGCTGCGCGGTGGCAAGGGCGGCGAGACGGTGCTGTTGCACCACATCTGCCACAAGGAAATCCACGCCACCCTGACGGAAACCGAACTGGCCCGCGACTTCGCCACGCCCGAGGCGCTGCGGGCGCACCCGAGGCTGGCGAAGTTCATCGCCTGGGTGGCGAAGCGGCCGCCCGGGTTCAATCCGAAGACGGCCGGGCCCCGTCGCGGGCGATGACGCCGGGCACGGTGACGCCCCGGCACATCGCCTTGATGCCCGCCCGGGTCTCGGGCCTGGCCGCGATGGCCGCTTCGCAGAGCGCCGCCGCCTCGGGCAGCAGCGCCCCGGGCTCCGCCAGCCGGTCGACGAGGCCCCAGGCCAGGGCCTCCGGCGCCTCGATCTTCTGCGCCGCGAGCAGGATCATCCGGGCGCGGCCGCGGCCCACCAGCGCGGTGAGGCGGGCCGGGTCGGAGGGCTGAGGCAGGTAGCCCAGCTTCATCACCGGGTAGAAGAACTTCGCCCCCGGCACGGCGAGCCGGAGATCGCAGGCCAGCACCATGCCGAAGGCGCCGCCCGCCAGCGTGCCGTTGAGCGCGGCGACGGTGAGCGCGTCGCTCTCGGCCACGGCGTGGCTGAGGCGCTCCCAGAGCGGCGAGGTGGCGAGCCCGGCCCTGGCCTCGTCGAGATCGGCCCCGGCGGAAAACACCTTGCCCGCCCCGGTGAGCACCAGCGCGCCGCCGGGCGTGGCCTCGACCGCCTCGATCAGCGCTTCCAGCATCTCGCCGGTCAGCGAGTTGGCCTTCTCGGGCCGGTCGATGGTGACGGTGCGCAGGCCACCCTCGTCGGAGACCCGGATCACAGCAGCCCGACCTTGCGCCGGATGCCCTCGTCGCGCAACGAGACCTCGGCGCCGCAGAATTCGTCGGCCTCGGGCGTGCACATCCAGAGCAGCGCCCTGGCCGGCCAGTCGGGCGCGATGTGATCGGACCAGTCGAGCTGGCTCACCGGGTTGATGCCGCTGGCCTTGATGTCGCGCTGCATCTGGGTGGCCACGGTGCCGGGGGAGAGCGAGATGGCGCGGATGCCTTGTGCGCCGTTCTCCTTGTCGACCATCTTCGTCAGCATCAGCGCACCCGCCTTGGAGCTGCAATAGGCCGACCAGGCCTCGACCGGGCCATGCGCCGCGCCCGAACCCACGGTGAGGATGGTGCCGCCGCCCTGGGCCAGCATCACCGGCAGGGCCGCGCGCATGCCGTGGAACACGCCCTTCAGGTTCACGTCGATGACCTGGCCCCAGGCGTCCGGGTCGGCATCGGCGAGGTGCACGATGGGCTCGAGCATGCCGGCGTTGTTCACCAGCACGTCGAGCCGGCCGAATGCCTTCACGCAGGCTTCCACCGCGGCCTCGACCTCCCAGTAGCGGCTGACGTCGCAGGGGATGGCGAGCGCCACCTCGGGGCCCAGTTCGCCCGCGAGGTCGGCCACCGCCTCCTCGCTGCGGGCCAGGATCGCCACCTTGGCGCCCGCCGCCGCGAAGGCGCGCGCGGTCTCGGCTCCGATGCCCCGGCTCGCGCCCGTGATCAGTGCAACCTTGCCCTGCAGTTCCATGCCTTGCCCTCCGCTTGTCATTTGCCCACAGAGATAACGGAAAGGTGGCGCCCGTCCACCCGCTTCCGGAATGCCGGGCCTTGACCCGGCCCGCGCCGCGGCGGAGGATATGGCCACTTCATTTTCCGCCCGAAAGGACATTCTTCCATGAACCCATTCCTCCGCCTCTCCGTTGCCGCGGCCGCGCTCTGCGCCGCCAGCCCCGCCGCATGGTCTCTCACCGCCGAGGAGGCCTGGGAAACCTGGACCGCCATGGGCGCCGAATACGGCCAGACGGTCACGGCCGCGAGCACCTCCAAGTCCGGCAACGTGCTGACCGCCTCGGGCGTCGCCGTGGCGATGGAGATGGACGAGATGAACCTCTCGGGCACCATCGGTGACGTGACCTTCACCGAGAACGGCGACGGCTCCGTTGCCATCGGGATGCCGCCCGCGTTCCAGATGATGATCGACGTGGCGCCGGAGTATGGCGAGAAGGTCGAGATGGTGATCGACTTCGGCATGGAGGGGCTCGACATGTCGGTCTCCGATGCCGCGGGCGGCACCGCCTTCACCTATACCGCGCCCACGATGACCTTCACCCTCGGCGAGATGAAGGTGGATGGCGAGGTGGCCCCGGTCAACCTTGCCGGCACCATCACCGGCACCACCGGAAATTACACCACGAGCGGCGACGTGCTGACCTCGGTGTTCAATGCCCAGTCGCTGCAGATCGACTTCGACGGGCGCGACCCGGAGGGCAACGGCAGCGGGCAGGGCAGCATCACCATGGCCGACCTCACCTCCAGCTCCACCGGGCAGGGGCAGATGATGTTCATGGAGCCCGAGAAGATCGCGGAGATGCTGAAGGCGGGCGCCGCGGTGCAGGGCACCACCTCGGTGGGCGCCACCACCTTCTCGATGGAGGGCACCGACGGACCCGAGACCTTCGCCCTCTCCGGCGACATGGACGGCGGCACCGGCTCGGTGAAGCTCGACGCCGAGCAGGTGCTCTACGCGGTCAGCTACACCGGCTTCGACGTGACCATGTCGGGCAGCGAGATCCCGCTGCCGGAGGTCACCCTCGGCATGGCCGAGACGACCTTCAACGTCATCATGCCGCTGGCGCAGTCGGAGGAGCCGAAGCCCTACATGCTGGCCGTGGGCCTGAAGGATCTGACCGTGGCCGACGGGATCTGGAACATGATCGACCCAGGCACCGTGCTGCCGCGCGACCCGGCGACGCTCACCTTCAACCTCGCGGGCACCGGCAAGTGGCTGGTCGACATCTTCAACCCCGAGGCCATGGCCAACCCGCAGGGCATGCCGGGCGAGGTGCACTCGCTGAACATCTCCGACGTGCTCCTGAGCGTGGCCGGCGCCCAGCTGACCGCCAACGGCAGCTTCACCTTCGACAACACCGACCTGATGACCTTCGGCGGGATGCCCGCGCCGAACGGCTCGCTGAACGCCACGCTTGAGGGCGCCAACGGGCTGCTCGACAAGCTGGTGACCATGGGCCTCGTGCCTGCCGACCAGGCCAACGGCGTGAAGATGATGTCGGGCATGTTCTTCCGCCCCGGCGACGGGCCCGACGTGCTGACCACCGAGATCGGCGTGCAGCCCGATGGCACCATCTCGGCCAACGGCATCCCGATCCCGATGCAGTAAGCGCCCCGGCGAAACCCCAACGGAGCCCCCGTCGCGCAGCCCGCGGCGGGGGTTTTGCTTGCCGATCCGGCCCAAGCCCTGCGCAGCCCGCGGCCGGGCTGCCGCTTTTCCCGGCAGGCGGCGTCCGCGGCCCTTTTGCCCGGCGGCAAGGGGTTCTGCGCCGCAAGGGCCGCGGTAGCCTGCCGTCACTGACAGGAAATACCAATGCTCCCCTCCCCTTCCCGCCCTCCGGCCTACCACCGTCCTCTGCCCATTTTTTCGGCACCCCGGCCTTGCACCCCCCTGCCCCCGGGGCTAGCTCAGTCCGGCGGGCGCGCCCGCGACGCCGCCCGGAAGGACTGACATGACCCAGACCCCAAGCCTCGACAGCCTCACCCAGGCCCTGCTCGCCGCCGCCCGGAAGGCCGGTGCGGAGGCCGCCGACGCGATGGCCGTTTCCTCCACCTCGCTCTCGATCGACACCCGCGCCGGCGCGCTGGAGCAGGCCGAGCGCTCGGAGGGCACCGAGATCGGGCTGCGCGTGCTGATCGGCAAGCGGCAGGCCTGCGTCTCGGGCTCCGACCTGCGCGAGGAGACGATGGACGTGATGGCCGCGCGCGCGGTGGCGATGGCGAAGCTCGCGCCGGAAGACCCGCATTGCGGCCTCGCGGACCCCGAGCAGCTGGCGCAGGGCTGGGATCTGGCCGCGCTCGACCTCGCAGACGTGGGCTCCGAGCCCGAGGCCGCGGCGCTGCAGGAGGCCGCGCTGGCCTGCGAGGCCGCCGCCGCCGCCGTGCCCGGCGTGAGCCAGATCGAGGGCACCTCGGCCGGCTTCGGCCGCACCGCCATCCACCTCGCCGCCAGCAACGGCTTCACGGGCGGCTACACCCGCACCGGCCACATGCTCTCGGCCTCGGCGATCACCGGGACCGGCACGGCGATGGACCGGGATCACTGCTACGAGCACCGCATCTACCACGCCGACCTGCCGACGCCGGAAGAGGTGGGCAGGCTCGCGGGCACCCGCGCCGCCGCCCGCGCGGGCGCGAAGAAGCCGCCCTCGGGGCGCTTTCCGGTGCTTTACGACGAGCGCGCCGCCTCCTCGCTCACCGGCCACCTCGTGGGCGCGGCCAATGGTGCCGCCGTCGCCCGGGGTTCGTCCTGGCTGATCGGCAGGATGGGCGAGCTGCTGCTGCCCGAGGGGCTTTCGCTGGTGGAAGAGCCGCACCGCCCGCGCGTCTCGGGCTCGAAGCCCTTCGACGGCGAGGGCCTGCCGACGCGGGTCGCCCCGATCATCGAGAACGGCCGTCTCGCCCGCTGGGTGCTGGACCTCGCCTCGGCCCGCAAGCTGGGGCTCGAGCCCACCGGCAACGCCGCCCGCGGCACCTCGGCCCCGCCTTCGCCCTCCGTCTCCAACCTGGTGCTGACGCCCGGCACCGCCTCCCGCGAGGAACTGCTGCGCGACATGGGCACCGGCCTGCTCGTCACCTCGCTGATCGGCTCCACCATCAACCCCAACACCGGAGACTATTCACGCGGGGCCTCGGGCTTCTGGGTGGAGAACGGCGAGATCGCCTATCCGGTGCACGAGTGCACCATCGCGGGCAACCTGCTCGACATGCTGCGCACCCTCGTGCCCGCGAATGACGCGAAGCCGCACAAGTCGCACCGCATCCCCTCGCTGCTGGTCGAAGGCCTGACACTTGCAGGGGCATGAGGCGAAAGAGGATACCGCGCTGCTGGTCGAGGCGGCGCGGATGGCAGGCGAGATCGCGCTGCGCTACTTCCGCGCCGAGCACCGGGTCTGGGACAAGGACGACGGCACCGGCCCGGTGACCGAGGCCGACCTCTCGGTGGACGCGATGCTGCGCAGCAAGCTCATGGCGGCGCGGCCCGGCTATGGCTGGCTGTCGGAGGAAAGCGCCGACGATGCCGCCCGGCTCGACACCGAGCGCTGCTTCATCATCGACCCGATCGACGGCACCCGCGCCTTCACCGCCGGCGAGGTGAGCTGGGCGCATTCGCTCGCCGTGGCCGAGAAGGGCCGGGTGGTTTCGGCGGTGGTGGCGATGCCGGCGAAGGAACTTGTCTACTCCGCCGCTGCCGGGGCCGGGGCACAGCGCAACGGTGCGCCCATCAGAGTGTCGCGCGCGACAGGGCCCGATGACGTGACCATCGTCACCGCCCGCCCCAACCTCGCGCCCCAGCTCTGGCCCGGCGGGTTGCCGCGCCACAGCCGGCACTACCGCCCCTCGCTGGCCTACCGGCTCGCGCTGGTGGCCGAGGGCCGCTACGACGCGATGGTCACCTTCCGCGACAGCTGGGAGTGGGACATCGCCGCCGGCACGCTGATCGTGGAGGAAGCGGGCGGCCGGGTGACAGACCGGCACGGGGAGAGCCTGCGGTTCAACACGCCGAAGCGGCTGACGGCGGGTGCGATTGCCGCCAACCCGGGGCTCCACTGCGCGCTGATGAGCCGGGTGACGACCGACACCTGACGGCGGCCCTCAGCTCTCGGTGAGGCCCTTCGCCAGACGAAAGCCGATCCGCTGCGCCTCGACCTCTCCCCTGGGCTTGGGCAGCGCCCGCAGCGTGACGTTGAGCTGGGTGACGTGCTGCACCAGCTGCATCCGCCCGCCCTCGGAGTCGCGGCCATAGAAGCTGACGATATCGGGCGCGAAGAAGCCGATGCCCTCGATCCTCAGCAGCCCCGCGCCGCCATCGGTCATGCCCATGGCGATCTCCTGGTCGGGGTCGAGCTGCTCCTCGAAGTTCTGGATGTAGAGGATGAGCCGCTCGTAGGCCCATTCCGCCGGGGATTTCTCCTCGGTCGGCCGGGCGCAGAGCGCCTCGGGCAGCGGCTTCTGCTCGGCGGTGGCGGGCGCGTCGGGGTCGGCGTGGACGGCGCGGGAGCGCGGCAGGGCGCTCGCCTCATGCGCTTCGGCGACTGTGCGGATGTTGTCGTCTTCCATCCTGCTCACACCACCCGGTAGACGAGCGCGTCGTTCGGGCCCGGCTCGCGGCTCACCTTGCCCTGGGCGTAGAGATGGTTGAGGTGCGCAACCGCCTCCGAGAGCGCGAGGCCGTAGACCTCGCCCTCGATCCGCCGCCCGAAGATCGGCTCGAACACGTCATGCGCGGTGCCGGGCCTCTCGGAGAGGTGGTCGAGCAGGCGGTCGAGCGCGCTGTGGTGGTTGTCGGCCATCTGCACCAGCCGGGCGGGAAGGCCGGTGAAGGGCAGCTTGTGGCCGGGCAGCACGAGCTGGCCGTCGCGGGCATGCTTTGCCAGCCGTTCGCAGCTCTCGAGCCATTCACCCACCGGGTCGGCATCGGGCTCGGAGGGGTAGACCCCGAGGTTGGGCGAGATCGACGGCAGAAGCTGGTCGCCGCCGAGCACGAGGCCCTCCTCCTCGCACCAGAAGGTGGCATGCTGCGGCGCATGGCCATTGCCGATGCGCACCACCCAGTGCCGCCCGCCGATCGCCAGCCGCTGGCCCTCGTGCAGGGCCTGGAAGCCGATGGGCAGGGGCCAGGTGATGTCGGCGAAGTTGAAGGGCCGTTCCTCGATACGCTTCGCATAGACCTTCGGGTCCATGCCCGCCTGCCGCCAGAACAGCCTGGTTTCCTCGGTGGGCCGCGGCTGCTCGTCGAGCTGGAGCATGCGCGTGAGGGTCCAGCAGAGCCGGGTGGACCAGAGCTCGGCGCCGTATTCCTGCATCAGCCAGCCGGCGTTGCCGACGTGGTCGGGGTGGTGATGGGTGAGGAAGATCCGGCCCACCGGCTTGCCGCCGAGCGGGCCCGCCACCGCCTGCGTCCACAGCTCGCGGCTCTGGGCCGAGCCGATGCCGGTGTCGATCACCGCCCAGCTGTCGCCCTCGTCGAGCGCGAAGATGTTCACGTGGTTCAGCGCCATCGGCAGCGGCAGCCGCAGCCAGAGGAGGCCGGGGGCCACCTCGATCGCCTCGCCCGGGGCGGGCGGGCTCTCCCATGGAAAGGTCAGCGGTTGTGCGTCCATGCCCCTGAGCTAGCCCGTTTGGCCGGGCAGGGAAAGGGCCGGCGGCACGGCCCTAGCCCGCCAGTTCCTCGTTGGTGAGCGCATCCATCCCCTCGCTGCCCATCCGCACCTCGGCGGCGAGCCCCGCGTGTTGCGGCAGGAGCCGCTTGATGTAGAAGCGCGCAAGCCCGAAGCGCGGCCCCTCGCCGCCCTCGGCCCGCGCGGCGGCAAGGTGGTAATGCGCGCCCAGCACCCGGGCGAAGGCGCGCAGGTAGGCCACGGCCACGGCACCGCGGGCCTCCATGTCCATCGCCACCAGCTCCTCGGTCAGCTCGCGCTGCACCTCGGCGGCGTTCCACACCTGGTCGGCCAGCTTGGGGAAGGCCCCGCGCGACACCTCGGCGGCGTCCTGCACCTCGGAGAGCAGCGTCAGCGCCGCTTCGCCGCCGTCCATCATCTTGCGGCCCACCAGGTCGAGCGCCTGGATGCCGTTGGTGCCCTCGTAGATCGTGGTGACCCGGACATCGCGGTAGAACTGCGCCGCGCCGGTCTCTTCGATGAAACCCATGCCGCCGTGGACCTGGATGCCCATCGCCGCCACCTCGCAGCCCACGTCGGTGCCATAGGCCTTGGAGATGGGGGTGAAGAGCGCCGCCCGGGCGGCCCACTCGGGCTTGCCGGTGGCGTTGGCCATGTCGAGCGCCACGGCATTGGCGAGCGCGATGGCCCGCGCGGCCTGGGTCTCGGCCCGCATCGTCATCAGCATCCGCCGCACGTCGGGGAACTCGATGATCGAGCCCGAGCCGCCCACGCGGCCCTGCTTGCGGTCGGCGGCATAGGCCACCGCCGCCTGGGTCGCCGCCTCGGCCACGCCGATGCCCTGGATGCCCACGCCGAGGCGGGCGTTGTTCATCATGGTGAACATGGCCGCCATGCCGCCATGCTCATGGCCCACGAGCCAGCCCCTGGCACCGCTGTATTCCATCACCGCCGTGGGCGAGCCGTGCAGGCCCATCTTGTGCTCGAGGCTCACCACGCGGAGGCTGTTGCGCTCGCCGGGGTTGCCCTCGGCATCGGGGATGTTGCGCGGCACCATGAAGAGGCTGATGCCCTTGGTCCCCGGCACGCCATCGGGCAGCCGGGCCAGCACCAGGTGGCAGACGTTCTCGGCGAAGTCGGCGTCGCCCCAGCTGATGTAGATCTTCTGGCCCGAGATGCTGAAGGTGCCGTCGCCGTTGGGCTCGGCCTTTGTCCGCAGCGCCCCCACGTCGGTGCCGGCCTGCGGCTCGGTGAGGTTCATCGTGCCCTGCCACTCGCCGCTGATGAGCTTGGGCAGGTAGAGCGCCTTCAGCTCGTCGGAGGCATGGTGCTCCAGCGCCTCGATCTGGCCCTGGGTCAGCAGCGGGTTCAGCGCGAGCGAGAGGCAGGCGCCGTTCATCATCTCGTTGACCGATTCCATCAGCGCGATGGGCAGGCCCATGCCACCGTATTCCGGGTCGGCGGAAATGCCGATCCAGCCGCCCTCGGCGATGGCCTTGTAGCCCTCGGCAAAGCCGGGCGAGGTGCGCACCACGCCGTTCTCCAGCACCGCCGGGTGCAGGTCGCCGTTGCGCTGGAGCGGGCCCAGCACCTCGGTGCAGAGGCGGCCCGCCTCGGTGAGGATGGCATCCACCATCTCGCCGCCCGCCTCGGCAAAGCGCTCGGTCTCGGCGACCTGGCCGTAGCCCACCACGTGGTTGAGCAGAAAGCGGAATTCGTCGACGGGGGCGGTGTAGGGCATGGGCATTCCTCCTCGGGCGGCCTTGAGGGGCCGTGCGGCGCAGCATAAGAGATGACGCGGTGGCGCCCAAGAGGAAGGGTGCGAAACGCGACGTCACGGGGAGCGCGGATGACCGAGAGGCTGGAGGGCGAGGCAGGGCTGGTGCGGGCGGTGGAGCTGTTGCGCGCGGGCGGGCTCGTGGCGATCCCGACGGAGACGGTCTACGGCCTGGCGGCTGACGCGCGCAACGGCGAGGCGGTGGCGGGCATCTTCGAGGCGAAGGGGCGGCCAAGGTTCAACCCGCTGATCTGCCACCTTGCCTCGCTGGAGGCGGCGGGCCGGGTGGGGGTGATCGAGGGCGCGGCGCTGCGGCTGGCCGAAGCCTTCTGGCCCGGCCCGCTGACCCTGGTGGTGCCGCTGCGGCCCGAGGCGGGGCTTTCGCCGCTGGTGACGGCGGGGCTCGACAGCGTGGCGCTGCGGGTGCCGGCCCTGCCCTTGGCGCACAGGCTGCTGGAGGCCTTCGACGGCCCGCTCGCCGCGCCCTCGGCCAACCCCTCGGGCAGGATCTCTCCCTCAACCGCCGCCCATGTGGCCGAGGGCCTCTCGGGCCGAATCGCCGCGGTGCTCGATGGCGGGCCGGCCGAGGTGGGGGTGGAGAGCACCATCGTGGACTGCTCGGGCGAGGTGCCGCGCCTGCTCCGCCCCGGGGGCCTGCCGGCGGAGGCGCTGGAGGCCGCGCTGGGCGCGCCGCTCGGCCGCGAGGCGCCGGTGAACGACACCGCCCCCAGCGCGCCCGGCCAGCTCAGCTCGCACTACGCGCCGGGCAAGCCGGTGCGCCTGAACGTGACGGTTCCGGCGGAAAATGCCCTCTTCCTCGCCTTCGGTCCCGGCTTTCCCGAGGCCACCGCCAACCTCTCCCCGGCGGGCGACCTGCGCGAGGCCGCGGCCAACCTCTTCTCCATGCTGCATGCGCTCGATGCCCTGCCCGGCGCGGAGATCGCCGTCGCCCCGATCCCGCAGCACGGCCTCGGCCTCGCCATCAACGACCGCCTCACCCGCGCCGCCGCGCCGCGCGGTTGAGGCATGGGGCCAGACCCCGCTTCTCATTGCTCTCCAAATATCCCCGCCGGAGGCTCGGATTCTCTTGGGGAGCGCCAGAAGAGAGTAGGGCCTCCGGCGGAGATATTTCGGGAGCAATGAGAGGGGAAGGGGGAGCGCTCAGGCGTGGCCGGCGTCGCCGCTCAGCAGGCGGGGGTCCACGCCCAGGGATTTCAGCGCCTTCGCCCATTTCTCGGCATTGCCGGTGTCGAAGACGATCTCGGGCGTCGCGTCGCAGGTGAGCCAGCCGTTGCGGGTGATCTCGCCCTCGAGCTGGCCGGGCCCCCAGCCGGAGTAGCCCAACGCGAGGATCGCGCTGCGCGGGCCGGTGCCGCGGGCCATGTCCTCGAGGATATCGACCGTCGCGGTCATCCCGAAGCTGGGGCTCACCTCGAGGGTCGCCCCCTCGCTGCGGTAATCGGTGGAGTGCAGCACGAAGCCCCGGCCATGCTCCACCGGGCCGCCGACGTAGATCGGCGTCCTCGCCCGGCTCGGCGAAATCTCGATGTCGCTGGCAATCTCGAGCTGCTGCAACAGGTCGGAGAAGGTGAGGTCTTCCGCCGTGCGATTCACGATCAGCCCCATCGCCGCCTCGTCGGAATAGGCGCAGACATAGATCACCGCCCGCTCGAATCGCGGATCGCCCATGCCGGGCATGGCGATGAGGAGCTTTCCGGTAAGGTCCATGTTCTGGGTCGTCTCGCTTGGCATGGGTCAATGATGGGGCGCGCGCGGCCCCGGTGCAAGGGATGGCTGCGGCCCATCGGCCACGGCTCGCGCGCTCTCGCCCAAACGTGATTTCACCGGAGGCGCGCCCTGCCTATGCTGCGCCGTCATGAAAGCCCTCCTTGCCGCCCTCCTCTCCCTCGCCCTTTCGGCGCCCGTCGCCTTCGCAGGTACCTATGGCGCCACGCCCGGCGAAGTGGTGAAGGCCGAGGTGCTGCCCGGCTGGGTCACCAGCCGCGGCACCCGGATGGCGGCGCTGCGCCTCACCCTCGCGCCGGGCTGGAAGACCTACTGGCGCGCGCCAGGCGACACCGGCATTCCGCCGCAGTTCGACTGGTCGGGCTCGCGCAACCTGGCGCGCGTGACCCTGCACTGGCCCTCGCCGCGGGTGTTCAACGATGGCGGGCTCAGGACCATCGGCTACAAGCGCGAGCTGGTGCTGCCGATCGAGATCACCCCGAAAGACCCCTCGGCCCCCGTCGAGCTTGTGGCCAATGTCGATCTCGGCGTCTGCGAAAGCATCTGCGTGCCGGCTTCGCTCAGCTTCTCTGCACCGCTCTCGGGCCGGGGCGCGCCCGATCCGGCGATCGAGGCGGCGCTGGCCGCGCGCCCGCTCACGGCGCGCGAGGCGGGCATCTCGGGCGTGACCTGCGCGCTCGAGCCGATCTCGGACGGCGTGCGCGTGACCGCGCGCATCCCCGCGCAGCGGATCGGCGGGCGCGAGGTGGCTGTGATCGAGCCGGGCAATCCGCGCATCTGGGCCTCGGAGACCGAGACCCGCCGCGAGGCCGGCAGCCTGATGGCCAGCGCCGAGCTGGTGCCCCCCGCCGGGCAGGCCATGGCGCTCTCGCGCAAGGCGCTCCGGGTGACTCTCCTGGGCAATGGCCGCGCGATCGACATCCAGGGCTGCGACTCGCCCTGAGTGCCGCAAAACTTGACCGCCGCCGCCCCGGCGCCTATCTCCCCTGCATCAAAGGGAGTGCCTGACATGACCAAGACCCTCGCCGCAATCGCCCGTTCCGTGCTTTGCTCCGAGGTCTCCCATGCCTGCCCTCTCCCTCTCCGCCGTTCCGCTCACCGCACCTGACGGCACCCCGCTCACCCCGCCCCTCAGCCTGACCTTCGGCCCAGAGCGCACCGGCCTCGTGGGGCCGAACGGCGTGGGCAAGTCCACCCTGCTGGCGCTGCTCGCGGGCGGTGCGCCGGCATCGGGCCAGGTCGACCGGCAGGCCACGGCGGGCTGGCTCCTGCAGAGCTGGCCCGACCTTGCGATGCCCGTGGCCGAGGCGCTGGGGCTGGCCGATCCGCTGGCGCGGCTTGCGCGGATCGAGGCGGGGATGCCGGTGGGGGATGACCTCGACCGGGCCGACTGGCTCCTGCCCGCGCGGATCGATGCGGCACTGGCGCGGGCCGGGCTGGAGGGGGTTTGCGCGGACCGCCCGCTGGAGGAGCTTTCGGGCGGGCAGCGCACGCGGGTGGGGCTCGCGCGGCTCCTCCTCGAGGCCCCCGACATGGCGCTGATGGACGAGCCCACAAACAACCTTGATGCCGAGGGCCGGGCGCTGGTGGCGGAGGTGATCCTCGACTGGCCGGGCGGCGTGGTTGTGGCGAGCCATGACCGGGCGTTGCTGGAGAACATGGACCGGATCGTCGAACTCACCCCGCAGGGCGCCCATGTGACCGGCGGGGGCTGGGCCGGGCACGTCGAGGCGCGCGAGGCCCGGCGAGCCCGGGCGGAGGGCGCGCTGGAGCGGGCACGGCGCGAGGAGGCGCGGATTGCCCGGGAGCTTCAGGCGGCCAGGGAGAAGGCGGCGCAGCGGGCGCAGACGGGCAAGAAGGCGCGGGCCAGCGGCTCGCAGCCCAAGGTGCTGACCGACGCGATGGCCGACCGGGCGGGGCGCACGCAGGGGGCCGACCGCAGGCGGGCCGAGCGGCTGGAGGCGCGGGCCGAGGCGGCGCGCGCGGCAGCGGCGGCGGAGGTGGCCCCGGCGCGGGCACTGGCGATCGGCGCAGAGGCCGCGCGCGACGGGGCGGTTGTGCTGCGGCTCGAGGGCGTGGTGCTGGCGCGGGGCGCCTTCCGCCTCGGCCCGGTGGAGGCGGTGATCGCGGCGGGCGAGCGGGTGGCGCTGACAGGCCCGAACGGGGCGGGTAAGAGCACGCTCATCGCCGCCATCCGCGGGGGGCTGGAGCCGGAGGCCGGGCGGATCACGGTGACGGGCGCGCTGGCCACGCTCGACCAGCACGCTGGCGATCTTGCGCCGGAACAGAGCCTTATGGAGAACCTCGGGCGGCTGCATCCGGGGCTGACACCCAACGCGGCCCATGCGCTGCTGGCGCGTTACGGGTTTCGCAACACCGCGGCGGAGACGCCGGTGGCGCGGCTCTCGGGCGGCGAGCGGCTGCGGGCGGCGCTGGCGGCGGCGCTCGGCGGCGCGCTGCCCGCGCTGCTGCTGCTCGACGAGCCGACGAACCACCTCGACATCGAGACGGTCGAGCTGCTGGAGGAGGCGCTGCGGGGCTACACGGGCGCGCTGCTGGTGACGAGCCATGACAGGACGTTTCGGGAGGCCATCGGGCTCACCCGGGAGATCGCGCTCTAGGGCGGGACATGTCCCGCCGCTGCAAGGCCGCTGCGGCGCTCAGGCTGCCCGGCGGCCCATGGCGATCAGCCCCAGCGCCCCCAGAGCGAAGCCCGCCACGATCAGCGCCAGTGCGCCTGCGAGGAACAGCCCCAGCGCCGCGGCCAGCCCTGTCGCGGGCACCAGCACGCCAAGCCCGGGCCAGACGGCGCCGGTCACGATCGTCCAGCCCAGCGTCGCCGCGAACCAGAGCCCCAGGGCCAGCGCCACCAGCGCCACCACGCCCGAGACACCGCGCGCCCCGGCGGGGAAGCTGCCCGCGCGGCGCAGGGCCTGGAACTGGCGGCGCACGTCCTGCTGCATCGCCAGGAGCGACGGCACCACCAGCAGCACCAGGAACATCCCGAAGCCGAGGCCGAAGACCAGCGTCACCACCGTGGGCTTGAGGAACTGCGCCTGGCTCGACGGCTCGTAGAGCAGCGGCGCGAGGCCGATCACCGTGGTCAGCGTGGTCAGCAGCACCGGGCGCAACCTGTCACAGGCGCCGTCGATGATGGCGGGGATCAGCCCGCGTTCGCGGCTGTATTCGTCCACCGTCGTCACCAGCACGATGCTGTCGTTGATGATGATTCCCGACATGCCGATGAGGCCCACCACCGAGAACATGCTGAGCGGCATCTGCCAGAGCTGGTGGCCCCAGATCGCGCCGATGAGGCCGAAGGGGATGACCGCCATGATGAGCATCGGCCGGGTCCAGCTCGAGAAGATCCAGGCCAGCACGAGGTAGATGCCGATCATGCAGGCCCCGAAGCCGAGGATGGCGTCGGAGAGAAACTCGCTCTCCTGCTCCGCGAGGCCGCTCATCATCGTGGCGACGCCGAACTCCTGCTCGATGCCGGGCAGGATCACCTCCTGGATCTGCAGCATGATCTCGCTGGCGCGGGCGGCGTTGCCGTCGTCGAGGTCGCCCGTCACAGAGACGAGGCGGATGCCGTTCTCGCGCTCGATGGTGGAGAAGCCGGTCTGGCTGCTGACCTTCACGATGTCGGCGAGCGGCACGTAGGCGCCGTCGGGGGTGCGCATCATGGTCCGGTCGAGGAAATCGGCGGTCAGCTCGTTCTCGGGCAGCTCCACCCGGATCGCGGCGGAGCGCGGCCCGTCAGGGTAGGTGGCCGCCTCGATGCCGCCGAGCCGGTGGCGCAGCACGGTGCCGAGATCGTCGATGGCGAAGCCCAGCTCCTGCCCCTGCGGGGTGAGATCGAGGATCAGCTCCTCCTTGTCGTAGGAGAGCGTGTCTTCCAGCGCCGAGACCTCGCCGAACTGTGCCAGCCGGGTCTTCAGCGCCTCGGCGGCGGCCTTCAGCGTGCTCACGCTCGCGCCGGAAAGCTGCACGTCGATGGCGTCGCCGCCCGGGCCGCCGCGCCAGCCACGGAAGCTGATGACCTCGGCCAGAGGGTGCTGCTCGACCGTCTCCTGAAGCTCCGACACGAATTGCGAGCTGGAGTAGGGCCGCAGGTCGGGCTCGATCAGCTCGATCGCGATGGAGCCGAGCAGGTCTTCGTCCTTGTTGTCCACGCCGCTGAGGCCGCGGCCGGTGTTGCCGCCGATCTCGGCCACGGCATAGGACACCGGGTTCAGCCCGTATTCGGCCTCGTACTTCGCCCCCAGCGCCTCGACGGCGGCCTGGAACATGCGCATCTGGGCGATGGTGTCGGCCCGGTCCGCGCCCGGGGCCATGGCGAAGTTGCCCTCGACCGAGCCCTCCTCTGGGGCCGAGAAGAAGCGCCATTGCACGTCGCCGCGCACCAGCGCCCCCACCTGCACCGCCAGCAGAAGCAGCGCGCCGGCCATCACCGGGTAGCGCGCCCAGACAACGAAGCGCATCACCGGGCGGAACATGTTGTGGCGCACCCAGCCGAAGCCCCTGTTGACCTGGCGCGAGGGCCAGTCGTACCAGGCTTCCTTCTTCTGGTTGGCAGCCAGCGCATGGGCCATGTGGTTGGGCAGGATCACGAAGCACTCGACCAGCGAGGCAATGAGCACGGTGATGACGGTGAAGGGGATGTCGGCGATCATCTCGCCGAAGCGGCCCTCGATCACCGTCAGGCCCGCGAAGGCGATGACGGTGGTGATGGTGGCCGAGAACACCGGGCCGAACATGCGGATCGCGGCGTTCTCCGAGGCCTGGAACGGGCCTTCCTTCAGCCGGCGCGATCGGAAGTCGGCGTGCTCGCCCACCACGATGGCGTCATCCACCACGATGCCCAGCGTGATCAGCAGGGCGAAGAGCGAGATCATGTTCAGCGTCAGCCCGGCGACCCACATGATCGCGATGGCGGCGAACATCGACACCGGGATGCCCATCGCCACCCAGAAGGCGGTGCGGGCGTTGAGGAAGAGAAACAGAAGGCCGAGCACGAGGCCGAGGCCCATCAGCCCGTTCTCGATCAGGATGTTCAGGCGGCCGGTGATGGCCTCGGAGCGGGTGCGGATGAGGTCGATCTCGACCCCGGCGGGCAGGGTCAGCTCCATCTCGGCGGCGACCTGCTCCACCGTGTCCTGGATCTTGATCGCGTCGCCCTGCACCGAGCGGTCCACCCGCACCGACACCGCCGGGTTGGGGCCGACGTAATAGGTGCGCTCGCGGTCCACCCCCTCGACACGGATCTGCGCGAGATCACCGATGGTGAGATCGGGTTTCAGGACGATGCCGGCGATCTCGTCGGGGCTGCGCTTGGCCACGCCGGTGCGCACCCGGGCACTGCCGCCGCTCACGTCGCCTGCCGGATCGGCCTCGGCCTCGGCGGCAATCGCGTCGGCGATCTGCCGCATCGTCACGTCGTTGTTGATCAACTGGGCCGAGGGCACCTCGACGATCACCTCGGGAGCAGCCACGCCCCGTATCGTCGTTCGTGTCACCCCGGCCTCGAAGAGCCGGGCCACGAACTCGTCGGCGTAGCGCGCCAGCAGCTCCACCCCGACCGGGCCGGTGATGATGACGTCGGTCACCCTGTCGCGCCAGGCCGAGCGGGTCACCACCGGCTCCTCCGCCTCCTCGGGCAGGTTGGTGATGGCGTCGACCGCCTGCTGGACGTCCTCGGCGGCGCGGGCCATGTCGTAGTTCGGCTCGAACTCCAGCCGGATCGTCGCGCCGCCCTCGCGAGAGGTGGAGTCGCTCTCCTCCACCCCGTCCACGGCCAGCAGGGCGGGCTCGAGCACGGCGACGATGCCGCTGTCGACATCCTCGGCCCCGGCGCCGTCCCATGTGACGGAGACGCGCACGCTGTCGAGCACGATGTCGGGGAAATACTGCGCCCGCATCTTGGGGAAGGCGGCGATGCCGGCGGCGATCATCAGCACCAGGACCAGGTTGGCCGCGGTCTTGTGGCGGGTGAAATAGCTCAGGAAGCCGGTGGCGCGGGGCGGGGTGCTGAGCTTGCTGCGCGCCATGGTCTCAGCCTCCCATCCGGCTTTCGATGCGTTCGACCGTCTCCGCCGGCACGCGATCCTGCGCGAGCTGGGCCAGCACCCGCTCCTTGGCGTCGGCAGGCATCCGGTTGTTGCCCTCGATGAAGGCGATGAGCTTTGCGCGGCGTTCCGGCGTCAGCTCCACAAGCTGCTCGGCGGCGGCCTCGACCGGCGCGGGCGCGGCATCGCCCAGCGCGCGGGCGCGGATGCCGGGGCCGACGAGCGGGCTGCGCTCGGCCACGATCAGCGCGCCTTCATGGCCCTCGGCGCGGATGATCACCTCGTCGCCCTGCCGCCGCAGCACCTCGACCTGCGCCAGCTCCAGCCGCTCCTCGGCGTTGAGCACCAGCACCGCGCCGGACGAATCCACCGCCGTCGCCGGCACCACGGCCACGCCTTCCAGCGCCGGTTCCTCGATATTCACGGTCACGAAATCGCCGGGGCGGAAGCCCGCGCTCTCGGACAGATCGGCAAAGATCACCCGCCCGGTCTGGCCCTCGCCCACCGCGCCGCTCACGCGGTCGAGCGTGCCCTGGGCCACGAGGTCGAGCCCCGACACGTCGAGCCGCACCTGCATCGCGGCGGGGATCAGGCCGCCATCCGGCCCCAGCAGCCGGGCATATTGCGCGGTGGAGAGGCGGAAGGAGACCTCGAGCGCATCGGGGTCGATCAGCGAGGCCATCAGCTCGTTGGAGGCCACCAGCCCGCCCTCGACCACCGCCACATCGGCGATGGTGCCGGAGAAGCGGGCGCGGATCTCGTGGTCGGCCAGGTCGCGCTCGGCGTTCGACAGGGCGATGCGGGCGCGGCTGACGCCGTTGCGGCCCACCTCCACCCGGCTCTGCGCGGAGGCCACGGCCTGCCGCTTCGACAGCACCGACTGATCGGCAGAGGCGGCAGCGAGCTGCGCTTCCTCGACGGCGGCGGCAGAGCCCACGCCGCGCTCCTGAAGGCTTTGCTGCCGGGCCAGCGCCTGTTCGCGCAGCTCGGCCTGGCGCTCGGCGGCGGCCTGGTCATCACGCGCCAGCACCAGCGCGCGCTCGGCATCGGCCAGCTCGGCCTCGGCCTCGACGAGATCGGTCCGGGCGTTCTCCAGTGCGGCCTCGGCGTTCACCGGGTCGATCCGCGCCAGCAGCGCGCCGGCCTCGACGGTGCCGCCCTCGGTGAAGGCCTCCGACAGTTCCACGATGCGGCCGCCCACGGCGGCGCGGATGTCGAGCGTGCGCTCGCTCAGCACCTCGCCGAAGGCGGTCATCACCGGCACCGCGCGGCCGGGCTCGATCCGCACCACGTTCACGCCGGCGACGCGTTCGTTGGCGGGCCGCGTGCCGGCCTCGCGGTTCATCCGATCTTCGACCGCACCCCAGAAGCTGGCGCCGGCCACGGCGAGGAGCCCCAGCGTGAGGGAGAGAAGGAACAGCCCCACGAGGGACCGGCGGAGAAAATTCATGTCTGTCCTCGGATCGACGCGACCGCAGTCAGCCTAGACCTCACGCCCAAGTGCGCAAAGCCACAAGGGTGTTACGCGCGGGCCTTTCGTTTCCGTCCAATATTTTTCGGGTTTTGCGCGAAAAATGTGACGCGCGCGTGGCCGGTCGCCTCAGACCAGCGCGCGGAAGTGCTCGGGCGGGTCATGCGCCAGCGCCGCGGCGGTGGCTGTGGGGTGCTCTGCGAAGTAGCGCCCGACGAGCTGCCAGGCGGCGGAATAGCCAAGCCACATGGGCATCTCGCCGGTGCCGAAGAACCAGGCGCCATGGTCGTAGGAGGCATCGCGCCAGTCGTCGCGGATGCGCGGGCCCCAGGTGGCCAGCGCATCGGGCACCGCCACCTCCCAGGGCTCGGGCGGGGCGCCGAAGAGCTCCTGCGCGAAGTGGCAGGCGAGCCCCTCCGACACGAGCGCGGCGCCCAGCGTGGTGCCGTAGCCCGGCCCGTCCCAGCGCGCGGCGTGGTGCAGCTCGTGGGCCAGCATCCGCTCGAAGCCCTCGCCCGCGTTGGCCGCGAGCGCCGGGTTCTCCGGATCGACGGTGAGGATCACGATCCCCGGCCCCGGCGCGAGGCCGACGTGGCCCTTTTCCGGCACCACCTGGCGGCCGGCGCGCAGGATCACGTCGAGCGGGCCGAGGGGCAGGTAGCCCGCGGCGCGGGCGTGGGTGGCGCGGATCGCCTCGGAGAGCCAGCCGGAACAGCCGGCGAGTTCGCCGCGGGCGTTACAGATGTGGAGCGAGAGCGCGTGCGCGCCGCTCATCCGGCCTGCTGGTGGCGCTCGATGTACATGCGCAGCTCTTCCGCCTCGCGGCGGGCGTCGCGCAGCCCGTCCATCGCCGCCGAAAGCTCGGCCTCGGTCTGCGAGAGCTGGTTGCTCAGCTCGGCTTCGCGCTGCTGGAGGTAGGCGATGGCCTGGTCGCGGGTCTCCTCGGCCTCGTGCAGCGACTGGGCCATCTTGTCGAGCTCGCCCATCTCCGACTGCGTCACCCGGCTCAGCCGGTGGATCAGCCAGTTGGCGAACCATCCCAGCATGAAGGCCACGAAGAGGATGATCGCCGTGACGATGATGAACTCTGATCTACTCACCCGTGGTCTCCGCCTCGCCTTCTTCGCCGTTCCTGAACCGGTGTCAGTCCCCGGAGCCTTCTTCGTCGCCGGAGCCTTCGTCGCCGGAGCCTTCGTCCGACGGGTCTTCACCTTCTGCCCCATCGGATGCCGGGGCGCCACCCTCTTCGGTGGTCTCCTCCGCGGCCAGCTCGCCATCCTCCAGGGACTCTTCGCCTTCGATGTCCTCCGCCTCGGCCTCTGCGGAGACCAGCTTGAACTCGATGCGACGGTTGGCCTCGCGGCCTTCCTCGGTGTCGTTGTCGGCGATGGGCTGCTCCTCGCCGTAGCCGATGGCGGTGATGCGGCCAGTCAGCACGCGCCTGTCCATCAGCGCCTGGAGCACCGCGTCGGCCCGCTGCTGCGAGAGCTGCTGGTTCATCTCCTCGCGGCCCTGGCTGTCGGTGTGGCCGCCGATCTCGAGCCGGAACTCGACGTCGGAGCACTTGCCCTTCAGCACGTCTGCGATCCTGTCCATCACGGCGATGGCGCCGCCGGTGATCTCGGTGGAGCTCGGCTCGAAGGTGATCTTGGTGGTGTCGTTGATCGCCACGATCTGCGCCACGCATTGCTCGGGCGTGGGCAGGTCGGCCAGCGGATCGAGCGCGGCCTCGTAGGTGACGGCGATCTCGAAATGCGCACCCTCGCCCAGCTTGTCGGCCAGGTGGCGCGAGATCTCGGCCTTGGCGTCGGGGTTGCCGGTGATCCCGCGGACCTCGATGTAGGCCGGCTGCACCACCACCGAGCCGCTGTTGAGCTGGCCCAGCGCGGTGAGGCCCGCCAGCACCCGGATCGGCCAGCCGTCGGGCAGTTCGGCATCGAGACGGGTGGCGAGATAGACCTGCTCGGAGCCGAAGCTGGCCTGGGCAAAGCTCTTCACCGCCTCGCGGACCTGCTCGTTGGTGACCCGTCCGCGCAGCTGCACCCTACCCTCGGGCGAGCGCGTGGCGACGAACTCGGGCGGGCCCTGCTCGGCCTCGCCGGTGCCGTCGACGCTGGCCTTCTCGGGCAGCTTTGAAGTGAGCGAGAACACGTCGGGCAGGTTGCTTTCCAGCTCGCCCACCACCTTGTCGAAGGCCGATTGCTCGGTGCCCGCGAGCGCCACCAGCGAGACGTCGGCATCGGAGAAGGTCACGGTGCCACCGCCCAGCTCGCCCACGGCGGCGATGGCCTGCTCTGCGGCCTCGGCCCAGTCGGGCGTCGGCACGCCGAGGCCCAGCACGCAATCGGCCTGGCCCGCGAGCCCCACCGCCCGGGCGGCGGAGAGGATGCGGCGGCGGGTTTCCTCGGTGTCGGCGGAACAGGCATCGAAGCGGGCGGTGCCGTTCTCGTCGATGAGGAAGCGCAGGGTGAACGGGGTGATGACCGGGCGCGGCGCGGTGATGTCGACCACCAGCTGCACGCCGTCGGGCGCAGCACGCGCCAGCATCGTCTCGAGCTTGCGCTTCTCCGCCCCGGAGGAGGAAATCGCCGTCACCGCCACCCGGTCGGCGGCGATGGAAACCTTGGAGCGGGGCAGCATCTCGAGCGCGAAGAGGCCGAAGTTCACCGCCGTGTCCCAGCCTTCGGGCAGCGGGTAGTCGGCGGTTTCCAGCAGGTCGGTGATGCCCACGTTCTCGCCTGCCGCCTCCGCGACCCGCCGGGCGAACACATCGCGCTCCACCTCCGCCGGGATCAGCCCGATCATCGAGATGCCCTCGTCGTTGCGGAGGATCTCGATGGAGAACTTGGGCGCGGTGATCGGCTTGCCGGGCTCCACCTCGATCTGGTCGATCACGCGGGAGGCATCCACCACGGTGCCGGTGGCCGAGAGCGCCCGGAAGCGCGCCGCCTCGTTGGGCGCGGTGCCGGAGATCAGCACCTGCAGCCCGTCCGTCTCCACCGCCGCCCAGTCGTGCCCGCCTTCGATCAGCGCCGTCCTCACCGCCGACTGCGACCCCCGCTCGATCAGGCCTGCCGCGGCCGTGGCGCTGACGTAGCAGAGCACGGCGGCAATCACGAGGGCGGCCAGGGTGGCCAGTTTGGCGTTGGGGCGCATGGGGACTCCGGCGCAGTTGCGGACTGCCGTCTGCTTTAGAGCCCCGGGAGGCCGGGCGCAATCATGCGGCGATCACAGAAGGATGACGGCGGCGAGAAACAGCACGGGGATGAGCCCGGCGTCGCGGTTGGAGCGGAACAGCCGCAGGCAGGTGGCGGGATCGTCGATGTCGAGCTGGCCGAGCTGCCAGGCCATGTGCCAGCCCATCGCCCAGGCCCCGCAGGCCGCAAGCGCCAGTTGCAGCGGCGAGGCGGGCTCGATCAGCGCGGCGATCATCGCAACCGTAAGCAGCGTTACGGAGAGCGCCATGAAGAGCCGGAGGATGGAGGGCGAATTGTCGCCGAAGAGGCGGGCGGTGGATTTCACCCCGATGAGCGCGTCATCCTCGATGTCCTGGTGGGCGTAGATCGTGTCGTAGAAGATCGTCCAGGCGATGCCGGCGGCGTAGAGGAAGACCGGCGCGAGGGAGAGGCTGTTCGTATGCGCCGCCCAGGCCAGCAAAGCGCCCCAGTTGAAGGCGAGGCCAAGAAAGATCTGCGGCCACCAGGTGAAGCGCTTGGCGAAGGGGTAGATGCACACGAGCGCGAGCGAGCCGATGCCGAGCCAGATCGCGGTGGGCGGGAAGGTGAGCAGGATCAGGAAGGCCGCAAGCGACTGGATCACCATCCAGGCCAGCGCCTGCTTCACGCTCACCGCGCCCGAGGGGATCGGCCGCGAGCGGGTGCGGGCCACCGAGCCGTCGATGTTGCGGTCGGTGATGTCGTTCCAGGTGCAGCCCGCGCCGCGCATCAGGATCGCCCCCAGCCCGCAGCCCGCGATGATCCAGAGGTCGAACCAGCGCCAGCCGGTGGAGGCGGCGGCCAGGAGCACGCCCCACCAGCAGGGCAGCAGCAGCAGCCATGTGCCGATCGGCCTGTCGAGCCGGGAGAGGCGGAAGTAGGGGCGTGCCGCGGCGGGGGCCCAGCGGTCCACCCAGTTGCCGGTGACGGCATCGGCCACCTGTCCCGCTGGCGTTTCGGGTTCGGCAGACATATCTCTGGCCCCATGAAAGCGAAAGTCCGCCTCCATGTAGACCACCCGCTGGGCCCGGGGCAAACCGTTGCGTTGTCGCGGGAGCAGGCGCATTACCTCTTCGGGGTGATGCGGCTCTCGGCTGGCGACGGGGTTCTGCTGTTCAACGGCGCGGCCGGCGAGTGGCTGGCCGAGGTTCTGGTGGCCAACAAGCGCAACCCGGTGCTGGCGTGCCGCGAGCAGACCGCCCCGCAGTTGGCGCCGCCCGACCTGTGGCTGCTTTTCGCGCCGATCAAGAAGGCGCGGACCGACTTCATCGTGGAGAAGGCGACCGAGATGGGCGCGCGGCGGATCGTGCCGGTGCTGACCGAGTTCACCAACGCGGAGCGGGTGAAGGTGGACAGGTTGCAGGCGCACGCCGTGGAGGCTGCCGAGCAATGCGGCGGCACCTTCGTGCCGGAGGTGGCCGAGCCGGTGAAGCTCTCCGCCCTGCTTGATGGCTGGCCGGAGGAGCGCAGCCTGATGTTCTGCAACGAGGCGCTGGTGGGCGAGGATCGCAAGCTCGGCGGCGCGCCCGGGCCCTGGGCGGTGCTTATCGGGCCGGAAGGCGGCTTCTCGGAGGCCGAGCGCGCGCGGCTGCTGGCGATGCCCCAGGCCCATGCGGTGGCCCTCGGCCCGCGCATCCTGCGCGCCGACACCGCCGCCGTCGCCGCGCTGACGCTCTGGCAGACGACCCACGGAGACTGGCGATGATCCGCCGCGCCGAACCCGGCGAGGAAGGGCGGCTGGAGGCCTTCCTGGCGCAGCACGCCAACACCTCGATGTTCCTGCGCGGCAACCTCGCCACCCACGGGCTGGTGCCGTCTGACCATCCCCATTCCAGCACCTACTGGCTCGCCGAGACCGAGCAGGGCGAGATCCGCGCGGTGGCGGGCTGCAACAACGACGGCTTCCTGATGGCGCAGGTGCCGGGCGAGGTGCCGGGGTTCTGGCAGGCCATGGCGAATGTGCTGGCAGGCCGCAAGATCTGCGGGATGACCGGGGAGGACGGGCAGGTACAGGCGGCGCTGGCGGGCCTCGGGCTGGCGGATGCTGGCTTCACCCTGAACCACGCCGAGCCGCTCTACCGGCTGGAGCTGTCGGAGCTGGAAGACCCCAAAGCACAGATCCGCCCCGCACAGCCCGGCGACGAACAACTGCTGAAGAGCTGGTTCTTCGAGCATTTCCTCGACACCGGCTTCACCTCCAACAAGCTCCAGGCCTCCGCCGATGCCCGCAGGCGCGCCGCGCGGGTGGTGGGGGAAGACAGCCTGCGCCTGCTGCTCGAGGACGGCTCCAGGCCGGTGGCCATGGCGGGCATCAACGCCCGGGCGGGCGACATGGTGCAGCTCGGCTCCGTTCACGTGCCCCGCGATCTGCGCAACGCCGGGCGCGGCCGAAGGGTGACGGCGGCGCTGCTGGCGGAGGAGCGGGCGAAGGGCACCCGGACGGCCGTGCTCTTCGCCAACAATGCCGCCGCGGCGCGGGCCTACGAGGCGATCGGCTTCCGGCTGGTGGGGCAGTACCGCATCGCCATCCTCTCCCGCCCGCAGCCGGTGCAGGTGGCGGCATGAGCCTGATCCGGCCCGAGGCGCAGAAGCAGCTCCACCGCTGGCGCGAGTGCATCGCGGGGGCCTTCATCATCGCCGTCGGGGTCTGGCTCGGGTTTCGCACCTCGGGCATCGCCTGGTGGTTCGCCGTTGCCCTCATCGCCTTCGGCCTGTTCGGCTTCTACGCCGGGCTGCAACGCGCCCGCATCCGCCCCCGCTCCGGCGGGCGCGGGCTGATCGAGCTCGACGAGGGCGCGCTGCGCTACATGACCGGCGAGGGCGGCATGGTGGTGTCGCTCCCCGAGGTGGTGCGGGTCGAGATCGAGACCACCGGTGAAGGCCCGATGACCGACGATCTCTTCTGGCTCTGGGTCACCCCCGAAGGCACCGCCCGCATCCCCGCCTCCGCCGCCGGATCGGAGAAGATGGTGGATGCTCTTGCCGGCTTCCCCGGCGCCCGTTACGAGCAGGTCATCGCGGCCTCGGGAAGCACCGAGCCGCGGCTCTTCATCGTGTGGCAGAAGGATAGACTTCTGGTGCATTGACTTCACCGCCCGTGCCGCCAAGTCTGGCACTCCAGACGGCCAGAAAACCCGGAGCCCAATATGTCTATCCCCCAGTCCGGCGGCGGGCCGATCGAGCGGCACGAGCAACTTGCCGAATACCTGGCCGCGGGCTGCAGGCCCAAGGAAGACTGGCGGATCGGCACCGAGCACGAGAAGTTCGGCTACTGCAAGGACACGCTGAAGCCGCTGCCCTACGAGGGCGAGCGATCCATTCACGCCGTGCTCTCCGGCCTGCGCGACCGCTTCGGCTGGGCGCCGGTCGAGGAGGGCGGGCATCTCATCGGCCTCACCAAGGACGGCGCCAACGTGAGCCTCGAGCCGGGCGGCGCGCTGGAGCT
>CAYVQK010000011.1:0-37306 GCA_964454145.1 uncultured Oceanicola sp. | reverse complement strand
GCGTGGATGTTGCGGCCCGTGGGCAGGATGTCGGGCGAGCGGATGAGGTCGCCGCCATGCACCGGCGGGGTGAAGCCCCCGTCGAGCGCATGCAGCAAGGCCGGTATCTCGCTGTCGGTCCGCAGCAGGCTCTCCACCTGTGCGCGGGTGGCGTCATCCGCGTCGGCCATCAGGCCGAGATAGTCCGCGCGGGCCTCTGCCGTCATCGGCTCACCCACCACATGCAGGCCCTCCGGTATCAGCGCATTCTCGGTGTCGAGGAGCTTCTGCCACAGGGCCTCGGGCGCAATGCCCTCCATGTCCACCGCGGCGGCCTGCTCGGCGATGAGCGCCTCGATCTCGACGCGCTCCGGCGCATCGGGCGCCGCATTGCGCCAGCGCGTGAGGCTGTCCTTCAATTCGGCAAGCCCCTTGTAGAGCCCGGCGGTGGCAAGCGGTGGTGTGAGGTGAGAGATGGTGATCGCCCCCGTGCGGCGCTTGGCGAGCGTCGCCTCGGAGGGATTGTTGGAGGCGTAGAGATAGACGTTCGGCATGTCGCCGATCAGGCGGTCGGGCCAGTCGGCGCCGCTCAGGCCGGTCTGCTTGCCGGGCATGAACTCCAGCGCGCCGTGCATCCCGAAATGCAGCAGCACGTCGGCCCGGAAGCTGTTGCGCAGCCAGAGATAGAACTGGGTGAAGGCATGGGTCGGGGCAAAGCCGCGCTCGAACAGCAGGCGCATCGGGTCGCCCTCGTAGCCGAAGGCGGGCTGCAACCCGACGAAGACGTTGCCGAAGCGGGCCCCGAGGATGAACACCCCGGCCCCGTCCGACTGGTGCCGCCCGGGCGCCGGGCCCCATTGCGCCTCGACCTCCTTCAGCCAGGGCGTATGGGCGACGATGTCGTTGGCGGGCACATGATCGGCGACGTTTGCCTCCTGCCCGTACTGCCGCGCCGAACCCTCCAGCACGGCCTCCCGCAACGCCTCCACCGTGGCCGGCGGGGTCACGTCATAGCCGCGCTCCGCCATCGCCCCGAGCGTGTTGTGGAGCGAGCGGAACACGTCGAGATAGGCCGCGGTACCGGCGGCGCCCGCGTTGGGCGGAAAGCCGAAGAGCACGATGCCGACGCGGCGCCGGGCCACCTGCGACCGGCGCAGGGCGGCTAGCCGCGCGACACGGTCCGCCAGCACCTCGATCCGCTCGGGGCAGGGGGCCATGGCGCGCAGCAGGCCGCTTGGCGCGCAGGCGCGGGCACAGCCCGAGCAGCCCTCTTCGCCATGGCGGCCGGCAAAGACGACAGGGTTGGTCGCGCCGTCCAGCTCCGGCAGCGCGATGAGCATGGTGGTCTCGATCGGCCCGAGGCCCTGCGGCGCCCTGGCCCATTGGTCGAGCGTCTGGAACTCCAGCGGATGGGCGGCGAGATAGGGCACGTCGAGCGCCTTCAGCAGCGCCACCGCGGCGGCGTTGTCGTTGTAGGCCGGGCCACCCACCAGCGAGAACCCGGTGAGCGAGAGCAGAGCGTCGATCTTCGCGCCCTCCGCCCCGAGGAAGTAGGCCTCGATCGCCGGGCGCGCATCGAGCCCGCCGGCGAAGGCCGGCAGCACCCGCAATCCGCGCGCCTCGAGGCTGCGGATCACCGCGTCGTAATGCGCGGTATCCCCCGAGAGCACGTAGCTGCGCATCATCAGCAGCCCGACGGTGGCCTGCGCCTCCTCCGGGCGTGGCAGATCGGCAGGGTCGGTGGTGATCCGGGCCGGCAGGTCGGGGTGGTAGAGGCCGGTGTCGGGGTAGTCCGTCGGCGCGGGCGCACGGACACCGCGCCACTCCGCCCGGCGGCAGTAGCGCGAGACCAGGAAGCGCACCAGCGCCTCCACGTTGTCGTCGGAGGCGCCGAGCCAGTACTGCATCGTCAGGAACCAGGCGCGCAGATCCTGCGCCCGGCCCGGGATCAGCTTGAGGATGCGGGGCAGGCGGCGCAGCATCCGCATCTTGCGGGCGCCGTTGTCGGGCGCGGACTTGCCGCCACCGCCGCGCAGCTTTTTCAGCAGCTTGCGGGTGCCGCTTTCGGGGGCCGACATGTCGAGCGTGCCCATCCGCGTCAGTTGCACGATCTTGGCGTCCGAGATGATCCCGGCCATCGCGTCGCAATGCGGGCGGCGCGCCTCCAGGTCGGGGCGGATTGCCTCGATGTGCTCCTCGAGAAACAGCAGGCTGGCCACGATGATGTCGCCCCGCGCCACCGCCGCACGCGCCCGGTCCAGCGCGCCCGGATCCTCGCTCCACTCGGCAGCCGCATGGATCGAGATCGACAGGCCGGGGAAGTCGGCGGAGAGGCGCTCTGCGGCGCAGGCACAGGGACCGGCGGCGTGCGAATCCAGCGTGAGGATCACGATCCGGTAGGGCACGGGCATATGGGCGTCATCGCGCATAATGGGCCTTCGCCTCGTAAAGGGTGTCGATGCCGATCTCGCGCAGCCCGCGCTCGGCGGCGAAGCTCTCGGTGTTGCGCCGTGCCTTGCCGCGCACGAAGAAGGGCACCTTGCGCAACTCGCGCTCGGCCTCGCTCTGCCAGGTCACCGCGGCGTCCAGCACAGGGCCGGGCGCCTGCTCTGCCGCGGGCCGCGGCATATGCCCGCCGTGATGGCTCGGCCCCGCCGCATCGTGAAACTCGAAGTCGTCGCGGAACATGTGCAGCAGGTGCTCCTCGAGCCCCATCACCAGCGGGTGCACCCAGGTGTCGAAGATCACGTTGGCACCCTCGATGCCCATCTGCGGCGAGTAGCGGGCCGGAAAATCCTGCACATGCACCGGCGCGGAGATCACCGCGCAGGGAATGCCCAGCCGCTTGCCGATGTGCCGCTCCATCTGGCTGCCGAGGATCAGTTCGGGCGCAAGCGCCTCGATCCGGGCCTCGACATCGAGATAGTCATCGGTGATCAGCACCTCGACGCCGTATTCCCGCGCCAGCGCCCGCATCGGGCGCGCCATCTCGCGGTTGTAGCAGCCCAGCCCCACCACCTCGAAGCCCATCTCGTCCCGGGCGATCCGGGCGGCGGCGGCCACGTGGGTGCCATCCCCGAAGAGGAACACCCGCTTGCCGGTCAGATAGGTGGAATCGACGCTGGAGGCATACCAGGGCAAGCGCAGGCGGCTTTCGTCGAGAGTCCCGGGGCATCCGGTCATAGCCCTGAGTTCCTGCACGAAATCGCGGGTCGCCCCCACGCCGATCGGCACGGTGCGGGTGTAGGGCTGGCCCAGCTCGCGCTCCATCCAGCGGCAGGCGGTCTCGCCGGTCTCGGGATACATCAGCACGTTCACATGGGCGGCCCCGAGGCGGGCGATGTCGGCAGGCCGGGCGCCATAGGGCGCGGTCACGTTGACGGCGATGCCGAGGTCATCCAGCAGCGCGATGATCTCGGTGATGTCGTCGCGGTGGCGGAAGCCCAGGGCGGTGGGGCCGATCAGGTTGGCGGTGAGGCGCTCGGTCCGGGCCACGGGCTTCGCCAGCGCCCGGACGATCTGGAAGAAGGTCTCGTCGGCCCCGAAGTTCTCCTTGCGCTGGTAGCTGGGCAACTCGAGCGGAATGACGGGGCAGGGCAGGCCCATCGTCTCGGCCATGCCACCCGGGTCATCCTGGATCAGCTCGGCAGTGCAGGAGGCCCCCACGATCATCGCCTCCGGCGCGAAGCGGTCATAGGCATTCCGGCAGGCCGTCCTGAACAGGTTCGCGGTGTCTGCCCCAAGGTCACGGGCCTGAAAGGTGGTGTAGGTGACCGGCGGGCGATGGTCGCGCCGTTCGATCATGGTGAAGAGCAGGTCGGCATAGGTGTCGCCCTGCGGCGCGTGCAGCACGTAATGCAGGCCCTTCATCGCCGTCGCCACACGAAGGGCCCCCACGTGGGGCGGGCCTTCATATGTCCAGACCGAGAGCTTCATTCCGCCGCCTCCAGCCGGAGCGCGGCGCGACGGCGCAGCGGGCGCGAGAAGAGCGCGGCCAGATCGCCGGCTTGCTCGTAGAAATGCACCGGGGTGAACACCAGCTCGATCGCCCACTTGGTGGCGAGCCCCTCGGCCTCCAGCGGGTTGGCGAGGCCCAGGCCGCAGACCGTCAGGTCGGGCCGCGCGGCGCGGCATCGGTCGAGCTGCAGCTCCACGTCCTGGCCCTCGGCCAGCGTCGGTCCGGGCGGCAACAGGTCCAGGTCGGGGCCCACGACGGCCTTGTGGATGTAGGGGGCCGAGACCTCGAGGGCGGTCATGCCGCATTCGCGGGTGAGAAAGCGCGCGAGCGGAATTTCGAGCTGGCTGTCCGGGAAAAAGAACACCGACTTGCCCGAAAGCCCCTCTGCCGCCTGCGCCACGGCGCGGCGGGCGCGGTCGCGGGGCGCGCCGGTCACGGCATCGAACCTTGCGGGATCGACACCGAATTCCTGCGCGACGGCGCGAAGCCACGCCGTGGTGCCTTCTTCGCCGAATGGGAAGGGCGCAGGAATGTGACGCGCCCCGCGCCTTTCCAGAGCGGCATGGGTTCCGCCGAGGAATGGCTGTGTCAGGGCAAAGACCGTATCGGGGCCGAGGCTCAGGCCGCTGTCGGCATGGCGGGCGGGCAGAACGCGCACCGGGCCGATGCCCAGCCTGTCGAGCAGGTCGAGGGCCTGGTCCTCCACCACGTCGGGCAGGGCGCCGACCAGCAGCAGTTGCCGCGCGTCGGTGTGGGGCAGGGCGGGCACCATCGCGGCGAGGCAGGCATCCTCGCCTTCGGTGAAGGTCGTCTCGATGCCCGAGCCCGAGTAGTTCAGCACCCTGACCTTCGGCGCATGTTTCGCAGAAAGACGCTCGGCGGCGCGGGCAAGGTCGAGCTTGATGACTTCGGAAGGGCAGGAGCCCACGAGAAAGAGCTGGCGGATGTCGGGGCGGCGGGCAAGCAGCCGGTCGACCTCGCGCTCCAGTTCCGCCTGCGCATCGGCGAGACCGGCGAGATCGGTCTCTTCGAGGATCGCGGTTCCGAAGCGGGGCTCTGCGAAGATCATGACCCCGGCGGCGGATTGCAGCAGGTGGGCGCAGGTGCGGGAGCCGACAACGAGGAAGAAGGCATCCTGCATCTTGCGGTGCAGCCAGATGATCCCGGTCAGTCCGCAGAACACCTCGTGCTGGCCGCGCTGTCGCAGGATCGGCGCGTCCCGGCAGCCGTTCGGCGGCGAGGGGCGATCCTGCCGGGTCATGTCGCCGCCTGCGCCTGCAGGCGCGCCATGCGCAGCTTCATCAGGAACTGGCCCGCGTTGATGACGTAGGCGGCATAGGCCGCGAGGGCCAGAACCATAAGCCCGGCAGGGGCCAGCGCGCCGGTGAACAGCGCCCAGAGGTACGCCGTGTGCAGCCCGATCACCGCAAAGCTGAAGACGTCTTCCCAGAAGAAGGCAGGCGCAAAGAGGTATTGGCCGAACACGACCTTCTCCCAGATCGCGCCGGTCACCATGATCAGGTAGAGGCACGCGGTCTTCACCACGATCGAGAGCGTCGCCGCCTCGTAGCCGTCGCCGGTGATGAGAAAGCGAAGCACCAGCGCCAGCGACAGCAGGAACACGGCGAACTGCGCGGGTGCCAGTATGGCTTGAACGATCGTCCAGACTGAGGCATCGCGCCGCGCACGCTGGGCCTCGGTGTAGAGCCCGGGTGTGGCGGTGGTGTGATGCGTGCTGTGCGTCATGTTGGCCCTCACAGCTGTGTTTCCGGTTCCGATGCTAGGGGTCTTGCCTCAAGTGTGTCAACAAACATTTACACATTTGGCGAGCGGATCCAGGTTGGGTCGGGTGGCCCAAATCTCCGCATTTTATGAATAAAAACACTGTATAGGCTGCTTTCACTGGGAGTCTCCACGCGTGTGTAGCTGCGATTATCCGGGTGGACACCGATTTCACCGCAAGATTGTCAATCGAAATTGACATTCCATCGCATCCGTGCAGACTCATTGAAATCTGCGCAGATTCCCTACCAGCGCCAGCGATGGCGTGATCCGCTGAGTCCGAGGAGGGGCCAATGGATGAGGCCGTTTTTGCCGACGGAACGGGACTGCAAACTGCCCAGAGGCCGGCGATACGGTTTTTGGTGGAGGCTGCATTGCGAAACGTCACCAGGATCCGCGTCACCGAAGCGCCCACAGGCCGCGACGACCGGGTCGCGCGCCTGGTCGAGGCGCTCACGGCGCCTTCCGAGGCCTGCCATGTCAGCGTGGTCGCGGCCCTCATGGCCCGCGGCGTCGGACGCCGGGAACTGATCGACGACTACATCCCCTCAGCGGCCCTGCGGCTCGGTGAGCTCTGGGTCGCCGACAGGGCCAGCTTTGTCGAGGTGACTGTGGGCGCCGGGCGTCTCCAGGCCCTCATCCGCGACCATGCCTCGGACCTGCCCCCGCAACCCGCCCGCGGTGCCCCGCCGCCGCGGTCCTTCCTGATGATCGTGCCCCGCTTCGAGGACCATTCGCTCGGTGCCTTCGTGGCCGCCGATCAGCTGCGCCGTCTCGGGGTTTCGGTCCGCATGGGCATCGGGCTGCGCCGCGAGGAGCTGGTGCACCTCGTCGAGCGGTCCGGTTTCTCGGCGCTGGGCCTGACCGCCGCGACCGAGAGCACCCTTGAAAAGGCTGCGGAACTCATAGAGTATCTGCGCTCGAATTTGGATCACGTTCCGCCTGTGATGATCGGCGGACGTGCGGTTCGGACATTCGCCAATGTTGCTGAGTTGACAGGTGCGGATCATGCCGTAAAGACGGCGCACGAGGCATTGGAGCGATGTGACCGTTGGGCGATTGGAACCGGGTCGAGTTTCGAGAGATTGAGGTAGGCGGGCGCAGACGGCATTTCGTTGCGAGGAGTAGAACGTGACACGACAGGGCCCGAATGCGCATCCGATGAAGGCCGGTGTCCTGCCCGAGAGCGCCAGCATTTCCAACCTGTTGGAACAGGCCGCCGACATCGCCGTCCACATCGATGCCGAAGGCGTGGTTGCCGGGATCTCCGTCAACCCCGACAGCCCCTCGCTCGGCTGCCTCGACCATTGGGTGGGGCGCGCGTTCACCGGCTTCCTGACCGAGGAGAGCAAGCCCAAGTTCACCCGGCGGCGCGACGAGATCCGGGCCGATCCGACGAAGGTGCCGCGCCCGCTCGAGCTGAACCACTTCGACAACGCGACGTGGGAATTTCCGGTGCGCTACACGCTGCACCGCGTCGATGACGGCGGTGCCCTGCTGCTGCTCGGGCGCGACCTGCAGCCGATCGCAGAGCTGCAGCAAAGGCTCGTCAAGGAGCAGATGGGCCGCGAGCGCGACCAGCAGAGGCTGCGGAGCGAAACCACCTTCTTCCGCGTGGTGCTGGAGGCCTCCGAAACCCCGATCGTGCTGGTCGAGCCGCAGAAGGGGCGCATCCGCGACCTCAATGGTGCGGCGGCTGCGCTTCTGGGCGGCAGTGTCGACTCGCTCACCGGCGGCTCGCTCGCGCAAACCTTCGACGGCCGCCGCCCGGGCGAGTTCATGGACAGCCTGAAGGCCGCCTCCGGCGCCGAGGGAAACAGGGGCGTCGAGGCCGTGGCGCGCCGCAACGGCCGCGTGATCACCGTCTTCCCCGAGATGTTCCGCGCGGCCGGAGACCTCTGCATGCTCTGCCGTCTCTCCGTGGCCGAGCAGGACGGCAGGGCAGGGCCCGAGTTTGCCCAATCGCTCTCCGCGCTCTTCGCGGCAACCACCGATGCCGTTGTCTTCACCGATGCGCAGGGCAACATCCGCGAGGCGAACGAGGCCTTCCTGGTGCTCGCAGATGCCGCCGAACTCCGCGACGTGCGGGGCAAGTGGCTGGGCGATTTTCTCGTGCGCGGCAGCATCGACCTCAAGCTGATCCTCGAGGGTGCCGGCAAGCAGGGGCGGATGCGCAGCTACGTGGCGCAGCTCGCCAGCATCACCGGAACCCGGTCCAGCGTCGACATCTCCGCCACCCGGCTGGCCGAGCGGGGCGATGACCTGGGCTACGGCTTCATCCTGCGCGAGGCGATGCCGGCCGAGTTCCCGGACGCGGCCAACGGCGCCGCCGCGGTGAGCGAGGAGGGCATGAAGAACGTGATGGATCTCGTCGGCACCGCGCCGCTGAAGGATCTCGTCTCGGCCACCTCCGACGTGATCGAGAAGATCTGCATCGAAACCGCCGTCGAACTGACCGGAAACAACCGCGTCGCCGCAGCGGAGATGCTGGGCCTGTCGCGCCAGAGCCTTTACGTGAAGCTGCGCAAGCACGGCATTCACAACCCCGACGCCGACGGCTGAGGCGCATCGGACCGCTCCGGCGAAAAACCCTTTCCCGACTCCTGATTGTATAGTTTAATTGACACCATGAGTGTCATCCAGTCAGAGCATGTCGGATCAAGCCTGCCCCGCCCGCGGGCCGTTCTGACGCTGATCAAGCCGATCACCTGGTTTCCGCCGGTCTGGGCCTATCTTTGCGGCGTCGTTGCCTCCGGCGTGCCGGTCACCTCGGCACCGCTTCAGGTCGCCTTGGGGATGCTGCTGGCCGGGCCGGTGGTCTGCGGCATGAGCCAGGCGGCCAATGACTGGTGCGACAGGCACGTCGATGCCATCAACGAGCCCGACCGCCCCATTCCCTCCGGGGCCATCCCGGGCCGATGGGGCCTGTGGATCGCGCTGGCGATGAGCGTGCTGGCCCTGCTGCTCGGCTCGGCGCTGGGGCCCTGGGGCTTCGGCGCAACCGTCTTCGGCGTTGTCGCGGCCTGGGCCTACTCCGCCGAGCCCGTCCGGCTGAAGCGCTCCGGCGTCCTCGGGCCCGGCCTCGTGGGCCTCTGCTACGAGGGGTTACCCTGGTTCACCGGGGCCGCCGTGCTCTCGGCCGGCGCGCCCTCGGCGCCCGTCATCGCCCTCGCGCTGCTCTATGCCCTGGGTGCCCACGGCATCATGACACTCAATGATTTCAAGGCCTTGGAGGGCGACCGGCAGACAGGTGTGCGCTCGCTGCCTGTCACCCTCGGCCCGGCGCGCGCGGCGCGTGTCGCCTGCTGGGTCATGGCCGTGCCGCAGGTGGCGGTGGCGGCGCTGCTCTTCACCTGGGACCGGCCCTGGCATGCGCTTGCAATCACCGCGCTGCTCCTGCTCCAGCTCTGGGCGATGCGGGTGCTGCTGTCGGATCCGCGCGGCCGCGCGCCCTGGTACAACGCGACCGGCGTGTCGCTCTACGTCAGCGGAATGATGGTCGCGGCCTTCGCGCTCCGCGGGATGGGAGGCTGACATGTCCGGCTGGCTCACGATCTTCCGTCTCGGTCTCGTGCAGCTGGCCCTCGGCGCCATCGTCGTGCTCACCACCTCCACGCTCAACCGCCTGATGGTGGTCGAAATGGCGCTGCCCGCGGTGCTTCCGGGCCTGCTGGTGGCGCTGCACTACGGCATCCAGGTGACCCGCCCGAACTGGGGCTTCCTGTCCGACATCGGCGGGCGCCGCACCCTGTGGATCGTCGGCGGCATGGCTGCTCTCGGGCTCGGCGCCTTCGGGGCGGCGATCGGGGTGGTGCTCTTCGACAGCTCCTTCGCCGCCGCCCTCGCGCTTTCGGTCGTCGCCTATGCCCTGATCGGCCTCGGCGTCGGTGCCTCGGGCACCTCGCTGCTGGCCCTGCTGGCGGCGGCCACGCCGCCCGGGCGGCGCGCTGCCGCCGCCACCATCACCTGGCTGATGATGATCGCCGGCATCGCGGTGACCGCAGGCAGCGCCGGTGCCTTTCTCGATCCCTATTCCCCGCTCCGCCTGCTGGAGGTCGTCGGCACCGTCACGCTCGGCGCGATATTGCTGACTGCCCTGGCCGTGCGCGGCATCGAGGCCGGGCTGGGGCGTGCGCCGCGGGCCGCAACCGCCCCGCGCTTCCGTGACGGGCTGCGGGAGGTCTGGGCCGAGCCCGCCGCCCGCAACTTCACCCTCTTCGTCTTCCTGTCGATGACCGCCTACTTCATGCAGGAGCTGATCCTCGAGCCCTATGCCGGGCTGGTCTTCGGCTTCACGCCGGGCCAGTCCACCCAACTTTCGGGCGCCCAGAACGGCGGCGTCTTCCTTGGCATGCTGACCGTCGGAGTCGCCGCGACCGGTCTCCGCATCGGCAGCCTGCGCGCCTGGGTGATCTCCGGCTGCCTCGGCTCTTCCGCCAGCCTGCTCGCGATCGCCGCACTCGGCGCATCCGGCTCCGGCGGGCTGGTGCCTGCGGTGGTCACGCTGGGCTTCTTCAACGGCATGTTCGCCGTCGGCGCCATCGCTTCGATGATGGCCATGGCCGGGCAGGGGCGGGCAGGCCGCGAGGGCACGCGCATGGGGCTCTGGGGCGCGGCGCAGGCCCTCGCTGCGGGTTTCGGCGGGCTCGTCGGCGCCGCCGCGGTCGACCTCGCCCGCAGCGTGCTGCCCGATGCCACCGCCTTCGGCACGGTGTTCATCGGCGAGGCGCTGCTCTTCGCCGCTACCGCCGTGATGGCGCTGCGGGTGATTGGCGCCGCGCGCCCGCGGGTCGAAATTCTGGTTCCGGGAGAATGAGCATGTACGATGTCGTCGTTGTCGGAGGCGGGCCCGCAGGGGCCACAGCCGCGGAAGACCTGGCCCGCTCTGGCTACCGGGTCGCGCTGCTCGACCGGGCCGGGCGGATCAAGCCCTGCGGCGGTGCCATTCCGCCCCGCCTGATCGAGGATTTCGCCATCCCCGACGATCAGCTCGTCGCCAAGGTGCGCACCGCGCGGATGATCTCGCCCACGGGCCGCAAGGTCGACATCCCGATCGAGGACGGCTTCGTGGGCATGGTCGACCGTGAAAGCTTCGACCCGTTCCTCCGTGCGCGTGCCGAGCAGGCCGGCGCCAGCCGCCACACAGGCACCTATCTGCGCATCGAGCGGGGCGATGGCCCCACGGTGGTGTACCGCGACCGCCCGACAGGCCGGGAGCTGCGCCTGAAGGCCAGGCTGGTGATCGGCGCCGATGGCGCCCGCTCTCGTGTGGCCCGCGACGAGGTGCCAGGCGGGGCCAGCATCCCCTATGTGATCGCCTACCACGAGATCATCGCCGCCCCCGCGGGCGGCGACTATCGGCCCGATCGCTGTGACGTGGTCTACGACGGTCGGATCTCGCCCGATTTCTACGGCTGGGTCTTCCCCCATGGGCGGCAGGCGAGCGTCGGGATGGGATCGATGGTCGGCGGCTTCGACCTGAAGCAGGCGACCGCCCATCTGCGCGCGGCCAGCGGTCTCGCCGACTGTGCCACCCTGCGCCGCGAGGGTGCGCCGATCCCGCTGAAGCCGCTGGACCGCTGGGACAACGGCCGCGACGTGGTGCTTGCGGGAGATGCCGCCGGCGTGGTCGCGCCGAGTTCGGGCGAGGGCATCTACTACGCGATGGTCGGCGGAAGGGTGGCGGCCAGCGCCGCCGCCGCCAGCCTCGCCTCCGGCCGTGCAGCCGACCTTCAGCTTGCCCGCCGCCTCTTCATGCGCGAGCACAAGACCGTCTTCCGCGTTCTGGCCTCGATGCAGAAGGCCTACTACCGCTCCGACGAGCGGCGCGAGCGCTTCGTCTCGCTCTGCCACGACATCGACGTGCAGCGCCTCACCTTCGAGGCCTACATGAACAAGCGCCTTGTGCGCGCCCGCCCGATGGCGCACCTGAAGATCGGCCTGAAGAACCTGGCCCATCTCACCGGCCTGGTCTCGGCGGAGCACGTGTGATGGCCGAGATTCCCGCCTGGATCGAGGGTGTGCTGCAACCGGTCGACAAGCTCGAGGTCCACCGCCGCGGGCTCCGGCACAAGGCGGTGTCGGTGTTCCTGTTCTGCGGGGCCGAGACGCTGATCCAGCGGCGGGCGATGGGCAAGTATCACACGCCCGGCCTCTGGGCGAACGCCTGCTGCAGCCATCCGGACTGGGGCGAAACCGGGGAAGCCTGCGCTGTCCGGCGGCTGGGCGAGGAGCTGGGATTGCGCGACGTGGAGGTCACGCCGGCCTCGACGGTCGAATACCGGGCCGAGGTCGGCGGCGGGCTGGTGGAGCATGAGCTGGTCGAGGTCTTCACCGCCATCCTCCCAGCGCCGGTCCGGCTTGCGCCCGATCCCGACGAGGTGATGGCCACCGCCTGGATCGGGTCCGAGCACCTGCGCGAGCGGGTTCGGCAGGAGCCGGGCGCCTTCGCGCCCTGGCTCAGGATCTACCTCGAAAGAAATGTCGTGCCGGCCATGGCCTGAGGCCAGGGCTCTCAGGTCTTGCCGGATCGGGTGCCTGCGACGGGGGCCCCGGCGCCGTTCATCCGCCCGCCCAGCCGCGCCATCTCGAGATCCCAAAGCTCTGCCACCTGCTCCTTCGCCTCGGCCAGATCGCTTGCGATGCCGTCGAGCCCCATGAGCGCGAGCAGCGGCCGGAGTCCCGCGATATCCTGCCCGCAGACCAGGATCGGTGCATGCGGGCAGCAGATGCGCAGCGCCGTCACCAGCCGCGAGAGCGGCTCGATCGAATGCTGCCCACCCACCGACAGCCCGATGATGCTGCTCGGAAAATCCTCGAGGTCGGCCACCAGCTGGTCATGATCCAACCCGGTCCGGAGGGTGATGTCCCAGCCGTCATCCCGGAAAAGGTCGGCCGCCATGCGCACCCCGAGCGTGTGCTGCTCCCCCGGGACCGAGGCGAAGACCACGGAAATCTGCGATGAGACGGCGGGCGCCTCGAACAGGTGCCGCATCCCCCGCATGATGGCAAAAAGCCGCCCGGTGCCGATGGTGACCTCGGCGAAGCTCGCACGATCCTCGAGCCACCAGTCGCCCAGCATCCGCGCGGCGGCGGCGAGATACTTCATGTAGATCGCCGTGATCGGCACGTGATCGGCCTGAACGCCCGTGATGATCTGCGCCGCTGCCTCGTCGTCGGGCGAGATCAGCGCGCGGCACAGCTCTTCGAGTTCCGCCTCCGAGGGCGCATGGGGCAGGTTGGAAAGCTTGCGGTCATGCGAGGCGAGGCGCCGGATCACCTCCTGGGCAAGTTCTGCAACGAGCCGGTCGGGCAGGTGGCTCTTCAATCGGCGGATGCTGGTCAGGCTCTGCCGGTAGGGCGCGAACTGAAGAACGCCGAAATTCCCTGGTTCTGTCAGCACCTGTCTTCCTCCCAATGCCCGCGCTTGTGGCGGGTCTTCGTCGTCTTCACATGGCACGCGACCGGTTCGGCAACGGGATCGGGAGTCGTCGAGCCTCTGTGGGTGCTGCCCTCGGCCGTCACACGCCGGGCCCGTGGTATTTCGGCCGAACCTCCCTTGCCGCGATGTGAACGAGTCCCCCGATCTTCAGTGGCCGACGCTGCGCATGCGCCGGTCTGCCATGAACGCAAGCGACCTTTCTGGGTGTCTGCCGGCACGGTTCGCTCCTCCCGAACCGCAAGCGCCCAAGTTTCGCACTCGCCCGCAGGCTCGAACGGTCGGCACGCCCTATTCCTCCGCGTCAACCGTAGGGCGCGGCAAAGTCGGCAGGCTAGTTAGGATTTCCCACTACGTAATTGTACGTACCTTGAGAGGCGGAGCGCTTCAGCCCAGCATCCGGATCAGATCGGCAATGCCGCGTGCCTGCATCTTGTCGCGGATACGGGCCCGATGCACCTCCACGGTGCGCTGGCTGATGTCCAGCTCGGCCGCGATTTCCTTGTTCAGCCGACCCTGCAGCAGGTGCTTCAGCACCTCGTGCTCGCGCTCGGTCAGTTTCGAGAGCCGGTCCGCGATGATCTTCCTCGGCACGTCCGGGGCGGCCTGGCCCGAGAGCAGGCCGCCCGCCCATCTCACCGCCTCCAGCAACTGCGCGGCCTGGGCGGGCTTCTCGATGAAGTCGATCGCCCCCGCCCGCATCGCCTTGACCGCGACGGGCACGTCGCCATGCGCGGTCACCACGATGATCGGGACCGAGATGCCAAGCTCTCCCAGATGCTTCTGCAACTGCATCCCCGACATGCCCGGCAGGCGGAGGTCGAGCACCAGGGCGGCCTTCTGCGTGGGGTCGAACAGCTTCAGGAACTCTTCGGCGGATCTGCTCGGCACGGTCTCGTACCCATGCGATTCCAGGAGCGCGCAGAGCGATTTCAGAACCGCCGGGTCATCCTCGACCACATGGATGAGGAAAGGTTCGGTGGTTTCAGTCAGCATGCACCCCCCTGATCGGCAGTCGGAACACCAGCGTTGCACCGGAGTCCGCCGGTTGCGCCCAGATACGGCCTCCATGGGCTTCGACGATCGACCTGCAGAGCGACAGTCCGATGCCCATGCCCTTGGTGGTCGACACGTGGAACGGTTCGAAGATGAGGCCCAGCTGTTCCGGCGGAATGCCGCAGCCGGTATCGCGCACCGTCACCTCCACGGTGTCGCCCGCGGCGGAAACGTCCACCGTCAGGAGCTTCCGCGCGGATGTCTCCATTGCCGCCAGGCTGTTTCGGGCCAGGTTCAGCACCACCTGGCCGATCTGGACCCTGTCGGCAAAGACCGGCGGCAGGCTCCGGTCCGGGCGCAGGTCCACCTTCACCTGCGGCACCGTGTTGGAGACCATCGCCAGGTCGAGCCCCTGCCGGATCGCCTCGTTCAGGTCGATCGGCTCCGGGTTCAGGTCTCCCGCCGAGATGAAGTTGCGCACCCTGCGGATCAGGTCTCCGGCGCGCGCGGATTCCGACACCGCATCCTCGATCAGCCGCGCCGCCTTGCCCGGAATCTCCACGCCGGCGTTGGTGAACTCCTGCCGGCAGGCATTCACGTAGTTCGAGATCGCCGAGAGCGGCTGGTTCAACTCATGGGCGATGGCCGAGGCGAGCTCTCCCAACGAGCTCGCCCGCGAGGCATCGAGCAGCGCATGGCGAAGGCGCGCCTCTTCGGCCTCGGCCATCTTCTGCGCCTCCCGCGCCGCGCGCTCGTGCTCCAGGCTGTTCAGCGCGAAGAGGGCCCGCCGCAGGATCCGCAGGGCATCCCTGTCGGTCGCGTCGAAAGGCCGGCTCTGACCGCTGCGTTCCTCGCGCCACAGCGCGAAGGAGCCGCGCGGCGAGAGCCGGGTGATGCCATCCTCGGTGCGGGTCTCGATCTTGTCGGGCTTGCCGGCCCAGCGGATCGTCTGGTCGAAGTGGCGCCGCAGGAAGACAAGGCACTCCTCGCCGTCTTCCGACAGGCCCAGCAGCGCGGCGCCGGCCGCCTGCTGCATCTGCGCCTCGTCCATGTCGATCACGTCCGACAGCTGCGAAGTGGTCGCCACCCCATCGGCCAGGAGGCCGCGCAACCCCGAGAAATCGAAGCCCTGCTCGGGCACCGTGCCGAAACTCTCCATGCCGCCGCCGCGATAGAGCAGCAGGCCATGCGCCCCGATGAGCGCCATCAGGTCGTCGGCCCAGTCGGCGATCAGGCGGCGCAACGGCGTGCCGTCCCGCGCCTGCTGTTCGATCCGGAAAGCGATCTTCTCGGCCTCGATGCTGCGCCGAAGCTGCTTGGTGTTCTCGATGCTCTGGAGCAGCGCCGAGGTGGTGCCCCCGACCAACTCGGCAAACCGCAGCCGGCTCGAGGAGATCAGCCGCGGGCCGTAGTGGTGGCAGGCGACAAGGCCCCAGAGCTGGTTGTTGGTGATGAGCGAGATCGACAGGCTCGCGCCGACGCCCATGTTGTTGAGGTATTCGACGTGCACCGGCGCCACCGCCCTGAGCTTGGAGAAGGTCAGGTCGAGCGGATCGGCCGAGTCCGCGTCGGCCCCCGCGCCGCTGCGGCTCACGATCGGCACCTGAACGCCGTTGATGTCGGGGATCGACCGCATGACATTGAGCAGGAAGTGCCGTCGCGCCGGATCGGGGATATCCGAGGCGGGGTAGTGCAGCCCGAGAAAGCTGTCGTCGCGGCTGGTGCTTTCGGCGATCACTTCGCCATGCTTGTCCTCCGCGAAGCGGTAGATCATCACCCGGTCGAAGCCGGTCACCTCCCGGATGATCCGCGCACTCGCATCGGCCAGCTCGTGCAACGCATCGGGCTTTATGAGCTCCGAGATGAACCCTCGCCGCAGGTATTCGTCTTCCCAGACGGGGGCAGGCCCCTGCTCGGGATGGAAGAACTCCAGGATGATGTGGTTGTTGTTCCGGTGCGGCAGGCATTCGAGCTCGATGAGGGTGCCGTCGGGCGCGGCGAAGCCGAGGAACCAGGGCTTCAGCAGCTCCGGCATCGAGGGCTCAAGCGCAAACCCCGGAAGCTGCGCCGCGTTCTCTTCGCCGATCAGCCAGGCGATGGGCCTTCCGAGGATCTCCGCCGGCAGCGCACCGACGAAATCGGCGGTGTTGGTGCTGGCGAAATCGACGATGAAGCTGTCGGCCTCCAGAGCGATCAGGGCACCGTGGGGCTGCACCCGCCCGATCAGGTGGATCGGCTCGCGGTCGCAGGTGTCGAGGTTCACCGCATCCATCATATGCCCCTGTCCCCGGCGGACCTGTATCCGGGGCAATCGTGGCATGCCGGTTTGACGGCAGAGTGCATGTGGCGTTGAATCCCGGCTGTGATCATCCGCAATGCACTACGCACCGCAGCGCGCGCTGGGTCAGTTTTCGTCGTCAAGCAACTCCTCCCCGAAGCCTCGCTCCCCTCGACTGCGAGGAGCTTAGCACGTCTTCCGGGCAGAGTTCACGGAAAGCCCGGTCGGAAAACCTCAGGCCGGGCGGGCAGGGGGATTTCGCTTGCGCCGGCAGGGCCTTGGCATGAATGCTCTCGCCATGTCGCTTCCCCCCACGCTCCGCATGCGCCATTTCCGCACCTTCCTGGCCCTCTGCGAACAGGGCTCGCTCACCAGGGCCGCGGAGGTTCTGAACACGGTGCAGCCGGCGCTCTCCCGCACCCTGCGGGAAATGGAAGAGGCGATCGGGGTGCAGCTCTTCGTGCGCAGCGCGCGCGGCATGACGGTGACGCCCGAGGGCGAAGCCCTGCGCCGGTCGCTGACGGCCGGAATGGCGCAGATCGAGAATGGCGTCGCCCAGGCCGCCGGCACCCGCCAATCGGAGGTCGTCGCGCTGGGGGTTCTGCCCAACGTCGCGCGGGAGCTGGTGCCGATCGCGGTGCAGCGCTTCAAGCGCGCGCGCCCCGAGGTCACCGTCCGATTGCACACGGCCACCGTGCCGGAACTGCTCGACCTGCTGAGGAAGGGGCGGATCGACTTTCTGGCCAGCCGCCTGGTGTCGATCGACCAGCTCACGGGCGTTCTCTTCGAGCACCTCTACGATGAACCGCTGATCTTCGCGGTCCGCCCCGGCCACCCGATCCTCGCCAGCAACGAGGTCACCCTCGAGCAGATCGCGCGCCACCTGGTGATGGTGCCCATGCCGGGCACGATCATCCGGCAGGAACTCGACAGGTTCCTCTTCGCCAGCGGCCAGGCGATCTTTCCCAACCGCATCGAGACGGTTTCCTATGAGTTCTCCCGTGCCTTCATGCAGAGGGAGGATGCGGTGCTGTTCCTGCCCGAGGGCTCGCTCCGCAAGGAGCTCCGGGAGGGTAGGGCGGTGAAGCTGCAAATCGGGGGCGACGACCTGCTGGGCGCGGTGGGCATTTCCTATCTGGTGGACTCCGATCTCGCCCCTGCCGCAAAATCGCTGGTGGAAGAGCTGCGTACAGCGGTCGCCTTGCTCACCGAGGTATAGCTGTTTCGCTATAACTTGGGCCGACTCTCTATTTCATTCCGGCGCCGGAATGTGACACTCAGGGAGGGAGCGGGCTTGCGGGAGGACGCAGGCGCAGCCCCGCCGTCGCCGCTACAAGGGCGGTCCCGGCGCGGGCCGCAGAAAGAGGAGGGCCCTGATGCCAAAGCCTAAGAACATTCTGTTCATCATGTTCGACCAGCTGCGGTGGGATTACCTCAGCTGCTATGGCCACCCGCATCTGCACACCCCCAACCTCGACCGGCTTGCTGGCCGTGGCGTGCGCTTCGACCGCGCCTACATCCAGTCGCCTCTCTGCGGCCCCTCGCGGATGTCGACCTATACCGGCCGCTATGTTTCGAGCCACGGCGCCTGCTGGAACAACGTGCCGCTCAAGGTGGGCGAGCGCACCATGGGCGACTACCTCCGCGAGGCCGGTATGGGCTGCTGGCTGGTCGGCAAGACCCACATGGCCGCCGATGCCGAGGGCATGGCCCGGCTCGGTCTGGAGCCCGACAGCGTGATCGGCGCGCGGGTGAGCGAATGCGGCTTCGATGTATGGGAGCGCGATGACGGCATGCGCCCGGAGGGGCCGGAAGGCTTCTACGACGACCGCGGCGCGCTCAGGTACAACGAATACCTGCGCAGCAAGGGCTACGAGAGCGACAACCCCTGGCACGATTACGCCAACTCCGGCATCGACGAGGATGGAAACGTGCTCTCGGGCTGGTTCCTGAACAACTCCGACCTGCCGGCGAACATCGAGGAGGACGATGCCGAAACCCCCTATCTCACCCGCCGGGGCATGGAGTTCATCGAGGCGCAGGGCGACCGGCCCTGGTGCTGCCACCTGAGCTACATCAAGCCCCACTGGCCCTACATCGTGCCCGCGCCCTACCACGACATGTTCGGCCCCGAGCACTTCCTGCCCGTGGTCCGCACCGAGGCCGAGAGAGCGGGCCACCCGATCTTCACCGGCATGTTGCAGGCGCCGGTCTGCAAGGCCTTCTCGCGCGACGACGTCCGCGAGAAGGTGCTGAAGGCCTACATGGGCCTCATCAAGCAATGCGACGACCAGATGGGCGTGCTCTTCTCCTGGCTCGAGAAGACCGGCCGGATGGACGACACGATGATCGTGGTCACCTCCGACCACGGCGATTACCTCGGTGATCACTGGATGGGCGAGAAGACCTTCTTCCATGACGCCTCGGCCAAGGTGCCGATGATCGTCTACGATCCCTCGCCCGAGGCGGATGCCACCCGGGGCACGGTCAGCGATGCCCTTGTCGAATGCATCGACCTGCTGCCCACCTTCCTCGAGGTGGCCGGCGGCGATGCGGCTGCCGTCGACCACGTGCTCGAGGGCCGCTCGCTGCTGCCGCACCTCCGCGGAGGGGCCGTGGCGGAAAAGGACTACGTGATCTGCGAGTACGACTATTCGATGCGGCCGCTGGCCCATACGCTCAACCTGAGCACCCGCGACGCCCGCGCCTTCATGATCGCCGACCGCGATTGGAAGATGATCCATTTCGAGGGCGGCTACCGGCCCATGCTCTTCGATCTGCGGGCCGATCCGCAGGAGCTGGAGGATCTGGGCGAGAGCGCCGCGCATCAGCAAGTCATCGACCGGCTCTACGCCGCGCTCGACAGGTGGTCGCGCCGCCCGTCTCAGCGCACCACGATCTCGAACCAGGCCTTGCTGAGTATCCGCACCAAGCCCAGCACCAGGGGCGTGATGCTCGGCGTGGTTGAGGAGGGCGACGCTCCGGCAGAGCTGACGGCGAAGTATCGCAACCGGAAGGCGCTGGTGCGCAGCAAGGTTGCCAGGTCTTCGGAAGTCTCCTGACGCGGCGATCCGATGGAGGCGGACCCGCTCGGGCACAAGGGAATTTCGGACAACAGGGAGGAACCAATGTCCATTCGTACAACACTCGCGGCGGCTGCCGCATTCGGCCTGGTGGCCGCCTCGGCAACGGCGCAGTCCAACCTCACCGTCGAGACATCCGGCGGCGGCGCCTCGAACCATGTCGCCAACGCCACCCTGGGCGAGCTGGCCGGCGCGGCCGGCGTGGCCAACTTCCAGGTGCTCGACGACCAGGTGCTCACCAACAGCCTGCTCAACGTCGCCAACGGCCAGTCCGACATCGCGGCGACCCCCTTCATCCTGCCGTTCCTTATGTCGAAGGGCGCAGGCCCCTACGCCAACCTCGGCCCCGAGAAGGGCGCCGAGCTGGCCGACAAGGTGGCCGTGCTCTTCACCTACGGCTTCGGCGGCATGAGCCTCTACTCCTTCGACAGCTCCCCGGTGAAGGGCTGGGGCGACGTTGAGGGCAAGAAGATCCTCAACGGCCCGCCGCAGGGCGCGGCGCTGGCCAACGGCCGGGCGCTGATCCAGCTCGTCACCGGCCTGAAGGACGGCGAGGGCTACACCGGCATCCAGGTCGACTGGGGCCAGGCGGTGAAGACGATGACCGACGGCTCGGTCGATGCCATGGTGCTGCCGGTCTACATCCCCGACCCGCGGATGACCCAGGCCTCGGCGGCGGGCAACATGACGCTCTATTCCGTGCCCAAGGAAATCTACGAGAGCGAGCCGATGCAGAAGTACCTGCAAAGCCCCGGCACCGGTGCCTTCGAGGTCGATATCGCCTCGGCGAGCTTCCCCGAGTCGATCCGGATCGAGTCGGAGGATGGCACCTTCCGCAGCCCGGCAACCGTCGGCGGCAACGTGGTGTCGAAGGACATGGACGAGGAACTCGCCTATACCCTCACCAAGCTCTACCTCGACAATCTCGAGACCTTCGAGGGCAAGTCGCCGATCATGAAGTTCGTCGCCCTCGGCGAGGTCGACCCGCGGATCACCGGCATGTGCGGCGCGAACCCGATCAAGTTCCACCCCGGCGCGGTCCGGGCCTACGAGGATGCGGGCCTGACGCTGCCCGATTGCGCAAAGCCCTGATCCGGAAGGCGGCAGGGGTCCGGGCAACCGGGCCCCCCGCCACCCCGCCCACGTCCGCCCAGCCCGAAGGTCGCCCCCATGAGCAGCGAAAGCACACCCGCACCCGTCGTCAGCACCGGACGGAAGATCGCCTACTGGCTCGCCCTGGCGCTGGTGATCATCGGGCTCATCAACGCGACGCCGGGCATTCCGGGCCTCGACGACCTCGCAAAGAGCGTCTCGGGCAATCCCTTCATCGCGATCCGCAAGTTCCCCTACCAGTATTTCTACCCGCTGGTCTTCGTGATGATGATGTTCATCGTCGTGCTGACCCACTCGATCTGGCGTGACTGGTCCGACAGCGCGCCGCGCCGTCGCTACCTCGGCCTCTTCCTCGACGTGGCACTGGTGGTGATGACGCTGGTTCTGACCTTCACCTATCTCAACGAGATCCCCGCCGTCTGCCTGATCGACCAGATCACCGGCGACCGGGCCGCGATCATCGCCCAGGCCCTCGAGATCGAGAAGGAGAACGCCGCGCTCTTCGGCCTGCCAGAGCCGACCACGGTGGATGACCCCGATTGCATCAATTCCATCGGCGGCCTGCTCGTGCTGGTCGTCGCGCTCGCCGTGGTGACCTTCCTGGCCTACAACATCAAGGTCTGGGGCCTGCCGCTCGTCATGGTCGCCATCGTGGTGGCGAGCTGGACGATGATCACCGTGCTCAACTGGTATGTCTTCGGCTCGGACGGCCTCAGCAAGTATCTCGTCACCAAGCTCGGCGGCGAGCCGCGGCTGCTGTCCGACGGATACCCGCGCCTGCTCGACGCGCTCACCAGCACCTCGAGCGGCTTCTTCGGCCGGTTCCTCGATATCATCGTCAACGAGATCTTCCCCTACCTCGTGCTCGGCTCGCTCTTCGGCGCCTCTGCCGGGGGCAGATCGCTGATCAAGCTCGCCTTCCGCTGGACCCGCCGGCTGAACGGCGGCCCGGCCCATGCCGCCATCGTCTCCTCCGCCATGTTCGGCACCATCTCGGGCGGCCCGGTGACCAATGTGTTGTCCACCGGCGTGCTGACCATCCCGATGATGCTCCAGCGCGGCTTTTCCCGCGTTTTCGCCGGCGGGGTCGAGGCCGCGGCCTCCTCCGGCGGTTCGATCATGCCGCCGGTGATGGGCGTGGCCGCCTTCGTGCTCGCCGCGATGACGGCAGTGCCCTACAGCCAGGTCATCATCGCCGCGATCATCCCCGCGCTCGCCTATTTCCTCTGCCTCTTCCTCTCGGTCGTCTTCCAGGCGCGCAAGCAGGGGATCAAGGCGATCGGCGAGCTCACGCCCGACATGCACATCGACCGTCAGGACAAGCTGAACCTGATGATGATCTTCGGCCCGATCCTGCTGATCCTCGTGCTGCTGCTGACCAAGAAGGAGGGCGTCGGCTGCGGTCTCCTTGCCCCGCTCCTCGGCGCAGTGCGCAGCTTCTCCGAGGCCGGGGTTTGCCAGGTCGAGAGCCTGTCGTGGTTTCTCCAGACCTACCGCAATGCCGCCGGCGACGTCGGCAGCGCGGGCTGGTGGGCGGTGATCCTGCTGCTCGGGCTGCTCTTCCTCGATCCCGAGGTGCGTGCCCGGCCACGCAAGGTGGTCGACGGGCTCAGCGACGCGGGCATCACCATGTCCACGCTCTACCTGATGTTCCTCGCCGTCTCGATCATCGACTTCTGCCTCAAGTTCACCGGCCTGCCGTTCTACATCTCGGTCGACGTGCTGACCTGGCTGAAGGGCCTGGGGCTGGGGCAGGGCGGATCGTTCTCGTTCCAGCTGCTCGCGCTCTTCGTCACCATGGGCCTCGCCGTGCTGCTCGGCATGGGCATGCCAGCCGTGCCCGCCTTCATCAACGTGGCCCTCCTGATGGGGCCGGTGCTGGGCGGGCTCGGGCTGTCGCTCTTCACCGCGAACATGTTCATCTTCTACTACGCCGTCGCCTCGGCGATCACGCCGCCCGTGGCGGTGGCGGCCTTCGCCGCGGCCAGCATCACCGGCGCCGACCCGATGCGCACCGGCTTCTCGGCGGTGCGGTCGGGCATGGTGATGTTCCTCATCCCCTTCGTCTTCGCACTCTATCCCGAACTGCTGCTGATCGAGGCGGCGGTGATCGACCCGGCTTCGGTGGGCTCCGAGATCGCCTACCTGCCGGGATATGACGGGCAGGTGCACATCGCGGGCCTGGCCTGGGTGCTGCTGCGCCTGCTGGTCGCTCTCTACCTGGTGGCCAGCGCGCTGGCGCGCTTCGATGCCCACCGGATGCCCGCCTGGGAACTGGCTGCGCGCCTCGGGATCGCGGTGCTTCTGCTGGCCCGGGATCCCCTGGTGGCCGGGCTTGCCCTTGCCGCGGCGCTCGCCTGCATCGCCTGGCACCGCTGGAGCGGCAAGGCCGAGGCCACGAGCACCGCCTGAGCGGTCCCGGTCATCCCTGAAACGGCCGTGCCTCCAGCTCCGCGGTGATGTTGGCGTCCACCGGCACATCGTAGGTCATCAGGATCGAGCCCAGCACCGAGTAGAAGCCGACCGTGGCCATGAGGTCGAACACCGCCTCCCGTCCGATCGCTGCGGCCAGTTCTGCCTCCATTTCCGGCGGCAGGCGATGGTGGTCGAAGATCGCATCCACCGCCCGCACCAGCAGCCCATCCTCGCCCTCGGGCATGTCCCGCACCGCGGCGATCCGCGCGTCCGACAGGCCGAGCGCCCGCGAGCGCGACACGTGATGCGCCCACTCGTAGGCAGACCCCAGCCGCACCCCGACCCGCAGGATCACGATCTCCGACCGCTCCGGCCCCAGCGCCGTGTCCTTCACCACGTGCTGTCGCAGCGGCGCCCAGGCCCGCAGAAGCGCCGGGTGATGCGCCATCACGCGGTAGACGTTGAGCGCACCGGCAAAGCCCGGGTTCAGGTCGCGGAGGGCCTCGGGCCAGTCCGCGTCGGTGATCGGTTCAAGTGTCACGGTGTCCTCGTCCTCCCGAGTGTCGTTGCCGGGATGGTGACGGCTTCGGGTCCGATTGGAAAGCCCGCAGGCGCAGCCTAGCCCTTGCTGCGCTCCAGCCAGTTCAGCATGGCCAACGTGGCGGGCGGTCCGAGGATCTCGAAGATGACGGTGGCGGCGATGGTCAGGGCGAGGATCTCGGGCGCCCATTGCGGCAGGGTTTCGGCCGCCACCAGCGCCATGCCCACCGCCACGCCGGCCTGCGGCATCAGCGCCGGGCCATAGGCGTGCCGGTCGGGCGCGGGCACCTGCGACAGCGCGGCGCCCGCCTCGCCGCCGAGGATGCGGGCCAGCACCCGCAGCACCATGTAGGCCACCCCGACCCAGCCCAGCGTGACCAGCACGCCAAGGTCCAGCGCGGCGCCCGCAAGCAGGAAGAAGAGCAGCATGAAGGGCCACTCGATATGCTCGATCTCGTTGAAGGCCCGGTCATGATGCGTGGCGACATTGGCGATCACCGCCCCCGCCGTCATCCCGGCGATGAGGTAGGAGACCTCGAGCCAGAGCGCCACGCCGGCGCAGAGCAGCACGATCCCCAGCGCCTCCGCCTGGAGCGGCTCGCCCGGCTGCAGCCGCCCGGTGAGCAGCGCGGCCGGCAGGCCCACCGCGAGGCCCAGAAGCACCGCACCGCCGATCTCGACACCCGCAATCGACAGCGCGCTGCCGATCCCGTCGCCGTGGCCGACGAGGGCAAGGCAGGCGCTGAACACCATGATGCCCCAGACATCGTCGATGGCGACGATGCCGCTGATCGTCTCGGTGAACCCGTTGCGCAGCCCGCGTTCGCGGATCACGTCGGCGATGGCCGCCGGATCGGTGGCCGTGGCAATGGCGCCAAGCAGCAGGGCGAGCCCCGAGTCGACCCCAAGCGCGGTGAGCCCGGCCCAGACCACCACGACCGTCGCCAGCGTGACCGCGAGCGAGATCATCATGATCGGCCGCCCGTGGCGGGTGAGGTTTTCGCGCGTGAGTTCTCCGCCGAGCAGGAAGGCCACCATGGTCAACGCAACCACCGAGACCAGCTCGAACCACTCCACCGCCTCCTCGGGCAGCAGCCGCAGGCCTGCCTGGCCCACCGCGATGCCCAGAAGCAGCAGCATGGTGACGCGCGGCAGCCGCGTGAAGCGCCCCGCCTGGTCGGCCAGCAACCCGCCCAGGAAGAGCACGCCGAGGGTGATCAGGAAGGTTTCATGCTCCACCGGCCGTGCGTCCCCGCGTCTCGCCTACCGGAGCAGGCCCAACTCCTCCATGTCGACCCCGAGCGGGCCGGAAAGGTCTTCGATCGAGTCGTAGAGCAGTTCGAGCACATAGGCCGGATTGTGGGCGAAGTTGCCCGGATCGGAAGTGACGAGCTTCCAGTTGTAGGCGGCCTTCAGCATCCGTGGCGACCACGACTTGTAGGCCACCGCCCGGCCCTCGGCCTCGTCCACGACCCCGTCGCCATTGGCGTCGGCGAAGAAATAGGGGTGGGAGTTGCCGTCGTAGATGATCGGCACGCCGACCACGCTGGCGCCGTAGTCGCGGATCATCGAAAGCAGCCGCGCGGCATTGGCGTCGATGTCGGCCTTGATGCCCTTCGTGGTGTCGCCGCTGCCATCATAGCTCTGCCGCGAGATCCGGATCGCCTCCGGCGCATCGCCCTGGTGGCAGGTCAGGCAGGGCTCGAAGGAGACTTCCAGCGTATGCGGCTCGTGGCAGGAGTTGCAGGTCGAGACCGGCCGGGCATGGAAGAACCGGCCCGCGTAGCTCTTGCCCTCGAAGTGGAAGCCCGCGCCGCCGTAGCCGCCCAGCCATGTGGCGGCGGCGGTGGCGTAATGCGGGTTGATGAACGAAAGCTCCGGGTTGGGCGTATCTTCTCCGTCGAGTCCGTCCACCGCCTTCGCCACGGTGCTGCCCGCGGTCCGGCCCTGGTGGCAGGTCATGCAGGCGGCTTCCACACCCTGCACCGGGTGCATCAGGCCCGAGGGGAAGGCCACTTCCTTCACCTCGGCCAGCGCGGCGTTGTGGCAGGTGCCGCAGTCCACCACGCCGCCCGTGGGCACCGGTTCGGTCGGCACGCCCGGCTCGCTGCCATCGAGCCCGTGGAACGAACGGAAGCCTTCGCCCGAGTGGCAGACGGCGCAGGCGGGGCGGATTTCCTCGTCGGCATCCCAGTGCCGGAAGGCCTCGGCGGCCTGGTCGGCATGGGCCGAGCGATACCAGTCGGAGATCGCCTTGTTGTTGCCGATGTTGATCTCTTCGGGGTGGAACGGGCCCGACTTGGGCAGCACGTAGGGCACCTCGGGCTCCACCTCCGATGCGGTGTCGCTCTGGGTCACGCCCGGCGATCCGGCGAGCATGACGAAGCCAATGACCATGAAGCAGATAACGACGACGTAAGGGATAGTGTTGCTGCGCATGGCTGCCCAACTCCTTGCTTTGCGCGCGTCGTTTCCCTGAGAAAAGCATAGACAGCGACGGCGAATTGCGAAAGTCTCTTCTGCAGCGCGGCGTAAAATTCGGAGCTTCCATGTCGATCCTTGCGATCTCCGCAGGGCTCATGCCGCGCTTTCCCTCACCTCCCCGATCCGGGTCGGAGGTGGAGCTGGATATCACCGAAGAAGCAGGTGTCACCGGGCCGGACGGGCCCGCGCTGCGGATCGTTCCGCTGGTCGAAGAGGGCGACGTGGTCGCGCAGGGGGCGCCGCTCGCCCGGCTTCGCGATGCGGAGGGGATCTGCCTCGTCGCACCCATGGCGGGCCGCGTGGCGCACCTGCGCCTTCTCCCCGGGCGGCGGCTCTCCGAGATCGTGCTGTTCCGCGAAACGGGCGGCGACAGGCACTGGCACCTGGCCGAGGGCCGCGAAGCCGATGTGCGCGGGCTGATGCAGGGGGCGGGGATGTGGCCGCTGCTGCGCCGGCGACCCTTCGGCGGAATGCCCCAGCCCGGCGAACGCCCCGCCGCGATCGTGGTCATGGCCGCCGACAGCCGCCCCCTCGCCCCCGATCCCCGCGCCGCGATCGAGGGCCGCGAAGAGGCCTTCGGGCGCGGGCTGATGGCCTTGGCCGAACTGACGGATGGTCCTGTCTTCGTGATCGCTGCGCCGGGGGGGGCGCTCTTCGACAAGGGCCTCGCAAGCGGGCGTGTGCGGCACGTTCCCTGCGGCAGACGCCACCCGCAAGCCCTCGCCGGCTGGCGCATCCACGACCTCGCCCCGGCCCGCATCGACGCCCCGGTCTGGGACATTCACGCCGAAGATGTCGCCGCGCTGGGCGAGCTGCTGGAGACGGGCCTCGTGCCGGAAACCCGCCTCGTCCACGTCGCCGGCCCCGGCCTGCGCGAGAGCCGCCTGCTGCGCACCCAGCCTGGCGCCGACCTGCGCGGGCTCACCCAGCGCGTTGCCTTGCCGGGTGCCCATGCGCTGCTCTCCGGCTCTCCGCTCTGCGGACGGCCCGCGCTCTGGCTCGCCCCGCGCGACCGGCAGGTGAGCGTCATGCCTCGCCCGTCTCCGCCCGCACCGGCCCACTGGCTGCGCGCCGCGCTCACACGCACACCCCTGCCGCCTCCCGTCATCCCCACCGCCGCGCTCGACCAGTCCTTCGGCGCGGCCCTGCCCGCCGCCGCGCTCGTGCGCGCGCTGACCTCGGGCGACGAGGAGGCCGCCATCGGCCTCGGCCTGCTGTCATTGCTCGAGGAAGACCTGGCACTGGCCGATTATATCCTCGGCGGCAGCGCCGACCTCCGGCAGCTCCTGCGCACCATGCTCGACCGGATCGAAACGGAGCGGGCGGCATGATGCGCGGGCTCTGGGACAGGGAAACGGTCGCCCTGCTGCTGATCGCGGCCTGTCTCCCGCTGGCGGTCATCTGGCTCGGCTACGGCGGCCTCGACGCGGCGCAGAACCTGGTCGCCATCCTGCTGGTCCTCGCCGCGTGGCAGCTCGTCTTCCTCCTCGTCCGCGCCCAGACCCCCTCGCTCGCCGCCGCGGTCACCGCGCTCGCCATCGCCATGCTCGCCCCCGAGGGCCTCGGGCCGCTGCGGATGGTCCTTGGCGTCAGCTTCGGCGTGGTCATGGGCGAGCTTGTCTTCGGCGGCTGGGGCCGCAACGTCGTTCACCCCGCCACCGTCGCGCTTGCCTTCCTCGGCTTCGGCTTCCCGGGCCTCGGCTGGCCCGAGATCCTGCTGCCGGTGGCCTGGGCGGCGATCCCGGCGGCGGCCATCGGCATCGCGCTCGGGGTGATGCCGTGGCAGGTGATCACGGGCGCGGTGCTCGTGGGTGCGGGCAGCCTGCAGCTCGGGCTGGTGCCCGCCGCAACCCTGCCGGCCGCCGCAGTGGCCCTCGTGCTGCTGGTGGCCGACCCGGTCACCAGCGCCACCACCCCGCTCGGGCGCTGGCTCAACGGCGCGCTCTTCGCCCTGCTGGTGACCCTTTTCGCCAGCAGCTGGGCCGGGGCCGCGCCGGTGCAGATCGCGGTATCGGCGGCCCTGCTCACCGCCCTCGCCGCCCCGCTGCTCGACGAGGCCGCCATCGCGCTCTGGCGCGCAAGGAGAAGGAGACGGCATGGCAAGCCCTGACCGCAACCCATGGCGGCGCTTCCTGGCGCTGTCCAACACGAGCCGGACGAAGACGCTCGTCGTCGCCTTCCTCGTCTCCGCCATCTGCGCCGCGCTGGTCAGCGGCGCCACGGTGATCCTCCGCCCGATCCAGGCCGCCAACCGCGCCGCCGAGGAACAGGCCCGCATCGCCGCGCTGGTCTCTGGCGTGCCCGGCATGGCCGACCTGCTGGCCGAGTCGGGCGGCGCACTCTCCACCGTTGTGATCGACCTCGACACCGGCCGCGCCGCCACCGGGATCACCCCCGACACGCTGGAGGCCACACTGGCCGACCCGGCGAACTGGACGGCGCTGGCGGACGGCGAAGACCTCGCCGATCTCGGCCACCGCCCCGATTACGCGCAGGTCTACCTGCTCCGCGACGGCGAGACGATCTCGCTCCTCCTCCTGCCCGTCGCCGGACAGGGGTACAACGGGCGGATCGAGGCGATCCTGGCGCTGCGGGGCGACATGAACACCATTGCGGGCCTCGCCGTCACCAGCCACTCCGAAACCCCGGGCCTCGGCGGCCGCATCGAGGAGCCCGCCTGGCAGGCAAGCTGGCCCGGCACCGAGCTGCGCGACGAGGGCGGCACGCTGCGCTTCACCGTGGCGCGCGGCACGGCGTCCAGCGTGTACGAGGTCGACGGCATCACCGGCGCCACCCGCACCAGCAACGCGATGACGCGGATCGTCCGCTTCTGGCTCGGGCCGCAGGGCTACGGCCCGCTGGTCGAGGCCATCCGCCGCGGGGAGTTCTGAGCCATGGCCGCGCGGTTCGACATCTGGGGCACGCTCACCGCGCCGCTGGTGCAGCAGAACCCGGTGACCCTGCAGATCCTCGGCATCTGCTCGGCGCTCGCCGTCACCACCTCCCTCGCCACCGCGCTCACCATGTCGGCCTCGCTCACCGCGGTGCTCACCCTGTCCGCCGGCCTCATCAGCCTGATCCGGCGGCACATCCCCGACACCATCCGCCTCATCGTCCAGATCATCATCATCGCCTCGCTGGTGATCGTGATCGACCAGGTGCTCCAGGCCTTCTTCGCCGAGATCAGCCGTGCGCTCTCGGTCTTCGTCGCGCTCATCACCACCAACTGCCTGGTTCTCGGCCGCACCGAGGCCTTCGCCCGCCACAACCCACCCCTCCCGGCGATGGTGGACGCTTTCGGCAACGGGCTCGGCTATTCGCTGGTGCTCCTGATCATCGGCGCCATCCGCGAGCTCTTCGGCAAGGGCGAGCTGATGGGCCTGCAGGTGTTCCCGCTCGCGGAGAACGGCGGATGGTTCACGCCGCTCAGCCTGATGCTCATGCCCCCCGCCGCCTTCTTCCTGCTGGGCCTGCTCGTATGGCTCATCCGGAGCCTCCAGCCCGATCAGGCCGAAGCCCCCGAGCATGTGCCGCCGCTCGCCCGGGAGCCTGCCGAATGAGCGACCTCTGGCATCTCTTCCTCTCGGCGGCCTTCGTCGACAACATGCCTCTGGCGCTCTTTCTCGGCCTTTGCACCTTTCTCGCCCTGTCGAAGCGCTCCGAGAGCGCCATTGGCCTCGGCGTCGCCATCACCGGCGTGATGGGGGTGACCGTGCCGCTGAACCAGCTCATCTACGCCCTGCTGCTCGCGCCCGGCGCCTGGGCCTGGGCCGGCATGCCCGAGCTCGACCTGTCGTACCTCGCGCTCATCGCCTTCATCGGCGTCATCGCCGCCACGGTGCAATTCCTCGAAATGCTGCTCGACCGTTTCTTTCCCGCGATCCACGCCGCCTTCGGGGTCTTCCTGCCGCTGCTCACCGTGCAATGCGCCATCCTCGCGGGCAGCCTCTTCATGGTCGAGCGCAGCCTCACGCTGTCCGAGGCCACCGTCTTCGGGCTGGGCAGCGGCGCGGGCTTCGCCGTTGCCGTGGTGATGCTCAGCGCGGTGCGGTCGCGGCTCGCCTATGCCGACCTGCCCGCCGGGCTGCGCGGCCTCGGCATCACTTTCATCCTCGCCGGGCTCATGTCTCTCGGCTTCGCCTCCTTCGCCCAGATGGTGGCCGCGCAATGACAGAGATCGCCCTCGCCAGCCTCGTCGTCACCCTGCTGGTCCTCGGGCTGGCCTACGGGCTGCTTGCAGCGCGGCGGCGGCTCATCCCCGAAGGCGGGGTCGACGTGGTGGTGAACGGCGCCACCCACCTCACCGCAGCGCGGGGCGACAAGCTGCTGGGCGTGCTCCACGCCGGCGGCATCCGCATCCCCGCGGCCTGCGGCGGCTCCGGCACCTGCGGGCTCTGCCGGGTGACGGTGGAAGGGCAGGGGGCGGGCGAGCCCCAGGCCACCGAGCGCGGTGTGCTCTCGCCGCGGGAGCGCCGCGCCCACGTCAGGCTCGCCTGCCAGACCAGCCTGCGCGGCGACTGCACCGTCGAGGTGCCCGATGACATCCTCTCCGCCGGCGGCGGCTTCACCTGCAAGGTCGCCTCCACCCGGATGCTCGCGCCCCTCATCCGCGAGATCGCGCTGGAACTGCCCGAGGGCCATGATACCGGCTTCCGCGCAGGTGACTTCATGCAGCTCACCGCGCCGCCCTACAGCCTCGACTTCCGCAGCCTCGACCTGCCCGCGCCCTTCCGCGAAGCCTGGGAAATCTCTGGCTGGCGGCGGCTCTCCTCGGCGTCCGACGCCTCCGTGACCCGCGCCTACTCGCTCGCCACCCGCCCGCAGGATGCGGGGCTCGCCGTCTTCAACATCCGCCTCGCCGTGCCGCCCGCAGGCCGCGAGGCCGAGGTGCCGCCCGGCGTCGTCTCCTCCTGGCTCTTCTCGCTGAAGCCGGGCGACGCGGTGCAGGCCTCGGGCCCCTTCGGCGACTTCCACGTTCAGCCCACCGGGCGCGACATGGTCTTCGTCGGCGGCGGCGTGGGCATGGCGCCCCTGCGCGCGATGATCCACCAGCAGCTCGGGCGCGGCACTCCGCGCCGCATCTACTACTTCTACGGAGCCCGCAGCGCCGCCGATCTCTTCTATTCCGACGAGTTCGACACGCTCGCCGCCGCCCATGACAACTTCACCTGGACCCCGGCCCTCTCGGACCCGGCCCCGGGCGACCGCTGGACAGGCGCGACGGGCTTCATCCACAACACCCTCTGGGATGCGATGCGCAGGCACCCCGCGCCCGAGGAGTGCGAATTCTACCTCTGCGGCCCGCCGGTGATGATCTCGGCGGTGCTGGCCACGCTGGAGCGGCTGGGCGTGGAGCCCGCCGCGATCTACCACGATGATTTCGGAGTGTGAGCGATGAGCGACCCGATGATCCGACCGACGCGACGCAGGCTTCTGGCCCTGGGCGGTGCCGCGCTGCTCTGGCCCCGCGCGGGCCGGGCCGAGCCGCTTGAAACGGTCTCGGGCCGCGCCTTCGGCACCGAGTGGCACCTCGCCGCGCCCTCTGGCAGCGACATGGCCCGCCTGCGCCCGGCGATCGAAGCGGTGCTGGACGAGGTCGACCGGCAGATGTCACCCTGGCGTGCCGACAGCGAGATCGGCCGGTTCAACGCGGGCAGGGCAGGGGAGCACGGGGTCAGCGCCGCCACGGCGCATGTCACCGCCGAGGCCCTGCGCCTCACCGCCCGCAGCAACGGCGCCTTCGACCCGACGGTGGGCCCGCTCGTCGCCCGCTGGGGCTTCGGCCCGATCCGGGGCGACGGCCCGGACCCTTCCGGCATCACCGTGCAGAACGGTGTGATCACCAAGCGCGCCCCCGGCCTCACCCTCGACCTCTGCGGCATCGCCAAGGGCTGGGCGCTCGACCGGGTGACCGATCTCGCCCGAGACGCCGGCCACGACAGCCTCCTCTTCGACCTCGGCGGCGAGTTGGCCGCGCTCGGGCGCCACCCCTCCGGCCGGGCCTGGCACGTCGCTGTGGAAGACCCGACCGGCACGCCGGATGCGCCTGCCGTGATGCGCCTGAGCAACGGGCAGGCGGTGGCCACCTCCGGGCTCAGGACGCAAAGCTATGCCGCAGGCGCCCGCCCCTACGGCCATATCATCGACCCGACGCAGGCCGCCCCCGCCTCGAGCGCGCTGCTCTCCGTTACCGTCACCGCCGCCTCGGCCATGGAGGCCGATGGCTGGGCCACCGCGCTCTTCGCCGCCGGAGCAGAGGCCGGGCCCGCGCTGGCCCGCGACCACGAACTCTCGGCCCTCTTCCTCCTCGCCGGGCCGGACGGCCTGCGCCAGCACCGCACCGGCGCCATCAGCGAGGCCCTGCTATGATCGAAACCCTCCTCGCCATCGCCATCGTCACCCTTTCTGCCGGGGGGCTCGCCCTCGGCCTCGCGCTCGGACGCGGCCCGGCGAAAACCAGCTGTGGCGCCAGCGCCTGCCTGCCGCAAGGCCGCTGCAACGACTGCCCGATGCGCAAGCGGGAGCAGGAGGCATGAGCCAGTATCTCGTCTCCTCCATCATGCGGCGCGACGGCCCTACCCTGAGCCGCGACACCTCGATCCGCCAGGCCATCGCCCTTCTCGTCGAGACCCGCGCCGCCGCCGCGCCGGTCACCCGCGACGACGGCAAGCTCGACGGCATCCTGACCCAGAAAGACTGCTTCCGCCCCGCGCTCCACGCGAGCTACCACCAGGAATGGGCCGGCAGCGTGGGCGATTACATGAGCAAGGCAGTCGTGACGGTCGATGCGGGCCACGACGTGGTGCGCGCCGCCGAGATGTTCCTCGAGCACCCGCACCGGGTCTTTCCGGTGCTCGACGAGGGGCGGCTTGTCGGCATGCTCCACCGCTCCGACGTCCTCCGCCTGCTGGCCGAGATCGGCTGAAGCGCGGCGTGCCCGGCGCCGGAATCTGTGGCGCACCGCCCTGGCTTGGCGCTAGACTGACCCGAGGAAACGCGCTCCACGCCGGGGGGAGCCGACGATGAAATCCATCCTGATTGCCACCGATCTGTCGGAACGCTCCGACCGTGCGATCAAGCGTGGCCTGATGCTGGCCCGAAGCCTCGGGGCCGAGGCGACGCTGGCGAGTGTCGTCGATGACGACCTGCCGCAAGACATGGTCGGCTCGCGTGTCGAGCGCACCCGCGCCCACCTCGAGGCCTCGGTGCACGAACTGGGCGAGGGCGTCAGCTGCACCGTCTCCGTCATCACCGGCGAGCCTGTGTCCCGGCTGGTCTCGCTGGTCAACGGCCCCGGTCATGATCTCGTGGTGATGGGCCGCCACCGCCCGCGCGCCTTCTTCGACAGCCTGCGCCGCACCACGGTCGAAAGCGTCGTCGCCCAGTCGCTCAACCCGGTCCTGATTGTCACCGGGCCGGTGCACGGGCCCTACCGGAAGGTGTTGGCGCCCGTGGCCTTCTCCCTGGCCTGCCTGCGCGCCGTGGCGCTGGCGCGCGAGATCGCGCCCGAGGCCGCCGAAGAGGTCTTCCATGCCTGGATGGTGCCCTTCGAGGGCCTCTCGACCGGCGGTGGCGACGAGTTGCGGAAGGCGGTGGAAAAGGAAACCCGCGAGCAGTCCCGCATCTGGGCCGGCGGGCTCTCGCCAGCGCCCGAGGTCAGCCTGCGCAACGGCGGGGTGATGCCCCGCCTCGAGGCCGAGGTGCGCAGCTTCGGGCCCGACCTCATCGCCGTCGGCGCCAACACCCGGTCGATGTCCTTCACCGCGCTGGGCAGCTTCACCTCCGAGCTTGTCCGCAACCCGCCGGCCGATATCCTGATCAGCCGGTCGATGTTCGCCTGACGCAATCCCGCGCCTCAGCCAAGCTCCATGCTGGCCACCGCCATCAGCACGCTGCCCGTGGCGGGCGCCGCGCCGCGATACATCCGCGCCGTGGTGAAGGTCTCGGTGAAGCCCTGGTCCTCGAGCAGCGCGATGAAGGTGGCATTGCCCGAGGGCACGCCGATGATCTGGGCATCCGAGGGCAGGGCCGCCGCGGCCGCCTGCACCAGGGCGAGGCCCGCCGCCGCATCCGGCGCCACGATCGGGCCCACCTTGGTGCCGGCCCGGCAGGCGCGGATCGTGGCAAAACCGCATGGCTCCGCCCCGTCGGTCAGCACCATCGTCCGCCGTGTCGCGGTTTCCGCGAGCCAGGCCGAAAGGAAGCGGGGGCGGGTGACGCCGTTGGCCAGCGCGTCGAGCCGGTGCAGCCGCGGCAGGTCATCGGGATGCAGCGCCCGGATGTCCGGTGCGCCGAGCGGGGCCACCGCGCCCTCGAACTGCATCGTCGCCCCTGCCCGCGCAAACCCCGAGCGCGCGTAATTCTCCTGCTGTGCCGCAACGCCATCCAGCCCCACCGTGCGGCCGCCGGCATGGGCCAGCGCATGCTGCCAGAGCGCAAAGCCGATGCCCCGCCCGCGGAACGCCGGATCGCAGATGTAGAGCCCGAGAAAGGCGAAGGCATCGGAATGGTTCACCACGGAGATCGCCGCCACCGGCGCTCCCGCCACCTCAGCCACAAAGAACCCCTCCGGGTCGGCGGCATGGAAGGCCGCCGCATCGTCCTGCCCCGGGTTCCAGCCCTCGGCGGCCGCCCAGTCGAGCATCTGGCGCACCTCTTCCGGCTGCGCAATGCGGAGCCGCGGCGCGCTCATCTCTGCAACGCGTGGCGTAACGAGCCGGCGGGCTCTGCCACGTTGCTCAGGTCGAGCGAGGCGAGCAGGTCGAGCAGGTGGCTCTTCATCAGCTCCTCGGCCAGCGCGCCGTCGCCGCGCGTCAGGGCATCGACCAGATCGGCATGGGCGTGGCTGTCGCACAGCGCAAGCCGCTTGCTCCAGTAGAGCGCGATCACCAGGGAGGAGCGGGCCACGAGCTGCTTGATGATCTCCTCGATCGTCCCCTGCTGCGCGATCCGCGCGATCTCCACATGGAACAGCCCCGACTGGTGCAGCGCCGCCCCCGATCGGCCCTCGTGGGTCGCGGTGTGCTCGGCCTCGATGTGCTGGCGCAGGCGCAGCGCGGCCTCTTCGGTCATCCGTTCGGCGGCGGCGCGGGCGGTGTGGGGCTCCAGCAGGCTGCGCGCCTCGAACACCTCATGCGCCTCCCGGGCGCTGGGCTGGGCCACGAATGCGCCGCGGTTGCGCTTCAGCTCCACCAGCCGCTGGTGCGCGAGGCTCTGCAGCGCGGCGCGCGTCACCGTGCGGCTGACGCCATAGATCGCGCCAACCTCGTCCTCGTTGAGCTTGGAGCCCGGTGCCAGCCGGTGCTCGTGGATCGCATCGGCGATGTCCTGAGCCAGCCTGTCGCTCGTGATCGGCTGTTCCGCGAGATCCATTGCGCCCGTCCGCCCCCCGGTTGTCGTTGTCCCGACTGTGGCGCGCGCCGGGGGGCAGGGCAAGCCGGCGAGATTGGATGCGGGATTGTATACGAAAATGGATCGGGTGCTGTGCGCCGCGCCCGTGGTTCTGCCCAAGGATTGGGCAATTGCCGTCTGGAGGGCTCCGACAGGCAGTTTAACCTGCCCTTCCCGCCCCGACTCTCCCCAGGCTTTCCGCAACGACAGGCCACAGGGGGTGCCGATGCGGACCGGCAAGGACTTGGAACTGGTTCACCTGACCAAGCGCTACGGCGACACGGTGGCCGTGCGCGACATCAATCACGTCTTCGCCAACGGCAGCTACATCTGCCTCCTCGGGCCCTCCGGCTGCGGCAAGTCCACGACGCTGCGGATGATCGCCGGCCACGAGACGGTGTCGGAAGGCTCCATCGTGCTCGACGGGCAGGATATCTCCACCCTGCCGCCGGCCAGGCGTGGCACCGCGATGATGTTCCAGAGCTATGCGCTCTTCCCGCACCTCTCGGTGCGCGACAACGTGGCCTTCTCCCTGAAGATGAAGGGCGTGGCCAAACCCGAAAGGCACCGTGCCGCCGACGAGATGCTCGAGCTCGTCGACATGGGTCACCTTGCCGCGCGCCTGCCTGCGCAGCTTTCCGGCGGGCAGCAGCAACGCGTGGCCCTGGCACGGGCCCTGGTGACCAAGCCCCGCGTGCTACTGCTCGACGAGCCGCTCTCGGCGCTCGACCCCTTCCTGCGCATTCGCGTGCGCGGCGAGTTGAAGCGGCTGCAGCGGGAGCTTGGCATCTCCTTCATCCACGTCACCCACGGCCAGGACGAGGCGCTCGCGCTGGCCGACGAGATCGTGGTGATGAACAACGCGGTGATCGAGCAGGCCGGCCCCGCCCGCGAGGTCTTCGGCGCGCCGAAGACCGAGTTCGTCGCCCGCTTCATGGGCGGCCACAACGTGATCGACGAGGGCGGCGCGCGCTATGCGCTCCGGGCCGACGAGGTGCGGCTGGCCGAGGGCGGCCGCCCGGCCACCGTGACGGTGGTGGAATACCAGGGCGACCGCGTCGCCGTGACGGCGCAGCTCGGCGGGTCCGAGGTTCTGGCGCTGGTTCCCGAGGATGTCTTTTTCGCAGACCCGAAAAACCCCGGCGACGCCATCGGCCTCGCCTGGGACGAGGGGCGGCTCCACCGCCTCCAGGCCTGAACTCACTCACAACACTCACGACAGGACAGAGGACCAAGACAATGGCTAAACCCAAGATCGGATATTCCCGCCGCTCGATGCTGAAGGCCGGGGGCGCGGCGTTGGCCGCCTCGACGCTGCCCGCGCCGATGCTCTGGGCGCAGGACACCAAGGACATCGTGCTGCGCCAGTTCGGCACCGGCGTGTCCAACCTCAACGACGTGGCGCAGAAGGTGAAGGAAGACCTCGGCTTCACCCTCGAGATGACCGCGCTCGACAGCGACAGCGTGACCCAGCGCGCCGCCACCCAGCCCGACAGCTTCGACATCGCCGACATCGAATACTGGATCTGCAAGAAGGTCTGGCCCACCGGCAACCTCCAGGCCATGGATACCTCGAAGATCGCCAACTACGACAAGATCGTGGGCATCTTCCGCGATGGCAAGCTGACGCCCGAGAGCACCATCGCCCAGGGCACCGCGCCGCACACCGTGGGCTTCGTCGAGGGCCCAGAGGGCACCACCTTCGCCGACAGCGAGACCGGCTGGATGACCCTGATCCCGACGATCTACAACGCCGACACCCTGGGCATCCGCCCCGACCTCATCGGCCGCCCGATCGAGAGCTGGACCGAGCTCCTCAACCCCGAGTTCAAGGGCAAGGCCTCGATCCT
>CAYVQK010000010.1:0-37798 GCA_964454145.1 uncultured Oceanicola sp. | reverse complement strand
GCTGGGCATCCTGATCCCGCCCTCGGTGATCCTGGTGATCTACGCGATCCTGACCGAGCAGAACATTGCCAAGCTTTTCCTCGCGGCCTTCATCCCCGGCATCCTCGCCGCCATCGGCTACATGATCACCATCAGCATCTACGTGCGGATGTACCCGGATGCGGCGGGCACCCGCGAGCCGGTGCCCTATGCCGAGCGCATCCGGGCGCTGCTCGACGTGTGGCCGGTGCTGATCGTGTTCGGGCTCGTGGTGGGCGGCATCTACCTGGGCTGGTTCACCCCCACCGAGGGCGCGGCCGTCGGCGCGGCGGGCACCGGCCTGATCGCGCTGGTGAGCGGCCAGCTAGACTGGGCGAGGTTCAAGGAGAGCATCATCAGCACGGCCCAGGCGACCGCGATGATCTTCTTCATCGTGTTGGGCGCGAGCTTCTACAACGCCTTCCTCGCCCTCAGCCAGGTGCCGCAGGAGCTTTCGAACACCATCGTCGGCCTCGGATGGAGCCCGTGGATGGTGCTGATCCTGATCCTGGCCTTCTACCTGATCTTCGGCTGCCTGATGGACAGCCTGTCGATGATCCTGCTGACGATCCCGATCTTCTTTCCGATCATCTCCGAGCTGGACTTCGGCCTGATCTCGCTTCACGCGCTGCAGGAAGCCCGCTTCGAGGCGTGGTTCGCGGAGGCGCAGGTGTGGTTCGACGGGTTGCGCGCGGGCGCGATAGAGGGCTTGAGCCAGAGCCGGTTCGACCGGGCGCTGGAGGGGGCCAACGAACAGATGGCGGTGCTTGGCCTCGGCACGGTGGCCGATGCGGCAAACCTTGCCCCGGCGCAGGTGGCCGCGATCTTCGGCGAGACGACGCCGGAGATGGTGCAGAGCGCGCGGGCGGCATTGGAGAGCGGCGCCACGCTCGACTCCGAGACCCTTAGGGCGCTGGGCCTGCGGGGCGCGGACGAGGGCAACCTCTCGCGAGTCAGTCTCGAACACGTGGCGATCTGGTTCGGCATCCTGGTGCTGATCGTGGTCGAGGTGGGGCTGATCACGCCGCCGGTGGGGATGAACCTGTTCATCATCAACGCGATGGACCGGACCACCCCGATGGTGGAGACCTACAAGGCTGTGATGTGGTTCGTCACCTCCGACATCGTGCGGGTTGCGATCCTGGTGGCCTTCCCGGTCATCACCCTGTTCCTGATTCCGGTCTGACAGACGCGTCCTGAGGGGCGCAGCGCGCTTGCAGGAATTTAGTTATGAGCTATAACGGTTTTCGGAAAGTCTGGGAGGATTCATGGATATCAGCGGATCGGTAGCCCTGGTGACGGGCGGTGGCAGCGGGCTGGGCGCGGCGACGGCGCGGCACCTGGCGGGGCTGGGCGCGAAGGTGGCCGTGCTCGACTTCAACGGCGCGGCGGCCGAGGCCGTGGCCGGCGAGATCGGCGGCGCGGCCTGCCAGGCGGACGTGTCGGACGAGGCGGCGGTGAAGGCCGCGGTGGAGAAGGCCGCGGCAGACCTCGGCGAGGCGCCCCGGATCGTGGTGAACTGCGCCGGGCTCGGCCTTGCCGCCCGGATCGTGGGCCGCGAGGGCAAGCTTTCGACCGACCTCTTCGAGAAGGTGCTGAAGGTGAACCTCTTCGGCACCTATTACGTGATGTCCCACGCCGCCCGGCTGATGCAGGAGCTTCCCGCCGTGAACGACGATGGCGAGCGCGGCGTGATCGTGAACACCGCCAGCGCCGCCTACCAGGACGGTCAGCTTGGGCAGGCGGCCTATGCGGCCTCCAAGGGTGGCGTGGCCTCGATGTGCCTGCCCGCGGCCCGCGAGTTCGCCAAGACCGGCATCCGGGTGAACGCCATTGCCCCCGGGCTCTTCAACACCCCGATGATGGAGAGCCTGCCGGAAGAGACGACAAAGGCGATCATCGCCAATGTGCCCTATCCGCATCGCCTCGGACTCCCGAAGGAATACGCGATGCTGGTGCAGCACATGGTGGAGAATGCCTACCTGAACGGCGAGGTCATCCGGCTGGATGGCGCCACACGCCTGCCGCCCCGCTGAGGAGAGACGATGAGTGACATGCTGAAGATCGAGGTGAAGGACGGCGGGATTGCCGTGCTCACCATGAACCGCCCCGGCAAGCGCAACGCGATGTGCGACGAGTTGCTGGAGGCGATCGACGGGTTCTTCCGGAAGGTGCCCGAGGGGGTGCGTGTGGCGGTGCTGACCGGCACCGAGGGGCACTACTGCTCGGGTCTCGATCTCAGCGAGCACAAGGCGCGGGATGCGGAGGGCACAATGCGCCATTCGCGCGGCTGGCACGAGGTGATGGACAGGATCCAGTTTGGCGGGCTGCCGGTAATTTCGGCCATGTTCGGCGCGGTGATCGGCGGCGGGCTGGAGCTGGCGACCTCGACGCATGTGCGCATCGCCGAGCCCTCCACGATCTTCCAGCTGCCCGAGGGGCGGCGCGGGATCTTCGTCGGTGGCGGCGCAACGGTGCGGGTGGGGCGCATCCTGGGCGCCGACCGGATGATCGAGATGATGCTCACCGGGAGGAAATACGGCGCGGAGGAAGGGCTGGCCCTGGGGCTGGCGCACTACTCGGTCGGCGAGGGCGAGGCGCTGGAGCTGGCGCTGGAGCTGGCGGCAAAGATCGCCTCCAACGCGCCGCTGTCGAACTACATCATGGTGCAGGCCATCGCCCGGATCGAGGACATGGCGAAGGCCGACGGGCTCTTCACCGAAAGTCTCTGTGCCGCCCTCACTCAGACCTCGCCCGACGCGCTGGAGGGCCTCGCGGCCTTCCTCGAGAAGCGCGCGCCGAAGTTCAGCTGATGCCCGCGCCGCGCCCCCAGCTCGTTCAGCAAGAGCCCAATGACGACGGGCTGCGCGGCCACGTCGGCTACAACATGAAGCGGGCGTTCCACATGATCCAGATGGACGTGAACGCCACGCTGGCCCCCTTCGGGCTGAGGATGGTCACGTTCTCGGCGCTCGTGGTAGTGCTGGAGAACCCCGGGCTGCGGCAATCGCAACTGGCCGAGCTGCTGGCCATCGAGCGGCCGAACCTGGTGGTGATTCTCGACGAACTGGAACAGGCCGGGCTGCTCACCCGGGACAGGGCCCCCGACGACCGCCGCGCCTATGCGCTGCATGTCACTGCCCGGGGGCTCGCGCTGGCGGAGGAGGCGCGGCTGGCGGTGAGCGAGCATGACAGGCGCATGACCGAGGGGCTGAGTGATGACGACCTCGAGCTGGTGATCGCCGCGCTGCGCCGGATCGAGCGCAACGGCAAGGAGGGGAGGAGCCCGAAATGACCGAAGACAGCCGCTACCTCGCGCACAAGGTGAAGCGGGAGGACCGGGCGGATGGCAGCATCCTCCTCCGGTCGGCCTACCCGATCAGCCCCTTCGCCAACACCACGGGCGACTGGCTGCATGACTGGGCGAAGGACGCGCCCGACCGGGTGTTCATCGCCGAGCGCTCGGGCGCAGGGTGGCGCGAACTGTCGTATGCCGAGGTGCTTGAGCAGGTGCGGGCCATCGGTGCCGCGCTTGTCGGGCGCGGGATGGGGCCGGGCACGCCGATTCTGGTGATGTCGGGCAACTCGGTCGATCACGGGCTGCTGGCCCTGGCCGCGCAATACGTGGGCATCCCGCTGGCGCCGGTGGCCGAGCAATACGCGCTGATCCACGGCGCCCACGGGCGATTGAAGCACGCGGTGGAGCTGGTGAAGCCGCGGATGGTCTATGCCGATGACGCCAACCGTTATGCCGAGGCGCTGGCCCTGCCCGAGATCGCGGCGCTGGAGAGGCTGGTCTCGGCCCATGCCGGGCCGGGGATGATTGCCTTCGACGAGTTGTTGAAGGGTGATGGCGGCGTGGACATCGACACTGTTCATGGCCAGATCGGCCCGGACACGGTGGCGAAATACCTGCTGACAAGCGGCTCCACCTCCAACCCGAAGGCTGTGATCACAACCCACGCGATGATGTGCGCCAACCAGGCGCAGCTGCTGGATGCCCTGCCCTTCCTCGCCGCCAAGCCGCCCCGGATCGTGGACTGGCTGCCGTGGAACCACGTTTTCGGAGGGTCGCACAACTTCAACATGATGCTCGCCAACGGCGGGTCGATCTATATCGACGATGGCAAGCCGACGCCCGCGCTGATCGACCGGACGCTGGAGAACCTGGCGATGAAGGCGGGCACCATCTGGTTCAACGTGCCCGTGGGCTTCGGCATGGTGGCCGAGGCGATGAAGAGCGACGAGGCCTTGCGGCGCAGCGTGTTCTCCGAGCTCGACATGATCTTCTACGCCGGCGCCTCGCTGCCGCAGGACGTGTGGACCACGCTCGAGGACATGGCGCGCGAGGTGCGGGGCGACCTGCCGCTGATGACCTCCTCTTGGGGCCTGACCGAGACCGCGCCCGCGACGATGCTCCAGCACGAGCCGACCGATCGGTCGGGGATCGTCGGCGTGCCCCTCACCGGCGTGACCGTGAAGCTGCTGCCCGACGACGACATGCGCTGCGAGGTGCGGGTGAAGGGGCCGAACATCATGCCCGGCTACTTCGAGGATGCGGCCAAGACGGCGGAGGCCTTCGACGAGGAGGGCTATTTCATCACCGGCGATGCGATGGTGTTCGTGGACCCGGCGGACATCCAGAAGGGCATGAAGTTCGACGGGCGTATCTCGGAAGACTTCAAGCTGCAGACCGGCACCTGGGTGCGGGCGGCGGGCCTGCGGATGGAGGCGCTGAAGCTGATGGACGGGATCGCCGGCGATCTCGTGATCACAGGGGCCGACCGCAAGGAGATCGGGCTGCTGATCTTCCCGAACGCTTCGGCGCTGAAGAAGGCCGGTTTCGAGACGGAGGAGCAGAATGGCGCGCTGGTGGGCGAGCACCTCAAGCGCGAGATCCGCCATCGCCTCGCCGAGCGGGCCGGGCAGACCTCGGGCTCCGCCTCGCGCATCACCCGCGCCCTGGTGCTGGCCGAGCCGCCCTCGATGGGCGACGGCGAGATGACCGCGAAGGGCAACCTGAACTTCCGCAAGGTGCTTCAGCGCCGTGCCGACTTGCTGGAACGGCTTTACGACAACGCCGATCCGGCTGTGATCACATTGAAGGACAGCTGACATGGTCGATATCTCCAAGGTCCGCGCGATCGACATTCATACCCACGCCGAGGAGCCCTGTGGCTGCCATGCGGACGATGGCTATGACGAGCTGCAGAGCACCATGGCAAAATACTTCCGGGCGCCCTGGGAGCATCCGCCGACCATTCCCGAGACGGCGGCACACTTCCGGGAGCAGAACATCGCGGCGGTGATCTTCCCGGTCGATGCCGAGCGGGAGACGGGGTATCGGCGCTACTCGAACGACGAAGTGGCCCAGCATGTGGCCGAGAACAGCGATGTGCTGATCCAGTTCGCCTCGATCGACCCGTGGAAGGGCAAGATGGCCGCGCGCGAGGCGCGCCGGCTGATCCGCGAGTACAAGGTGAAGGGCTTCAAGTTTCACCCCACGATGCAGGGCTTCTTCGCCAACGACCGCATGGCCTATCCGCTTTACGAGGTGATCGAGGAGGAGGGCTGCATTGCGCTGTTCCATACCGGGCAGACGGGCGTGGGCTCGGGAATGCCGGGCGGAAACGGCATGCGGCTGAAATACTCGAACCCGATGTACATGGATGACGTCGCGGTGGACTTCCCCGACATGAAGATCATCCTCGCGCACCCGAGTTTCCCCTGGCAGGAGGAGGCGCTGGCGGTGGCGCAGCACAAGCCCAACGTCTACATCGACCTTAGCGGCTGGAGCCCGAAGTACTTCCCCGAGATCCTCGTGCGCTACTGCAACTCGATCCTGCGGAAGAAGGTGCTGTTCGGCTCCGACTGGCCGATGATCACGCCCGAGCGCTGGCTGGCCGATTTCGAGAAGATCGCGATCAAGGACGAGCTGCGGGAGGACATCATCAAGGGCAACGCCGCGCGGCTTCTCGGGCTGGCCTAGGGGAGGCCGACCGGGCCCCGGGTCACGGAAGCATCTTGCCGGGGTTCAGGATGCCCTTCGGGTCCATCGCTGCCTTGATCGCCCGCATCGGCCCAAGTGCGGGGCCGTGCTCGGCCTCCATGTACTTGCGCTTGCCCAACCCGATGCCGTGCTCGCCCGAGACGGTGCCGCCGAGGCGGAGGGCGGTTTCGGCCAAATGGCCCGAGAACGTCTCTATCATGGCCAGTTCGGCAGGGTCGTCACGATCGAAGCCGATGCCGGTGTGGAAGTTGCCGTCACCGACATGACCGACGATCACAGGCTCCAAGCCCAGTTCGCGAGCCTTCTCTTCGGCGGCCGTCACCGCCTCGGCGAGCTTGGAGATCGGCACGCAGACGTCGGTGGAGAGGATGCGCTTGCCGGGGTAGAGCGCCTTGGAGGCGTGGTGGGCGTTGTGGCGCATCTTCCAGAGGGCGTTGCGGTCTTCCATCCGGGTGGCGCGCTTGAAATCCTGCGCGCCGAACTCGGCGGCGATCTCTCCGAAGAGCTCCGACTGCTCGGCCACGGCGGTTTCGGAGCCGGAGAACTCGAGGAAGAGGTGCGGCTCCTCGGGAAGGCCGGAGCCGCCGGCGAGGTTGAAGCCGCGCACCATGGTGGCGTTCAGAAGCTCGATCCGGGCCATGGGAATGCCCGACTGGATCGTTGTGATCACACAGTTCACGGCATCTTCGACGGAGGGGAATCGGCAGGTGGCGGCGACGATGCTCTCGGGCTGGCCGTGGAGCTTGAGCGTCAGCTCGGTGATGATGCCCAGCGTGCCCTCGGAGCCGATGAGCAGGTGGGTGAGGTCATAGCCCGACGACGACTTGCGGGCGCGGCTGCCGGTGCGGATAACGCGGCCATCGGCGAGAATGGCCTCGAGTGCGAGGATATTCTCGCGCATCGTGCCGTAGCGCACCGCCATGGTGCCGCTCGCGCGGGTGGCGGCCATGCCGCCGAGCGAGGCATCTGCGCCCGGGTCGATCGGGAAGTAGAGGCCGGTGGCGCGGAGCTCTTCGTTCAGCTGCGAGCGGGTGACGCCGGGCTGCACCACAACGTCCATGTCGGCATCGTGGATGGCCAGAACGCGGTTCATCAGGGACAGATCCAGCGTCAGCCCGCCCTTGACCGGAAGGTGGTGACCCTCGAGCGAGGTGCCGGTGCCATAGGCGGTCACCGGCATCCCCTCGGCATTGGCGATCCGCATGATCTGCGAGATCTCCCCCGTCGTCTGCGGGTAGGCGACGGCATCGGGGGGCGTATCGGGGAAGTGGGTCTCGTTCTGGCCGTGGGCGGCGCGCTCGGCGTCGCTGCGCTTCAACCGGTCGCCCAGGAACGCCTCGACCTGCGCCAGTGCCGCCTCATGTGCCATTCAACCCTCCAGAAACTTGCCGATGCGGCTCAGCGCCTCGCGGATGTTATCCTCGCTGTTGGCGTAGGAGAACCGCAGGAAGCCCTCGCCATGGGCGCCGAAGCTGGTGCCCGCGACCGTCGCCACGCCGCACTCCTCGAGGAAGCGATCTTGTGCCTCGCGGGCCGACAGGCCGGTGCCCTCGATATTGGGGAAGGCATAGAAGGCGCCCGCCGCATCGGCGCAGCGGACGCCGGTCAGGGCGTTGAGCCCGTCGACGATGACCTGGCGGCGGCGGTCGAAGGCCTCGACCATCTTCACCACCTCGTCCTGCGGGCCCTCCAGCGCGGCGATGCCGGCGAACTGGGTCGGGGCGTTCACGCAGGAGTGGTCGTTGATGCAGAGCCGGGTGGCGTGCTCGACGAGCGCATCGGGCCAGACGGCATAGCCGAGGCGCCAGCCCGTCATCGCGTAGGTCTTGGACCAGCCGTCGAGCATGATCAGGCGGTCGCGGATCTCGGGGTAGTTCAGCAGCGAGGTATGCTGGCGGCCGCCGTAGAGCATGCAGGAGTAGATCTCGTCGGACATCAGCACCACGTCGGGGTGATCGGCGAGGCCGGCGACGAGCTTGTCGATTTCTTCCTTGGGCGTCACGCCGCCGGTGGGGTTGGCGGGGGAGTTGATGATGATGAGCCGGGTGCGCGGGGTGATCTGGCCCAGCACCTCCTCGGCGGAGAAGGCAAAGCCCTTGTCCTCGCGCAGCGCGATCGGCACGGGCGTGGCGCCGGAATACCTGATGACGCTCTCGTAGATCGGGAAGCCGGGGTTGGGATACATGATCTCGGCCCCCTCCTCGCCGAGCAGCATGCAGGCGAAGAACATGGTGGGCTTGCCGCCGGGCTGCACCACGATGTTGTCGGGGTTCACCTCGCAGCCGTGGCGGCGGTGCAGGTCGGCGGCCACGGCCTCGCGGAGCTTCGGCAAGCCGTTGGCGGGGGTGTAGCCGTGGTGGCCGTCGCGCAGCGCCTTGATCCCGGCCTCGACGATATGCGCGGGCGTCTGGAAATCGGGCTGGCCGATGCCGAGGTTGATGATGCTCTTGCCCTGCGCGGCGAGCTTGCCGGCGCGGGCCAGAACCTCGAAGGCGCTCTCGGTGCCGAGCCGGCCGGTGCGCTGCGAAAGTGTGACCATGGGGTATCCTCCTCGGCCCAGCTTTTCGCCCGGCGTGGCCGAAATGAAAAGACCCGAGGCTCGTTGTGCTGTTTAGCCAGGCTTCAGCATTGATCGGGCGGCAGCGCCGGGCTACACCCTGCGCGCGTGGTCCCGTGGCTCAACTGGATAGAGCAGCCCCCTCCTAAGGGGCAGGTTACAGGTTCGAATCCTGTCGGGATCACCAACTCTTCGATCTTGCTGAGCCTGTTCGCTCACCCTGGAGCCCGTTCCGGCACCTTCACGGTGCGGGGCAAGGAAACGGTGGACCTCGGAGGGTTTGACCGCAGCGCCGGAGAGCCGGAATCGGGCGACGGTGCATCGACCAAAGCGTTCGAGACTTCTGCCAAAGTCTTTCGATCTTGGTAATCCGCACCGCATTGCCGGAAACATCTACTTCCAAGGCCCAAGGGCTCTGTGAAGGGAAGACCGGATGAACAAGCGGAACGACAGCGTAGTCAGAACGGCAGGGCCAGCCGATGTCGAAATGCCGGTGAAGCAGGAGAGTTTCGACGCGCTCTTCGGCAGCGACGTCATGGCCGAAGCCATCGGATCGCTGTCCATCCCCTACGTCGCGTTGAACCCGGGGGCCAGCTATCGCGGCCTGCACGATAGCCTTGTGAATTATCTCGGCAACTCCGGTCCGCAGATGCTGCTTTGCCTTCATGAGGAGCACGCCGTCGCGATCGCACACGGCTACGCCAAAGTGACCGGCCGGGCGATGGCGGCCGTGGCGCATTCCAACGTCGGGCTGATGCACGCCACGATGGCGGTGTTCAATGCCTGGTGCGACCGGATGCCGGTGCTGCTGATCGGGGCCACGGGACCGGTCGATGCCGCCAAGCGCCGCCCCTGGATCGAATGGATCCACACCTCGCGCGACCAGGGTGCGCTGGTGCGGGACTACACCAAGTGGGATGATCAGCCCGGCTCTGCCGCCGCCTCCCGCGAGTCGCTGCTGCGGGCCGCGTGGATCGCCGATACCGCGCCACAGGGGCCGGTCTACGTGAACCTCGATGCCGGCCTGCAGGAAACCAGGCTCGATGCGCCGCTTCCGCCGCTCGACTCCGCACGGTTCCGGCCGCGTGTGAGCTCCGGTGCCTCTGCCGAGCAATTGCGCGAGCTGGCCGACTTGCTGGCAGGGGCCGAGCGGCCCGTCATCCTCGCCGGGCGGGCCTCGCGGAACACCGAGGCCTGGGATCTCCGCGTGAAGCTCGCAGAGCGGCTGCAGGCGCGGGTGGTGACCGACCTCAAGATCGGTGCGACCTTCCCCACCGATCACCCGCTGCACAGCGGATCACCCGGCATCTACGTGATCCCCGAGGGCCGCGCGGCCCTGGCCGAGGCCGACGTCATCCTCAGCCTCGACTGGGTCGATCTCGGCGGCGCGCTCGACTCTGCCTTCGAGGGCCGCGCTCCAGATGCGGCGGTAGTGCAGGTCTCGCTCGATCACACCGTCCACAACGGCTGGTCGATGGATCACCAGGCGCTGCCCACGGTCGACATGATGATCGGAGCCGACCCGGATCAGATCCTCGCCCCGCTGCTCGAAGCCCTCGGCGAGGCCGGCGGGGCTGGGCAAAACGCGCAAGACCGCAAGCCCGAGGCCGATCTGCCCGTGCTCACCGGTGCATCGCTCACCATGGGCCACCTGGCCGCCGGCCTGAAAGCTGTAGTCGGCCAGCGCGAGGTGTCCTTCGTCCACCTGCCGCTCGGCTGGGACGGGGCCTTCTGGCACTTCCGGCACCCGCTCGACTTTCTCGGTTCCGACGGTGGCGGTGGCATCGGCGGTGGGCCGGGGATTGCCGTGGGTGCGGCGCTGGCCCTGCGCGAGACCGGCAGGCTGCCGATCTGCATCGGCGGCGACGGCGACTTCCTGATGGGCGTCACCGCGATCTGGACCGCCGTGCACTATCGCATCCCGCTGCTCTACATCGTCGCCAACAACCAGTCGTTCTACAACGACGAGGTCCACCAGGAACGCGTGGCGCGGATGCGCGACCGCAAGGTCGAGAACAAGTGGATCGGGATGCGCATGACCGACCCGGAGATCGACATTGCCGGCATGGGTGCCGCCCAGGGGGCCCGCGGCTTCGGCCCGGTCAAGTCGCCGGAGGAGCTGGAGGCGGTGTTTGCCGAGGCCGTGGCCCATGTCGAGGCAGGCGGCGTGGCCGTCGTCGATGTCCGCACCGAGCCGGGCTACACGCCGGCGATGGTCGCCTCGCTCAACCGCCATGCCGGGGAGAAATCCAAGTGAACAAGCTGCGCCTCTCCGTCGCCATTGGCGACTACGACCGAAACCGGCCGCTCATCGACGGGCGCTGCGCCATCGACGGTGTCGAGCCGGTGGTGATGACCCTGACCCCCGAAGAAATGTTCTATCGTGCCATGCGGCACGAGGCCTTCGACATCTGCGAGCTCTCGCTGAGCAGCCATGCCCTGCGCACCTCGCGCGGTGACTGCCCCTATGTCGGCGTGCCGGCCTTCGTGTCCCGCGCCTTCCGGCACACCTCGATCATCGTGCGCGCCGACAGCGGCATCCACGAGCCCGCCGACCTGCGCGGCCGCCGGGTGGGCATCCCCGAATGGCAGCTTACCGCGATCGTCTGGATGCGGGCGATCCTGCAGGACGAATACGGCGTCAGCCCGCAGGACATCCACTGGGTGCGCGGCGGTCTTGAGGAGCCGGGGCGGGCGGAGAAGGTGAAGATCGACCTCCCGGATGGCGTGGAACTGAGCGAGATCGGCCCGGAGCAGACCCTGCGCGACATGCTGGCCAGTGGCGAGATCGACGCCTTCATGGGGCCGCGCGCGCCCACCAGCTTTACCCCGGACAATGCCTCGCTGCGGTGGCTGTTCGAAGATCCGACCGCGGAGGCGATGGCCTATTACCGCAAGACGGGCATCTTTCCGATGATGCACATCATCGGCGTCCGCAAGTCTCTGGCAGAGGCCCACCCGTGGCTGCCGATGGCGGTGCTCAAGGGCTTCCAGGCATCGAAGGACATTGCGCTGGGCCACCTCGAGGATACTTCGGCGACCAAGATCACTCTCCCGTTCGTCGAAGAGCAGCTTCGCCAGGCGAAAGCGCTGATGGGTGCCGATTTCTGGCCCTACGGCCTCGGCCCCAACCGCAAGGCGCTCGATTACTTCCTCGAACACCACCACGCCCAGGGGCTCTCGAAGAGGCGCGTGGCGGTGGAGGAGCTTTTTCACCCCGGCTCGATCGACGCTCACGTCATCTGAGATGCCGGAGCCAGGCAGGGACACGGCCAAGGGCGGATGCCCGGCCAGTAAGGGAAGTACGGAAGACGTTTGTCCGTCGGTCGACAGTCGTTCATGCAACGCGCTGAGAACCGGGTGGAATTACGAGTTTTCTATCGGTGAGGTGACCGTCTCGAAGCCTTTGGCGAACCATCTGTTTGAAACGTGACAGCGGTTTTTCTTATGCCTCAGCTATCCAAATAGCTTTGGCCTTGGCCCAGCCGAAACGGAACACTTCTGCAACTTGCATCGGCCCTCGGAGCCGAAGATACCAGAGGAGGAGAAGAGAGATGAAACATGGATTTCGCGCAACGCTTGCCGGTGCGGTAACGGTCGCAGGCCTTTGCTTCGGCACGCTGGCTGCACAGGCACAGGTCAGCCTGGGCTTCGCCATCGAGGATCCCGCGGGATCCTACCACGCCGACCTGACCGAGAAGTTCGCCGACCTCGTGTCCGAGTACACGAATGGCGAGGTCGAGGTCACCGTCTACGCGGGCGGCCAGCAGGGCAACGCGCGCGAGGCGATCGAGGGCATGCTGATCGGCACGGTCGACATGACCAAGTCGCTCGACACCTTCGCACCCATCGTGCGGGACGTCGAAGTGTTCGGCCTGCCCTATCTCTACAAGTCCCGCGAACAGTTCGTGAAATCGCTGGAGCTGCCCGAGGTGGCCGACGTGGTGAAGCGCCTCGAGGACGAGGGCATCGTGGTCGTTGGATGGTGGGAAAACGGCTTCCGCCACATGACCAACAACGTCAAGCCGATCGTGAAGCCCGAAGATCTCGACGGCCTCAAGATGCGTACGCCTGTCAGCGTGACCCGCATGGAGATGTTCAAGCTGATGGGCGCCAACCCGGCGCCGCTGGCCTTCACCGAGGTGTTCACTGCGCTCCAGACCGGCGCCTTCGACGGTCAGGAGAACCCGTTGCAGCTGATCCTGTCGCACAAGCTCTTCGAGGTGCAGAAGTATCTCTCGCTGACCAAGCATGTCTACAACCCGCAGATCGTCGTGATCAGCTCAATCCGGTGGAATCAGCTCAACGACGACCAGAAGGCGGCGGTTCGCCGTGCGGCCGAGGAGATCGGCGAGGAGTACCGCGCCGACGGCGACAAGGTCGATGCCGAGATGCTCGCGGAGCTGGAAGGCAAGATCGAGATCAACGAGGTCGATTTCGCCGCTTTCCAGGAGGCCCTCAAGCCGATGTATGAGCAGTTCCCCAATCAGGAACTGGTCAACGCGATCCTCTCGACGCTCGAGTGAGATCAACCTGCGAGGCCGCGGGCCCAGCCCGCGGTTCTCCGCCAGCATGAAAGTCGGGCGATGCTCAGCAAGATCTTCAACATCATCGCGGCCCTCCTGGTCGCCGGCATTGCGACCACGATGTCTCTGCAGGTGTTCCGGCGGTTCGTGATGAACCAGTCGCTCCCCTGGCCCGATGAACTCGTGGGCAACCTGCTCGTCGCTCTCGCGATGGTCGGAGGCGTGCTGGCGATGCGCGACGGGGCGCACATCCGGGTGCGGGTGCTCTGGTACACGCTGCCGCAGCCCTGGGTGAACATCACCCGCGTGCTGGCGGATGCCCTCTCGGTCGGCTTCCTGCTGCTGGTGGCCTGGGTCTCCGTGCCCAACGTCGTGCGGATGTGGCGGGTGAACCTGACAACCCTCGACGTTCCGGTCGGGCTCTTCGTGGCAACCGTGCCGATCTGCTTCGTCGCCATGGCCTACTACGTGATCCGCCGTTCGATCATCACCGGTCCGAAACACCTCGAAGACTGACGCCAGAAGGATATCAAGTCGTGACGGTTCTCTTTATCGTAGCAACGCTCCTGTTCCTGGTGCTGACAGGGATGCCGATCGCCCTCGCGCTCGGTGCCACGGGGCTCATCGTCGTCTTCACCGCCGGGCTTCCGCTGCAGGCCGTGCCGCAACTCATCTACAACTCCGCCAACGCCTACGCGCTCACCGCCATCCCGCTGTTCATGCTGATGGGTGCGATCGTCGAGAAGGCGGGCATGGGCAAGCACATGATCGACTTTGCCAGCACGCTCGTCGGCTGGATGCGCGGCGGCCTCGCCCATGTGAACACGGTCGTTTCGTTCCTCTTCGCCGGGATGAACGGCTCCTCCGGTGCCGATGTTGCGAGCATGGGCCCGATCCTCATTCCCGAGATGACCCGCAAGGGATACCCGGTCAACTTCGCGGCAGCCATCACCTCGAGCACCAGCGATGCGGCAATCCTCATTCCGCCCAGCATCACGCTCATCGTCTACGGGGTGCTGGCGAACGTCTCCATCACCCGCATGTTCCTGGCGGGCATCATTCCCGGCATCGTGCTGATGCTGGCCTACATGGCGCTCTCGCACTTCTTCGCCGTGAAGTACAAATGGCCCGTCCACGAGACCTTCGAGCTCAGGCGCATCGCCCCCGCGACGCGCAAGGCCGGCCCGGCCCTGCTGATCCCGCTCATCATCATGGGCGGCATCCTCGGCGGCATCTTCACTGCGACCGAAGCCGCATCGGTTGCCGTGTTCACCGCCGTCGCCATCGTGCTGATCTTCTACCGCAACGTCTCGCTCAAGGACGGCTACGAGATTCTGCTGATCACCGCCAAGCGGACCGGTATGGTGATGATGATCGTGGCGGCCTCGGGCATTCTCGCCTGGTATCTTTCAAACCGGCAGATCCCGCAGCAGATGGCCACCGCCCTTCTGGAGTTCACCGACAACTTCTACGCGATCACGCTGATCGTCAGCACCTTCCTGATCATGCTCGGAACGATGATCAACGGCGTCCCGGCCATGATCATCCTGGTGCCCGTGCTGCTGCCGATCATGACCGCCGTGGGCATGGACCCGATCCACTTCGGCATCATCTTCGCGCTGGCAACCACGGTCGGGTCGCAGACCCCGCCGGTCGCCTCCACCATGCTGCTCACCTGTTCCATCGCCGGTATATCCATCGGCGAAATGTGGAAGATGAACCGCTGGTTCATCCTGGTGAACATCATCGTGATGCTGATCGTCGCCGTCGTGCCGGTGTTCAGCCTCTGGCTCCCCAGCGCGATCCTCGACTGATGCCGAACAGGAGAACCGCCATGCTCGACAGTTTCGTCGCGCCCGAAGACGAGCGCCGCATCCGCCGCCTCTATGCCCTGTACTGCCACTACTTCGCCCATGGCGCGCCGGAGGACTGGGTGTCGATCTTCACGCCGGATGGTGTCTTCGCGAAGCTCACCGCGTCGCAGGGCGGGCTCGGCACAACCGCCCAGACCGTGGAGGGAAGCGCCGAACTGCTGGAGATGACCATGGGTCGCCGCGAGATGTTCCAGGGACAGGTGCGGCACCAGCAGACCGACATCGTGATCCTGCCGGGCGACGACGCGGACAGTGCCGTCGGTCACTCGCTGATCCTGGTGACCGACTGGCGCTCCGGCCAGGGCCGCCTGGCCGCGCTCGGCACCTGCAAGGCCGAGTTCCGGCGCACGGAGGCGGGCTGGCGGTTCAAGCGCATCGAGCTGACGGCGCTGCCCAAGACGGTTGCCAAGGACGCCTCCGGCGGCGCGGGCCAAGGTGCATGATCGACGGCATGATCAGCGTTTCCCACCTCACGGCTCTCGATGCAGAGCCGGAGGACTTCATCACGGCGGCGGCCGAAGCGGGCTTTACCGGCGCGGGGCTGCGCGTGCTGCCGCCGCGCCATGCCCCGCTGCAATATCCCGTGGCGGTCGACCCGCCGCGCTGCCGGGCGCTCAGGGCCCGGGCCGATGACCTCGGCATCGCCATCTTCGAGGCGGAATCCTTTGCGATGGAGGCCGACGCCAGCCTCGAGCACTTCATGCCCGGGCTCGAGGCCGGCGCGGTGCTCGGCGCCTCGGTGCTGGTCTCCGGCGCGGTGGATCCCGACGAGGCGCGGCTGGTCGACAACTACGCGCGCCTTGCGGAGGCAGCCCAGGGGTTCGGCATCACCATGGCGATCGAGTTCATGCCCTCCCGCCCGATGAAGACGCTGGGCGACAGCCTGCGGGTGCTCGGCAAGGTCGATCATCCGAATGCCCGGTTGCTGGTCGACATGCTCCATCTCTTCCGCTCCGGCGGAACCGTCGAGGAGCTTTCCGCCGTGCCGCCGGAAAAGATCGCCTACATCCACATCTGCGACGCGCCCCTGGCCCACCCCGGGCAGAAGGGCCTGACCCCCGAGAGCCGCGAGGGCCGGCTCTATCCGGGCGAAGGGGAACTGCCGCTTGAGGCGGTGTTCTCCGTTCTCCCCCCGAATATCGCCGTCAGCCTCGAGGCCCCGCACCGGGACCAGCAGCAGTTGCCTCCGGCCGAGCGGGTTCGGCGGGCCGGGGCGCAGACAGTCGCCTTCATGAACCGCATCCGGGCGGCCTCGGTCTGAAGCATCGGGCCCTGCGCCGGAGGCAGGCCGCGCGGGCCGGAACAGGAGCAATGTGAAACGGGGAAGAGTGCTCAGGTTCGCGCTGCCGATCATGGCCAGCGGTTTCGTCGGTCAGGTCGTCGGCCTGTCCACCCGGATCGGTATCGGTTACGGCGCGATCGACATCGGCCTCTCGGCCAGCGCCGTGCTCGTCCTGACGGCGGCCTTCGCCTTCGTCCCGATCTTCCTGACCATGTTCATCGGTCGCTTCACCGACCGGAACGGGGCAGGGCGCGTCATCTTCTCCGGGTCGCTGATCCTGTTCGTCGGCGCGGCCCTTCCGGCCCTCCTGCCGCCCTCGGTGGCGGTGTTTCTGCTGTCGATGACGCTGCTGGGCGTGGGGCAGACCTTTCAGATCGCGGCGCTCCAGGCCGAGATCTCGCTCACCGGGCGCCCGCGCCAGCGCGACAAGATGATCGGCTGGTTCATGGTCTGGCAATCCATGGGGCAGGTCACCGCGCCGCTGCTCCTCACCGCCGCGAGCTACCTGCTGTTCCCCATGCCCCATGTGGCGCTGCTCTGGGCCTCGCTGGTTCTCGCCGTCGCACAGGTCGCTTTTGCCATGCAGATCGGCAGGCACACTAAAATACCGCCGCCGCAGGATGCCCCGGTGCCCTTCCGGCAGATCGTCACCACCCCCGGCCTCGCCTGGCTCGCGGTCTCGGGCAGCCTCTGCGTTGCGGCGCAGGAGATGACCTACGTCTTCATGCCCCTCGTCGCCACCGAACGCGGCATCGACCCCGCCCTCGTCGGCATCATGCTGGGCGGGTTCTCCTTCACCCAGCTCCTCGCGCGCGCCTTCTACTCCGGCGTCACGGCGCGGCTCGGGCGCGAGCGGCTGATGGTTCTGGCGCTGCTCGCCACGGCTGCCATCTTCGGCGGCTTCGCGCTGCCTGGGCCATCCGGGCTGCTGGGCGTTCTGCTTGCCGCCGCCGGCTTCAGCCTCGGCTTTGCCGTCACCTCCTCGGTCTCGCTGACCATGCAGCTCGCGCCTGCACGCGCCAAGGGCACGGCCCTGTCACTGCGCCTCGCGGTCAACCGGACGGGGCAGTTCGCCATGCCGCTCGTTTCGGCGCTCACCACGCCCTGGCTCGGGCCCGCCGGCGTGTTCCTGACCTGCGCCCTGGTGATCGGCCTCTGCCTGCCCTTCCGCCCGGTGGCGCTCAGGCCGTCGCGCTGAGGAAGCGGCGCGCGCCCATACGCGAGGCGATGTAGCTGCAAGACAATAATTATATTCTGTTTCCGGGGCCCCGCCCGCTACCTTGCCGCCAAGCCGCCAGTCTGTCGGGAGGAAAGATGACCGGACACCAGCCACGCCTGACCTATTTCGAGAAATGGGTCGATCCGGTCGCCATCGACAGGCTCGATGCGGAGGGCTCCGTCGCGCTGTCCCGTCAGTCCTACGACGATCCCGAGCCGCTGAACCGCGAGATCATGGACGCCGCTCACGGCTACCAGATCGCGCCCCGCGTCGAGCTGAAGGAACCGTGGTTCGCCGATGCGGCCTTCGTTGCGCGCCACCCCTCGCTGCTGGCGATCTGCACTACAGGCTCGGGCTATGACGTGATCGATGTCGAGGCCTGCACCGAGGCCGGCATCATCGTCTGCAACCAGGCCGGCACCAACGCCGAGGCCGTGGCCGAGCATGCGGTGGCGCTGATGCTCACGCTCTCCAAGCGCCTCGTCTCCACCGACCGCGCCATCCGGCGCCCGGGCCGCGTCGAACGGTTTTCCTTTCCGGGCAACGACCTGCGCGGCAAGACGGTGGGCATCGTCGGGCTGGGCCACATCGGCCGCCGGGTCGCCGCCATCTGCAAGCACGGGTTCGACATGCGCGTGCTGGCCTGCGACCCCTATCTCTCCGCCGAGGAGATCACCGCGCGCGGCGCGGAGCAGACGAGCCTGGATACGCTCCTCGCCCGGAGCGACTTCGTATCGGTGAACTGCCCCCGCACCGCCGAAACCATGGGCATGTTCGACGCAGCCGCATTCGCCGCCATGAAGCCGACCGCATGGTTCATCAACACGGCCCGCGGCGGCATCCACGACGAGGCCGCGCTCGTGGAAGCGCTCGAGGCCGGCACAATCGCAGGCGCCGGGCTCGACGTATTTCTCGAGGAGCCGCCGGCGCACGACCACCCGCTGCTCGCCTTCGACAACGTCATCGCCAACCCCCACATCGCCGGCCTCACACACGAGTCGCTCTACAACATGAGCGCCGAGGCCGCCGAACAGTGGCTGGCGATCTTTCGCGGCGAGGTGCCGCCCCGCCTGCTCAACCCTGCCGCCTGGCCCGCCTACAGCGCGCGTTTCGACGCCGCGTTCGGCCGCCGCCCGGCCCCCCTGACCAACTGAAGGAAACCCGATGGCCTCCAAAGTCCTCTGCCTCAACGGCCCCAACCTCAACATGCTGGGTGTCCGCGAACCCGAGCTCTACGGGCGCACAACGCTGGCACAGGTGAAGGCCGCCGTCGAGGAGCGCGCCGCCACCCACGAGATCGAGATCGACTTCCGCCAGTCGAACTCCGAGACCGAGCTCGTGACCTGGATCCAGGAGGCCTACAAGAAGGTCGATGGCGTGATCATCAACCCGGCGGCCTACACCCACACCTCCATCGCCATTGCCGACGCGCTGCGCATTCTCGACTGTCCGATCATCGAGCTGCATTTCAACAACTCCTACCGCTACGCCGACAGGGCCTTCCGGCATCTCTCGCACGTGCGGCCGGTGGCGACAGGCGTGATCTTCGGCTTTGGCGCGAGCGGCTACCTGGCCGCCGTCGAGGCCATGCAGCTCCTGCTGAAACCTCCCTTCGAGTGAGCGAAAGATGACCGAACGGATGAAACTCGCCATCATCGGCGCCGGCCTCATGGGGCGGCACCACCTGGCCGTCGCACGGGCGAACCCCGAGATCGAGGTGGTCGGCGTGGCCGATCCCGTCGCTGCCTCGCGCGACAAGGTGGCCAGCCTCGGTGTGCCCACCTTCGCCGACTACCGCGAACTGCTCGACGGGGCGAAGCCCGACGGCGCGCTCATCGCGACGCCCAACGCCTACCACGCGCCGATCGCCATCGACTGCATCCGCCGGGGCATCCCCACGCTTGTGGAGAAGCCCCTGGCCGATACGCTGCCCGCCGCGCGCGCGGTCCTCGAGGCGCAGAGGGAGACCGGCACGCCCGTCCTCGTCGGCCACCACCGCCGTCATAACCCGCTGCTCCAGGCCGCCCGTGCGCATATCGCCGAGGGCGGGCTTGGGCGGCTGTGTGCGGTGTCCGCGACCTGGCTCCGCCGCAAGCCCGACGAGTATTTCGAGGATGCCTGGAAGCGCGACCACGCCAGCGGCGGCGGGGTGATCCTGATCAACGCGGTGCATGACTTCGACACGCTGCGGATGCTCTGCGGCGACATCGAGGCGATCTGCGCCACGACCTCCAACGCCGTGCGCCGCTTCGATGTGGAGGACACCGCCGCCATCGTCGCCCGCTTCAAGTCGGGAATGGTCGCCACTCTCACCGTGTCCGATACCGTCGTGGCCCCGTGGTGCTGGGAGATGACGGCCCGCGAGGATCCGCGCTTCGCCACCGTGCCGGAGAACAGCTACATGATCTGCGGCACCGAGGCGTCGCTGGCGATCCCGACCCTGGAACGCTGGAGCAACGAGCCGAATGGCGGGCGTGACGCCAGCTTCACCCGTCAGCGGCTCTATTATGTCGCCGCCGATTCCATGACCCTCCAAATGGCGCATTTCCTCCGGGTGATGCGCAGCGAGGAGCCGCCCGCGATCACCGCGGAGGACGGGTTGCGCACCGCCGCCGCCACGCTGGCTGTAGCCGAGTCCGTCCGGCAGGGCGGCTGGATCGACGTCGACGAGTTCGCCGCGGCCTGACCGGCCCCGGTGAAGCTGCAAACACTCTGACAGGCAGACCGAACCGGTTTTGGACAGCGGCGCTGCAACCGGCTCTCCTGTCACATGCCATGAAGGAAGGCCCCAGCATGTCCGACACCCAGACCGTTTTCCTGCCCGATCCCGACACGGTGCTCCCCCGCGAGCGTGGCCTCTACTATGCCGGGCGGTGGCAGGACGCAGAGGGTGGGCGCAGCTTCGAGACCTTCAGCCCGGGCAGCGGCAAGTCTCTCGGCATGGTGGCCGAGGCCTCCGAGGCCAATGTATCGGCCGTGATCGGTGCGGCCCATGCGGCCTTCCCGGCCTGGAGCGCCGTGGCCCCGCTGGAACGCGCCCGCATCCTCCGCGAACTGGCCCGCATTGTCCGTGACAACGCCACCGAGCTCGCCCTGCTCGACGCCGTGGATTGCGGCAACCCGGTGCGTGCCATGGTGGGCGATGCCGCCATCGCGGCAGCCCAGATCGAGCTTTTTGCCGGGCTGGTGACGGAGATGAAGGGCGCCTCCATCCCGATGGGGCCGGGGCGGCTCAACGTGTCGGTGCGCGAGCCACTCGGGGTGGTCGCCCGGATCTCACCCTTCAACCATCCCTTCATGTTCGCCGCCGCCAAGATCGCCGCCCCCCTCGCCGCGGGCAACACCGTGGTCATCAAGCCGCCGGAGCAGGCGCCGCTCTCGGCCCTGCGCCTTGCCGAGCTGGCGGGCCACCTCTTCCCCGAAGGCGTCTTCAACGTGGTCACCGGCAGTTCGCGCGACGTGGGCAGCTGGATCGTGGCCGACAGGCGGGTGGCCAAGGTCGGGCTCATCGGCAGCGTCGCGGCGGGACAGGCCGTCATGCGCAACTCGGCCGATGCCCTGCGCCCTGTCCTGCTCGAGCTGGGCGGAAAGAACGCCCTCATCGCCTTCGCCGATGCAGACCCGGACGCCGTGGCACAGGCCATGGTCGCCGGAATGAACTTTGCCTGGTGCGGCCAGTCCTGCGGCTCAACCAGCCGGGTCTTCCTGCACGACAGCATCCATGACGCGGTGCTCGCCCGCGTGGTCGAGCACATCAAGGCATTCAATCCCGGCCTGCCCGAGAGTTGGGACACAACCATGGGCGCGCTCGCGAGCAAGGCGCAGTATGATCGCACCATGCACTACATCGAGGCCGGCAAGGCCGAGGGGGCAACCATCCTCGCCGGCGGCAAGCGGCCCGACGATCCGGCCCTGTCCGATGGCTACTTCGTCGAACCGACGATCTTCACCGGCGCCACATCCGACATGAGCATCGCCCGCGACGAGATCTTCGGCCCGGTCTGCTCGGTGTTCCGCTGGCAGGACGAGGCCACCATGCTCTCCGAGGTCAACGCGCTCGACGTCGGCCTCACCTGCTCGATCTGGACCCGCGATTTCGACGCGGCGCTGCGCACGGCCACCGCCGTCGAGGTCGGCTATGTCTGGGTGAACGAGGTCAGCAAGCACTTCGTCGGGGCGCCCTTCGGGGGCAAGAAGCAGTCGGGCATCGGGCGCGAGGAGTGCATCGAGGAGATGCTCTCCTTCACCGACCTTAAGAACATCCACATGAAGTTCGCCGGCTGAGCCATGGCATCGACGAGCGACAGCCCATCACCCAAGGACGCGCCCAACGCGCCCTTGATCGCGCCCAATCGGCGGGGTTCGGTCTTCGGCCTGTCGTTCGAGCCGGCCCGCTTCGAGGTCGAGCGCCCGGTGCATGTGACTCCGCCCACGTCCCTCTTCGGCAGCGATCTCGTTGTCGAAACGCTCCGGGAGCTCGACATCCCCTTCGTCGCCATGACCGCCGACCCGGCGCTCGGGGAACTGAACGACAGCCTGGTGAACTACCTCGGCAACACCCGGCCCCAGCTTCTGTCCTGCCTCGACGAGGAGACGGCACTGGATATCGCGCTCGGATATGCAAGGGTGTCCGGGCGGCCGATGGCCGTTGCCCTCGGGTCGACGACCCAAGTCACGCCCGGCACGCCACTCGCAGTGGCACAGCGCGAGGCGCTGCCGCTGATGGTGCTCCAGTCCGGTGCCACACCGGGAGAGCCCGCGGCGCACCACCTCCTCGCCGATTTCGCCCCGGAAGGCCCGGCCGAGGCCCGCTATGCCATCCTTCAGGCCAACCGCATGGCCCAGGCGCTGCCTCAGGGGCCGGTTCGTGTCACGCTGACGCCGGAGGTTCAACGCGCGTCCGTCGAGCCGCTCAACCCGCGCCGCAACCCGCATCGGTATCGCGCCCGTGTCACCAACGGCGTCTCCCGCGGTGATGTTGCCGAACTCGCCTCGATGCTGCTCGAGGCCGAACGGCCGGTGATCCTCGCCGGGCGCGTCTCGCGCTCCGCCACCGGCTGGCAGAACCGGATCATCCTCGCGGAACTCCTCGGCGCGCAGGTCCACACCGCGCCATGGGCGCCCGCCGCCTTCCCGACCGATCACCCCCTCTTCATGGCCGATTTCGCTTCCGACGCGCTGTGGAGGTCCGACGTTCTCCTCAGCCTCGGCTGGCACGACCTCGCCGGCCTGACCCGAGGCAGCTACCGCGAGCGCAACCCCAACGCGACGATCATCGAGGTGTCGCCCGACGTGTCGCGCAAGCTCGTTCACGGTGACGAGGGCAGCACCCCGACACCGAGCGACATTCTGCTGGAGGCGGATGTCGACCAGGTGATCGCCGCGCTCATCGAGGAGTTGGGCGACATCTCCTCGTCGCACCAGACCGTGAAGGACATCGCCACCCCTGCGCCCGACGCACAGCACGACGACGGACAGAGGCTTGCCCGTGCCGACGTCTCTCGTTCCCTCGCCAGCGAGGCTGGCCGGCGCAACCTCTGCATCGCCACCGTCCCGGCAGGTTGGCCGACCGCGCCCGTCACTGTCCGGGGGCCGCTCGACTACCTCGGCGCTGGGCAGGGTACCCCGGCCCAGGCCATCGGCTCCGCCCTCGCGCTCGTGGGCACCGATCGGATCGCCGTAGGCGTGCTGCGCGCGGCGGACTTCATCCCCGGCGCCTCCGCGCTCTGGACCGCGGCGCACTACCGCATCCCGCTCCTTCTCGTCGTCGTGAGCGAAGACGGATCCGACACTCAGCGCCGCATCTCACAGTCGCGCGGCCGCACCGCAGACAATGCGTGGATCGGGCACCAGTTCAGCCAACCGAACGTGAACCTCCGCGCGCTCGCGGAGGCCTTCGGTGTGCTGGGACTCGACGCGGGCGCGAGCTATAAGAGCCTCACCGACGCAGTGGCTCAGGGGGTGGAGCATGCCGGAAACGGCGGGGTGGCGGTTGTTGAGGTTCGACTATCTTGAAAGGGTTCCGATGTGACGCGCAGGCGCGCGGCCGCATCGCCAAGTGCCCGCCACGTCGGGGGGAAGGGGTCGCCGGTCCGGTGGCCGGGACATGAAGGCAACGGGAGGATGCCGCCATAAACATCAGGCAGCTTCGCTATTTCTCGAAGACCGTCGAGGTCGGCAACATCACGCGCGCCGCCGAGCAGCTCAACGTGGCTCAACCCGCGCTGGGCCTGCAGATCCGCCAGCTCGAGAACGAACTCGGCGTACCGCTTCTGGTGCGCCACTCCCGCGGCGTCACGCCCACCCGCTCTGGCCAGGTGCTCTACGAGCGCGCCTGCGAGATCCTGCGGATCGTCGAGAACACCAAGAACGAGATCATGGGCTTCGCCGGCAGCGAGCAGGAAAGCCTGATCCTCGGCATCACGCCCGGCCTGACCAACGTGATGGGCAGCAAGATCTTCGTCGACGCCCGCGATGCCCTTCCCGACGTGCACCTCAGCATGGTCGAGGAGATGAGCTACGTGCTGATCGAAGCGCTCGAGCGCGACGAGATCGACCTCGCCATCGCCTACGAGGTCGCCGACCGGCCCGCGTTGTTGCGTGCGCCCCTGCTGGAGGAAGAGCTTGTCTTCGTCGCCGCGCCCAAGGCCGTGGAGGGGCTGGGCGACACCATCGAGATGGCCGATGTGCTGGAACGCGAGCTGGTGCTCGCAGGCGAGCGTGATCCGGTACGCCAGCTCGTCGTCGCCGCGGCCGAAAGACTGGCACTGCCCTTGAAGGTGGGTTTCGAGGCGACCTCCGTTTCGATGATGAAGAGCCTGGTGATCAAGGGCAACGCCGCCAGCGTCATGCCGCGCGGAAGTGTCGGCTCCGAGATCGACCGCGGAATGCTGGTAGGACTCCGCATCGTCAACCCGGTGGTGACCCGCACACTCTACCTGGTGCGGTCGTCCCGGCGTGCCCCGTTCCAGGCAGAGGCCGAGATTTCCGACTTCCTTTACGCGATGGTCGACAGCTTCGCGGAGCGCATGGGCAACCTCGTCCACAAGCTCTGACCGGCGGGCGCCGGTCAGGCGTTGAACGATGCCAATGCCTCCGCCCCGAGCTTCGCCCGCTCCCTCACCGAGAGATGTGCGTTGGCCTGGACAGGGATTTCCAGAGACATCGGCGTGTCGGCCGGCAGGATCTGGACCATCGCCGCCAGCGGGATCGCCCCCTGACCGGGCATCAGCCGGTGTGCCCGCGCCTCCTCCACCAACTTCTCCGGCGCCGGTGCCTCTGGCACCGCATCGCAGAGCTGGAGGTGAGAGACCAGCGCCGGGTCGAGTGCCCGAAGCTCGTCCAGCGTCATGCCGGAGCGGAAGCAATGCAGCGCATCGAGGATGATCCGGGCATTCGGCGCGCCCGAGTCCACCACGATCTTGCGCGCCTCTTCCAGCGTACGGATCGAGCGGAACATCATGAACTCCACCCCGATCATGAGCCCGAACTCCGAGGCGATCTCGCAGATCGTCGCAAGCCGGTGTGCCTCCTCGCCGAGCCGCATGTGGCCGGGGCCGATCGAAGGCTCGAAGCCGAGGCACGACATTCGCGTGGCGCCGAGCTCGTAGGCCGTCTCGAAGATCAGGCGCAGGGTCTCGCGATCGGGTTCATGCCCGAGCACCAGGGATTCCACGTCGAAGATCACCATTCCAGCGTCATCCGCCGCGCGGCGGATCTCGTGCACCAGCTTGTGGTTGCCGACGATCTCCACCTTCAGCTCCTTCAGCGCGCCAGACCGCAGCGGCAGTCCGATGCCGCGAAACCCGGCCTCCGCCGCAGCCTCGAGCAGCGCCATCGGCCCTTCGTCGTTGAGCCCGAGCTGGGCCAGGGTCACCTGATCGGTCTTCATCTCTCGTCCTCCTGTGAATGGGATTGCCCGGCCAGATCGCGCGCCGCGATATAGGCAAAGGTCAGGGCCGGCCCCAGCGTGATGCCGGCCGCCGGATAGGTGCCGCCCATGATCGAGTTCATGTCGTTGCCGACGGCATAGAGCCCTTCGATCACCACGCCCTCGTCAGAGAGCACCCGCGCTCGGGGATCGGTGCGAAGGCCCTGTGCCGTGCCGAGGTCACCGCTGTTGAGGCCGACGGCGTAGAACGGGCCGTCGCAGAGCGGGGCGAGGCAGGGATTCGGCCCGATGGACGGATCACCGAGGGAGCGGTTGTGTGCCGTCTCGCCTTTTGCGTAGTCCTCGTCGCACCCTGCGCGGGCAAACCCGTTGTGGCGTTCCACCGTGGCTGCAAGCACCTCCTGTGGCACGCCGATCTGCGCGGCCAGTGCCGCGAGGCTCTCCGCCTCCTTGAGATAACCGTCGCGGATTAGCCGGCGATTGCCCCAATGCGCGGGGGCAGGGCGGGCAAGGCCGAGCCCGTAGCGTCGCAGAGCCCGCCTGTCACAGATCAGCCAGGCCACCGGCTGCCCGCGCCCCGGCCCGGGCAGGCCCTGAAGTGCCTCGCCGAAGCGATGGTAGGAATCCGCCTCGTTGGTAAAGCGCCGCCCGCCCCTGTCCACCGCGATGACGCCAGGCTTGGCCCTGTCGAGCGTCAGGTGGGCAAACCGGCTGACGGTGCCCCGGCTGTTTCGGTGCAGCGAGACAGGTGCACAGAAATGCGGGTTCCGCCCCGCCTTCGCCATGCCTGCCCCGGCCTCCAGCGCCAGTTTCTGGCCCTCGCCGCGAGCCGAACCGGCGGCCATACTGAAGTGGTCCGCATCCGGATAGCCACGTGCCTCGCGGCTGCGGCCCTCGTCTGCCGCAAACCCGCCCGTGGCGAGAACGACCCCTCGCCGCGCTCGCAGGTTTCGGGCCCGCCCGTCCGCGCCCGTGTAGATCACGCCCGTCACGCGGCCTCCGTTTCGCAACAGCGCGCGCACCGGCGCCTTCAGCATCAGGGGAATGCCTGCCTCGAAGAGCGACTGGGCGAGCCGCGCGACCAGCGCGCTGCCCACCACCAGCCGTGTCCCGCGACGTCCGTGCAGCCGATCCCGCGCGTAACGCCCGATCAGCCTGAGGCCGCGCCAGGTTGCGCTCCGCGACCGACCGAAGTTCAGTAGGGTGCTGACGTCCGCGCGGTTGACCATCATGCCGCCGAAGACGAGATGCGTCGGCAGGGGCGGACGCAGCGCGGCGAAGTTCCTGCCAAGCCGCCGCCCGTCGTATTCCTGAACGTCGAACACCCGGCCGAACACGCTCGCGCCGGCGTTCTCGCAGTGATAATCCGGCGCGACCTGTCGAAGCCCGTAGCGCAGCGCAGTGTGCGCCTGCAGAAAGTTAAGCGCCTCGCCCGCGTGGTCGGTGAAGGCCTCCAGAAGCGGCATGTCGGCCGCCGGGCCTATTGTCTCGCACAGATAGGTCAGCACCGCCTCGCGCGTGTCGCCGGCCCCCGCCTCCTCTGCCGCCCTGCTCAGAGGAATCCAGATCGCGGCACCCGAAAGCGCCGTGGTGCCGCCGAAGTGCGGCTCCTTCTCAAGGACGACCACGTCGAGCCCCATCGCCCGTGCGGCGCAGGCCGTCGCGAGCCCGGCAGCCCCGGTTCCGACAACGATCACGTCTGTTTCGCCTGGGTCTTGCGCCATGGGCCTGTCCTCGAGGGTCAATCCGGCCTGCCTGGTTGGCTGGGAGTCCGCCCAGGCAGGCCGGTCCGGGTCAACGGCGGGCTGCCGTCCGCCCCGCGGGAGGTATGGCGGCGGCGCGGCAATCCTCGATCAACTTCTGAACTGCGAAGTTGTCTTCGACCGTGACCCATAGCGGTGTGCCGTTTTCGATGGCATCGACGAAATGCTCGAATTCGCGCACGAACTGGTTGACGCCCACCATCTTCTCCGGGGCGCCATGGATGCCCTCCAGCACGACGTCTTCCCGGTTGAGGCGGTAGCCGTCCTGCATCAGCACGATGGAGCCGTTGTCGGACTCCGCCTCGATCCGGAGGCGGCCCGCATCGGTCAGCATCAGCCCGTCGTTCGAAACCGGAGGATGCGGCGACCACGAGCTCAGCACGCTCGCCGTCACGCCACTGGGCGAGACAAGCGCGGTGTAGAACAGGTCTTCGGTCGGCGCCTCGTGGTGCGCGTTGTCGAGCTGCGACATCCGCGGCGTCAGCGGCTCGCCGATGAACCAGGTGGCCAGGTCGAGCTGGTGGATCGCGTTGACGAGAAGCGCGCCGCCGATGATCGGCTCGCTGCGCCACCCGGCCATCGAGGGCTTGCGCACGTTGGTCGAGATATGCAGGCGCCGCAGCGGGCCGAGCTGCTTCAGCCCCTCCACGAAACCACGGATGTGCGGGTTGGTGCGCAGCAGGTAGCCCGGCATGATGGTGGCATCGACGGTCTTTGCGAACTCGACCAGCTCCAGCGCCTCGGCGCTGTCGGAGGCCATCGGCTTCTCGCACATCACGTGGATGCCCGCGCTGGCCAGCTTGCGGGTGGCGGCGGGGTGCAGGCTGGGCGGAAGTGCCAGCGTCGCGGCCTCGATGGAGGTGAGGTCGAGGTCATCGAGGCTCGACACGGCCACCGCGCCGATCTCGGCGGCCTGCGCCGCGCAGCCCTCGCCGGGGTCGACGACCGCGACGATCTCGTGGCCCAGCTGCGTCAGCGCCTCGACGTGGCGAATGCCGGCCCAGCCCAGCGATCCGATTACGGCAAACTTCATTCCCTGCTCTCCCTGTTCCTTCGGTGTCGGGCCCGGTGGATGCCCCCGCGAACGAGGGCGCAGGGCCCGAAAGGTCGTCTCGATATCATGCGTTGCCCGTCGCCGGGTCATGCGCTGACCCCGGCCCGGAGGTGCTGGCACACCAGCCCATGACGCTGGTAGCAGGCGGGCTCGAAACGAGTCCAAGAGCGGTTCGGTCTGTTTTCCATTCATGAAACGTTTGGGACTGCCGCGAGGGACGTGGCCGGGGAAGCGGGGGCCGTCTTCCCGCGCGCCGTCATCGAACGGCTTTGGCTGCCATTCGCCAAATGACTTGGACCGCGAAGAGGCGGAGCCGTAACCATCGCCCCGACAGGCGGAGACGGGTCTCCGGTTCTTCCTGACGCACCGGCGACGGGATCAACCGACGTGACCATCCGGGGAGGATCACTTTGGAACAGCGAGCAGAGCGGCTGAAACGCATACCCGTGGCGGTCATGGGCGACACCCTTGCGGCCGCCGGGCTGACCGGCCGCATCCTGTCCTCCCGGTTTCAGCCCTTGCACCGGCGCACAGCCTTCGCCGGTCCGGCACTCTGCTTTTCCGGTGCGCCTTCGGACCGGCCCGACACCCTGATCTACCAGACCGATCGGGTGATCCGCCCTGGCTCCATCGTGGTGGTCGCCTCGGGAGAAGGCTGCCCGGCCGCCCTTCTCGGGGGCAACATGATCACCAGCTGGCGCCGCCGCGGATGCAGCGGCCTGCTCGTCGATGGGCACATCAGGGACAGCGCGGATTTTGCCGGCCTGCCGACGCTGACGACACATGGCGTGACACCTCTGCCGTCACGACGGCTGTGGCGATACGAGAGCCTCGACGCGCCCCTGAGCCTGCCCGGGCAGACCGCCCCCGTCCCGGTCCGCCCCGGCGACTGGCTCCACGGCGACGAAGACGGATGCGTTGTCCTGCCCGCCGAGCACCTCGAGGTTCTCGTGGAGGCCGCGGAACGGGTTCAGGCGGTGGAGGCCCGCATCAAGGCGCAGGTTCTCGAGGGCATCGACCGGGAAAGGGCCTATCTGTCGAACGACCGATATCTGGACGTGCCCGCCCTGGGGGACGCCGGCCAATGACCGGGGCCACCGATTACTGCATCATCGGGGCCGGCCCGGCGGGGTGCATCCTTGCCTCCCGCCTGACGGAAGATCCCGACGTCACCGTCACCCTGCTCGAGGCCGGCCCCGCCGACTGGCACCCCTGGGTCCACGTGCCCGCCGCCTGCCTGTTCCTGCAGCACGACAGGCGCTTCAACTGGCTCGACGAGACGGTGCCCCAGCCCAACCTGCACGACCGCAAGATCCGCGTGCCGCAGGGGCGGGTCCTCGGCGGCAGCGGGTCGATCAACGGCATGCTGCACGTCCGCCCGCAAAGGGCCGATGTCGATGCCTGGAACACCTCGGGCTGGAGCTACGAAGACCTGCTGCCCGCGATGATCCGGGCCGAGGACTTCTCCGCCCGGGGGCCGCAGCGCGGGCAGGGCGGGCCGCACCCGGTCAGCCTGTTCACCGAGACCCACCCGCTGACCCAGGCCTTCATCGACGCCTGCGGCACTTCCGGCATCGCCTCGAACCCCGACATGAACGGCCCCGACAGGCAGGGCGTCGCGCCGTTCCAGCAGAACCGCCGTGGCCGCTTCCGCGCCCAGGCTGCGCAAACCTACCTGCGGCGGGCGCGCAAGCGGGCCAACCTGCGCATCATCACCGGGGCGACGTGCCGGCAGGTGGCCTTCGAGGGCACCACGGCTGTCGGCGTCCGGTATGACAGGGCGGGGCAGGCGCACAGACTCAAGGTTCGGCGCGAGGTGCTGCTCTGCGCCGGGGCGCTGCGCTCGCCGCAGATCCTGCAGGTCTCCGGCATCGGAGACCCCGACCATCTGGCCCGGATCGGCGTGGCGCCGGTCGTCTCCTCCGAACAGGTCGGCCGCAACCTGCGCGATCACTTCCTTGTCCGGGTGTCCCACCGCGTCCGCGGCATGACCACGATCAACGAGCGCGCGCACGGCATGGCGGCGGTGCGCGAGGCCCTGACCTACGCCCTGCGCGGCCGGGGCGCCCTGACCATGGGCGCGGGCGCGGCGGCGGCGATCCTGCCCAGCGGCCTGTCGGGCGAGGTTCCCGACATCCAGCTCAGTTTCGCGCCCGGCAGCTTTGCCGGTCCGGGCAGGCTCGAGCGCGAGCCGGGCATGACCATCGGCGGCTGGGTCTCTCCCGGCCGCAGCCGTGGCTCCGTGATGGCGCCCTCCGCCAGCACCGCCGACAGGCCGCTGATCGACCCGAACTACCTTTCAGACCCCTTCGACCGCGAGGGCATTGTCGCCTGCATCCGCATGATCCGCTCGATCTTCGCGCAGCCCGCCCTCGCCCGCTGGAGCGTTGCCGAGACCTTTCCGGGAGCCGCTACCGGCGATGATTTCGACGGCCTGCTCGACTTCGCAAGACGGCAGGGCGCTTCGGCCTACCACTTCGCCGGCACCTGCCGGATGGGCGATGATACCGCCTCGGTGGTCGATGCCCGGCTGCGTGTGCGCGGCGCCCGAAACCTGAGGGTGATCGACGCCTCGGTCATGCCCCTTCCGCCCATCGGCAACGCCCATGCGAGCGTTGTGGCGGTGGCCGAGCGAGCCGCATCGCTGATCGCGGAGGAGGTCCGCCTCCGAACCGACGCCACGGCGCAGCCCTGAACATTCGAAGAGAAAGCAGATGATGAAGATCCTGATCCTGAACGGCCCCAACCTCGACATCATGGAGCGGCGAAAGAACCCGAGTTACGGCGGGCTGAGCCTGGCGGACATCGAGCGGATGGTCACCGCCAGGGCCGAGGGCCGCGGCGTCACGATCGACTTCCGCCAGTCGAACCACGAGGGAGACCTCGTCGACTGGCTGCACGAGGCGCTCGACGAGGGCGTGGGCGGTGTCATCATCAACCCCACCGCCTTCACCCACTCGTCCTGGGCAATTTCCGATGCAGCGGCGGCCCTGTCGTGCCCGGTGATCGAGCTGCACTTTTCCAACGTGCACCGCGACCCGACGAAGGCCGATCGCCACACATCGCTGATCCGCCGCGCCGCGACCGGCGTGATCGCAGGCTTCGGGCCGCGCGGATACATCGCCGCCCTCGACCTGCTCTGCGACGAAATCAGCCAGCACAGCACGGAAGGAACCTCGAAATGACAGACGCCAGCAAACCGGTTGTGGTCGTCACCGGCGGGGCAGGGGGCATCGGCCAGGTCATCTGCACCACCCTCGCCGCCGAAGGATGGAGCGTGGTCGTCGCCGACATCAATGTCGAAGGCGCCGAACAGGTGGCGGAGAGCTGCGGCGGCGTCGCCCGGCGGATCGACATTCTCGATGCCGCGAATGTCGCAGCCGTGGTCGATGATATCGAGGCCAATGTGGGCCCGATTGCCGCGGTCGTGCACTCCGCCGCGACCTTCCAGGAGCTGAAGCCGGTCGAGGATACCGCGATCGAGGACTGGGACAGGATCGTGTCGCTGGTGCACCGCGGCACCTACCTGGTCTCGGCGGCCTTCGGAAAGGCCATGGCCTCGCGCGGCAAGGGCTCTTTCGTGGCGCTGTCGTCCTGGAACGGCCTGAAGTCGGCACGGATGCACGCCTATTGCTCGTCCAAGGCCGCGGTGAACCTGCTGATGGAGAGCATGGCGATGGAGTGGGGCCGCAGCGGGGTGCGGTTCAACGCCGTCTCGCCCGGTGTGGTCATGACCGAGCGGGTCGCCGAGCGGATCCGCACGGGCGCCCGCTACACCGCGAACCCGATCGAGATGACGGCCCTCGGCCGGCTGGTCACCTCCGAGGAGGTCGCCAATGCCGTGGCGTTCCTCGCGTCCGACAAGGCCTCGGGCATCACCGGCGCCAACCTGCTGGTGGATACCGGCACCGTCATCAGCCAGGCCTGGCAGCTCTTCGGCGGCATTCCCGGCCCGCGCGCTACCGGAGATGCGGGCCAATGACCGATCTGGTGATGGCCTACCTCACGCTCGGCAACCTGGAGCCCTCGGCCCTGGTAAAGGCTGCGGCGCAAGGCGGCTTCGCGGCAACCGCCCTGCGGCTCACAGGCCATGCGCCGGGCGATCCCTGGGCTTTCGATCCGGCCAGCAAGGCCGACCGCAAGGCGCTTCGTGCCGTGGCCGATGAGGCGGGCATCGCCCTGCAGAACGCTTCGACCTACCGGTTCGGCCCGCAGGCGAGCCATGCGGACTACCTGCCTGTGCTCGAAAGCTGCGCCGAACTGGGGATCGGCACAGTCACCGCCAATTCCTTCGACGGAGACCGCGCGCAGACGACCGATCTCCTCTCCGCCGTGGCCGAAACTGCCGGATCCCTCGGCATCCGCATCGCCATCGAGTTCATTCCCGTCAGCGCCATCAGGACGGCCGAGGACGCGCAGGCTATTGCCCAGGCGACCGGCCAGGCCAATGTCGGCATCGTGGTGGACGCGCTGCATCTGTGGCGCTCGGGCGGCACACCGGCGAGCGTCGTGGCGCTGGACCGGGCGCGCCTCTTCGCGGTGCAGCTCTGCGATGCGCCGCTGGCCGGCCCCGCGCCCGAGGGGCTCGCGCAGGAGATGCGCGCCGGTCGCCTCCTGCCAGGCGAGGGCGAGTTCGACCTGCGCGGCCTGATGCGCGCCCTTCCGGCCTCGGTCGAGATCGAGATCGAGGCGCCGAGCGCCCGGTTCGAGGGCCTTCCGCCCGCCGAACGCGCCCGCATCGCCCATAAGGCAGGCACCGAATTTCTGAATCGCCTTGCCCGCGACGGGGCCGCGCATCATGCGCCCGCCTCCAACGGCTGACCCATACCAAAGAGAGTGTTCCCGATGACAGAAGACCCGCTGACCCGCGCCACCTACCGCACCATGGGCCGCATAGACCTCGACCGCATCTCGATGTTCGAACTGCCCAGGGCCGACCCGTCCATCCTGGCCAGCCTGCGCGCCGTTCCGGGCATCTCGGAGCTGGTCTCCGACGCGCTCGACGACCTCGGGCTCGAAGGTGTGATCTCGAGCAGCAACCTCAAGCCGACCATCGCCGGCCGGTGCATCGTCGGCCCCGCCCTTACGCTGCGCAACGAACCGCTGAACATCGCGCCGCACGAGGCTGCCACCAACGGCCATCTGAACAAGCAGGCGGATTTCGAGGCCCACAATCTCACCCGTCCGGGCGACATCCTGGTGATTCAGGGCGCATCTGGCGTGTCCAACATCGGCGGGATCTCGGCCACCATGGCAAAACGTCAGGGCAGTCTCGGAACGATCGTCGACGGCGGCATCCGCGACGTGGCGACCAGCCGCGAGATCGACCATCCGATCTGGTGCCGCGACATAACCGCCGTCACCGGGAGGTGGCGCCAGGAAACCGCCGAGATCAACGGCCCGGTCCAGCTCTTCGGTGTGCCGGTCCGCCCGGGGGACATCATCTGCGCCGATGACAGCGCCGTCTGCGTCGTGCCGCTGGCGGCGCTGCCGGAGGTCGCGGCAAGGGTGCTTCGGCGCGTCGACACCGACGACGAATACCTCTCGTTCCTCGCAACCGGCCGGCCACTGCACGAGCTGCCCCGGCCCGATCCGGGTCAGTTTCGCGAGTAGGGGGGGCCGCGCGCGAACGAATCCTTTGGGGTCGAAGATGCAAACGGTCTTAGACCCGTCCCGACCCCCCGAATACCCTTTTATTACACGGTTTCCGACGATGCGGGCTCACCAGCCGGAAGGCACGGTTCGCACGCCGGGACTGCCAGTGGAGGAGAAAACATGACGTCACTTTCGATCAATCGCCGCGGCTTTCTGGCCGGAACTGCCGCCGTCGGCGGCGTACTTGCTGCGCCGGGCCTGCTGCGCGCGCAATCCTATGCAACCGAGACTGTCCGGATCATCGTCGGCAACGCCGCAGGCGGCTCGAACGATACCCTCGCCCGCTTCGTCGCCCCGATCATGGAGCGCGAGCTGGGCCAGCCGGTCATCGTCATCAACCGCCCCGGCGCCGGCTCGATCCTGGGCCTCGCGGAGGTTCTGGACTCCAAGGCCGATGGCCACACGCTGTTCTGTTCCAGCGCCGCCGTGCTCTCGGTGGCCCACATGAGCGACAACGCCCCGGGCAACCCGGTGACCGACCTCGAGCATATCACCACGATCGGCGAAGGTGCCTTCCGCGTCGTCATGAATGTCGAGAACGGGATCGACAGCTACGACAAGATGATCGCCCACCTGAAGGAAAATCCCGGCTCCCTGCGCCACGCGACCCCGGGCTTCGGCGGCAACATCCACCTGATGACCGAGATCTTCAAGAACCGCGCCGGGATCGACATGCCGGCGGTGCACTACAACTCGGTCGGCAACATCCTGACCGACCTTCTCGGCAACGAGATCCAGGTCGGCTTCACCGGTCCGCACCTGACCAAGCCCTACATCGAAGAGGGCAAGCTCTTCCCGATCGCCACGACCGGCACGATGCCCGACGCGGACTACCCCGAGATCCCCAAGACGGTCGACCTGGGGCTGACCGACGTCGACAAGTTCCGCAACTGGTTCGGCCTGCACGCGCCCAAGGGCACGAGCCCCGAGATCCTCGATCAGATCTACAGCGCCGCCAAGACGGCGATCGAGGAGCCCGAGGTGGCGAAAGGCATCAAGGGCAACAACTTCGCGCTCGGCGGGATCACCCCGGCGGAGTTCTCCGAGGTCATGGTCACCGAAGATCGGGTCTACGCCGAGGCCGCGGCCATCGTCGCGACCCAGAAAGCCTGAGCAGCCTCCCTGCCGGCACCCGGCTGCGAGAGATCAGCGGCCGGGTCAACCCTTCATGAACGCACTCGGCGCATGGCTGCCGTCGTTGTTGTGTTTCCTAACCGCCACGAGGACGAACATTGAAAACCGTGGACATCAAGGATCTGCTGGCTGGTGCCGTCCTACTTTGCCTGGGACTCTTCCTGGCGTTCAACATCTCGCAGACGCTGAGCATGGGCACCTTTCGACAGCTTGGCCCCGGCACCTTCCCCTTTGCCATGGCGATCGGGTTGGCCGTGGTGGGCGTCATCACCATGCTGGTCGCCTTGCGTCGCAACACGGTCTTCGCGGAAGGGGTCGACTGGGCGGCGGCAGCCACCATCACCGCGTCGATCCTGGTCTTTGCCGGGCTGCTGCTGACTTTCGGCCTGCTGGCGGCCTTCGCTGCGCAGCTGCTCGTCGCCTCGGTGCTCGACCGCCGGTTCTCCTGGACGCGCCGGCTTTTCTACATCGCCGGCCTGACCGCCTTCGGCTACCTGGTCTTCGTCGTCGGCCTGCGGATCCAGGTGCCCGTGCTCGAATGGCCATGGTGACCCATGCTGAGTGAATTCCTGAACAACCTTGCGATCGGCTTCAACGCCTCCTTCAGCCCCATCAATCTGGTCTACTGTCTCTTCGGCGTGTCCGTCGGCATGTTCGTGGGGATCATCCCGGGCATCGGCGCCCTTGCGGCGATGACCATGCTGTTCCCGCTCACCTTCTATGTCGATCCGCTGAGCGCGCTGATCATGATGTCGGGCATCTGGTACGGCACTACCTACGGCGGGTCGATCACCACCATCCTTCTCAACCTTCCGGGCGAGGCCAAAAACGCCGTCACCTGCATGGACGGCTACCCCATGGCGCGGGCGGGCCGCGCGGGCGTGGCCCTGTTCATGACCTCGGTGGCCTCCTTCTTCGGCGCATCCGTGGGCATCGTGATCATGATGACCTTCTCGCAATCCATCGCCCAGGTCGCCATTCGCTTCAGCGCGGCGGAATACTTCTCGATGATGCTGCTCGGCCTGATCGCCGCCGCCGTCATCGCCGATTCCCCGATCTACAAGAGCGTCGGCATGGCCTTCCTCGGCATCCTGATCGGGCTGGTCGGCATGGATATCCAGACCGGCGCCCTGCGGATGACCTTCGGACAGGTCGAGCTGATGGACGGCATCGACCTGATCGCCATGGCGATGGGCGTCTTCGGGGTTGCCGAGGTGCTGTCCAGCATGCGGTCAGTCAAGCCCCATGACGTCAAGTCGAAGTACACCTTCCGATCGATGCTGCCGACCCGGCTCGAGATGCGCCAGTCCTGGGGGTCCATGTTCCGCGGCGCCGGCATCGGCTCGTTCCTCGGCATCCTGCCGGGCACCGGCCCGGCGGTGTCGGCCTTCATGTCCTACGCCGTCGAGCGGCGTGTCGCCAAGGATCCGTCGCGCTTCGGAAAGGGCGCCATCGAGGGCATCATGGGCCCCGAAACGGCCAACAATGCCGCCGATCAGACCGCCTTCATTCCCACCCTGCTGCTCGGGGTGCCCGGCTCCGCCACCATGGCCCTGATGATCGGCATCATGATGATCCACGGCATAACCCCCGGTCCGGCGATCCTGCGCGAGAACACCGAGCTGTTCTGGGGCCTCGTGGTCAGCTTCTGGATCGGAAACATCATGCTGCTTATCATGAACGTGCCCTTCATCGGTCTCTGGGTGAAGATCCTCCAGATTCCCTATCACTACATCTACCCGGCGATCATCATGTTCATCTGCATCGGGGCCTACTCGGTGAACAGCAGCATCCATGACCTGCTGGTTGTCGCCGCCTTCGGCCTGATCGGCTACGGCATGCGGATCACCGGCTTTCCGGCGGCGCCCCTGATCCTCGGTTACATCCTCGGCCCGATGATGGAAGAGAACATGCGCCGTGCGGTTCAGCTCTCGGGGGGAGACTACACCACTTTCCTGACCCGGCCGATCAGCGGCTCGATCCTGGTCTTCACGATAGTCCTGCTTGTATGGGGTATCTGGTCCACACTCAGGATGAGAAGACGTTTTGATCGCGAAATCTCGGCTTCAGGGAACTGATTGGATCGTAGTGCTCCCCCAGCCCGCACGCGCGTGCAACCTCCCTGGCAATGCGTTCGACGCTGTTCGCCAGCATCAATGACGCCTTAGATCGCTACGGCGAAATTTGATCAAGCTCGCGAATATGAGCCTGTTTTTCGCGCGTTGTACTGTGATCGGCCGAACAGCAAGATAGGGTATTGGTCGCAAGCCAGCTTCGCGTCTGCCCATCCTGTCAGTGATCTCCGCATAACCCTCTACAGAAGCAACGGCATGGGGATCAGCGGGCTGGCGCGGGCTTCCTGCGGCGGGGACGGGATGGAGGTCGAAATCACTCTGGCCCGGAGAGACGACCGAACGAGGTTGGGGGTTTGGCCTTACACCAACTAATCGGATCTCTCAGCCCGACACCGGGCAGGTGCGCAAGCCAGTTTCGATTTGCACCCGATTGCCCTGTCTGCAAACCAGGGACCGCCCAACAGGACCTGTCGGGCGGTACGTGGTGCTGTTCGGAGCCGTCGGGATCAGTCGATCAACTCACCTTCGTCCTCTTTTTCCGCGGCCAGCTTCATCCGGCGCTTCAGAGCCGCGCCGAACAGGATCGGCAGGACGAAGCCGATCAGCGCGATCGCCCAGAGTCCGATCGCCAGTGGCGAGCCGACGAGCACCCACCAGTCACCGTTGGAGATCGAGATGGCGCGGCGCAGGTTGGCCTCCATCGCGTTGCCGAGCAGAATGCCGAGGATGATCGGCACCAG
>CAYVQK010000009.1:12093-38251 GCA_964454145.1 uncultured Oceanicola sp. | reverse complement strand
CTGATAGGGAAAGAAGCGCGGATCCTCGATCGCCTCCGGCACCCCGATGCAGCGGGCGAAGTTGTGCCAGAACCGCTCGGTCAGGCAGGCCACGATCACGTGGCCATCGGCGGTGGGATAGGCGCCATAGGGCACGATCGAGGGATGCCGCGTGCCCTGCGGCTCGGGCGAGGCGCCGGTGGTGAAGTAGAGCTGCGAGAGATAGCCCTGCAGCGCGATCAGGCTGTCGAGCATGGCCACCTCGATGTGGCGGCCCCGGCCCGTGGCATTGCGCTCGTGGAGCGCGGCGAGGATGCCGAAGACCGAGAAGATCGAGCCCGAGATGTCGCCCAGCGGAATCGCCATCTTGTTGGGCGCCTGTCCCGGCTCGCGGTTGAGGCTCATCACCCCCGACAGCGCCTGGGCCACGATGTCGAAGGCGGGTTTCTCGTTCAGCGGGCTCTCCGCGCCGAAGCCGGTGATCGAGCAGTAGATCAGCCCCGGCATCTCCTCTTTCAGCTGGTCGTAGCCGAGGCCCAGCCGGTCCATCACGCCGGGGCGGAAGTTTTCCAGCAGGATATCGCTCTGCGCCGCCAGCTCGCGGGCAATCGCCGCGCCCTCTTCGCTCTTCAGGTCCAGCGCGACCGAATGCTTGGAGCGGTTCAGCGCGATGAAGTAATGGCTCAATGGTCCCTGGAACGGTGGGAAGTTGCGGGTCTCGTCCCCGTTGCCCGGCGCCTCGACCTTGATCACCTCGGCGCCGAGGTCGGCCAGCACCATGCTGGCGTAAGGCCCCGAGAGAATGCGCGAGAAATCGAGCACCCTCACCCCGGCCAGCGGCCCTTTCCTGTCGTCCATCACGCGCCCTCCCCGGCCACGATCTTCAGCACCGCGCTGGCCTTTGCAAGGCAGGTCTCGCCGCGCCACAACGTGCCCTCGACAAAGAGCATCGACCGACTCGCGCGCACAACCTCGGCCCGTGCCTCGAGAAAGTCGCCCTCCCGCGCGCCCGCAAGGAACCGCGTTTCCATCTGTACCGTCACCGTGGGCTGCCGCTCGGCCGCGCGCCAGGCCTCATGGGCCATCGCCTGATCGAGCAGGCTGGTGACGACGCCGCCATGGATGCGCCCGACCGCGTTGCCATGGCGCGAATCCGTGACGAGCCCGAAGCGCCGCCCCGCCGCGTCCTTGAACGACAGCAGCGGTCCGATCGCCGCCATCAGCCCCGTCACCTGCGCCTCGCGCCACCCTTCCGGAATGGCCTTGTCCTTCGACATCCGGGTGTCCTCCCCTCTCCGTCGCTTGTCCATGTTTGTTGTCCATAGACAATTTTTAAACCTTATTGACAATAGAATACCCTCCTCCCTATCGTGTCAACGACCTCGGGCAGCAAAAGCGGCCCGTGACGCACACCACAGAGGAGGGCGGCGCACAGATGGCACGGCTGACCGACTACACGTCATACGCAGACGCACAGGCGCATTTTTCCAAGGCGGCGCTCTGGGAGCTGTTCGACGGCGACCGCGAGCGGTTCAACATTGCCCACGAGTGCATCGACCGGCACGTGGGCGCCGGCACCGCGCTGCGAATCGCCCATGCCGACGGCCGCAACGAGGAAATCTCCTTCGCCGAGCTCTCCCGCCGCTCCGCACAGCTCGCCCATCACCTCGTCGCACAAGGCGTTCAGCCCGGCGACCGTGTGGCGGTGATGCTGGAGCCCTCGCTGCCCTTCTACTGCGCGATCTTCGCCGCGATGAAGGCAGGCGCGGTGGCGGTGCCGATGTTCACCCTCTTCGGGCCCGACGGCATTCGCCTGCGGGTCGAGGATTGCACGCCGAAGGTCTTCCTCACCAACGCCGAGAAGGCCCCGGAAGCCCGCGAGGGTGGGGCCGAGGGCGTGATCGTGCTCGACGAGGCCTATCTCGACGGCCTCTCCGACCTCCCCGACCGCTTCGAGGTGGACACCGCGGGCGACGATCTGGCCGTGCTGCAATACACCTCGGGCACCACCCGCCTGCTGCCCGCCGCGGTCAAGCACAGCCACCGCAGCCTCGTCACCCTCATGGTCGCCGCGCTCTACGCCACCGGCATCCGCCCGGGCGACCGGTTCTTCTGCCCCTCCTCGCCCGCCTGGGGCCACGGCATGTGGCACGGCACGCTGGCGCCGCTGGCGCTCGGCGTCTCCACCGGCACCTTCTCGGGCAAGTTCGACGCCGCCCGCCTCTGCGAGGCGCTCTCCGGCTTCGGCATCACCAACCTCTCGGCAGCCGCCACGCACTACCGGATGATGCGCAACTGCGGCACGGCCGAGAGCCACGCCTACGCCTTCCGGAAACTCTCCTTCACCGGCGAGCCGATCGACAGCGAGACCGCCGCCTGGGCCGAGGGCCTCTTCGGCACCAAGGTCTGCTCGATGTACGGCACCACCGAGATCGGCGTGATCATCGCCAACTACCCCGGCGCCGCCGACCTCGAGGTGCGCGAAGGCGCGATGGGCAAGGCCGTTCCCGGCGTCGAGGTGCAGGTGCAGCGGCCCGACGGCACCCCCGCCGCCCCCGGCGAGATCGGCGAGCTGATGGTGAAGAAGCGCGACGGCTGGTTTCCGACCAAGGATCTCGGGAAGGTCGACGACGACGGCTACTTCTACCACGCCGGCCGCGCCGATGACGTGATCATCTCCGCCGGCTGGACGATGAGCGCGGTGGAGATCGAGGATGCCATCCTCGCCCATCCCGCCGTCGCCGAATGCGCCGCCATCGGCGTGCCCGACGAGACCCGCGGCCAGGTGGTGAAGGCCTTCATCGTCCTGAAGGGCCCCGCCCACGACAAGCTCGCGGAGGAGATCCAGGAGCACGTCCGCACCCGGCTCAGCCGCCACGAATACCCCCGCCAGGTCGCCTTCGTGGCCGAACTGCCCAAGACCCCTGCCGGCAAGGTCAACCGCAAGATCCTCCGGGATCGTGAGAAATCTGAAATGGAGGGCGCCGTCTGAGGCGCCGTTGAGGAGACAGAAGACATGAACGACATGACCCGCAAGTTCCCCAAGATCACGCCCGAGGCGCTCGACGCCCTGCGCGAACGCGTCGGCGTGAAGATCGAGAACACCGTGGAGCCCTGGTGCTACGAGGCCACCCGCGACAACATCCGCCACTACGCCCACGGCATCGGCGACGACAACCCGCTCTGGTGCGACCCGGAGTATGCCAGGGGCACCAAGTACGGCGACGTGATCGCCCTGCCCTCCTTCCTGTTCTCCACCAGCCGGATCATCTCGGGCTACGTCGGCGGCCTTCCGGGCGTGCACGCCATGTGGTCGGGCTCCGACTGGCACTGGATGAAGCCGATCACCCGCAACACCGAGCTGCGCACCGAGGCCTACCTGAAGGATCTCATCGAGCATGACACCCGCTTCGCGGGCCGCGCGATCCAGCAGATCTACCACGTCGACTTCTACGACGCGAAGACCGGCGACCAGCTGGCCGAGGCCGACAGCTGGTGCTTCCGCACCGACCGCGACCATGCCCGGGAGAAGGGCACCAAGTACACCGAGGCCAAGGCCAAGGGCGTGCGCAAGTACACCCAGGAGGAGCTCGACGCCTACTACAAGCTCTACGAGCAGGAGAAGGTGCGCGGCGCCGAGACCCGCTACTGGGACGACGTTCAGGTGGGCGAGGCGCTCCCCGACATGCTGAAGGGCCCGATGACCGTGACCGGCTTCATCGCCTATGCCCAGGGTTGGGGCGGGCTCTACATCCGCGCCAACAAGCTCGCCTGGCAGCTCCAGCAGAAGCACCCCTCCGCGGGCATCAAGAACCGCTTCGGCATCCCCGACTGCCCGGAGCGGGTGCATTGGGAAGAGGAGTTCGCCCTCGAGGTCGGCGCGCCCGGCGCCTATGACTACGGCCCCGAGCGGGCGAGCTGGCTCACCCACCACGTCACCAACTGGATGGGCGACGACGGCTTCCTGAAGAAGGCCAAGTGCCAGGTCCGCCGCCACAACCCCGAGGGCGACATCATCGTCATCAAGGGCGAGGTGGTGCGCAAGTTCGAGGAAGACGGCAAGGCGCTCATCGAGATCGCCCAGCGCGCCGAGCAGCAGGACGGCGAGCTCTCGGCCATGGGCTCGGCCATCGTGGAACTGCCCAAGCGCTGATCCGTTACCGATACGGAACGCGAGCCTCCCAGCGCGCGTCCGCATCCGCGCCAGCCCCTCCCCGGGCTGGCGCTTTTCCTTTCCGGCCCTAGTCCGCGATCGCCCGCGTGATCCGCGCCGCGGGGGCGCCCCAGCTCGGGCAATAGGCCTGCTGGGCAATGGGCACGTCGCCGCCCGCCACCACGATCATGATGTCCTCCGGCTTCTCGGTCGCCGGAATTGCCCCCTGCGCCGCCGCCTCCAGCACCCAGGGCTTCCAGCGGCTGGCGTCGATCGGGCCGGTGCGGCACCAGGCCCGCTCCCAGCTCGCCGTGGGCCAGCGCCCGTGCGCATGGAGCCAGGCGGCGATCTCCGCCTTGCCCATGCCCAGCGCCTTCACCGTCGCGGGCGCGAGGATCACCGTGGCGATGCCCGACCACATGATCTGGAAGGCCGAGGCCGCGGTGCCCATGACCGAGGCCACCTCCTCCAGCCCGCCGGTGACGTTGATCACCGTCTCCGCCCGGGTCAGCGTCACCGCGCTGGCGCCCTCGGGCAGCCCGGCCTCCACGTGGAGCGGCGCCCAGGGGGAGGCAGCGGCGTTCTCGGCAAGGCAGAGCGTGTAGCGCCCCGGCTGGCCCAGCCCGGCAAAGCCCACCGTCCCGGCCCGGCCCCCGCCGAGATTCTGCATCACCAGCCGGAGCGCCCGCCCGATGGTGGCGTTGGCGGCGTTGCCCGGCCCGAGGCAGCCGAAACCCGCGTTCATCCCGATCCGCTCGGTGATCGGCCCCGACACCACCAGCAGCGGCGCCACGTTTTCATCCGTGGTCTGCACCCCGTCCAGGTTGAAGGCCGGGTCGAGCAGCGCCTCGACCGCTGCAAGCACCACCGGGAAGTACACCGGCTTGCAGCCCGCCATCACCGCGTTCACCGCGATCTTCTCCACCGTCGCCAGCCCGCGCAGCGGGTCCACCGGCCCGAGGCTCTCGCCCGCCGCCCGGTGCCCCGCCGCCACCATGCGGCGCACCCGCGCGGCGGTGGGGGCCACCACGGGCAGCCCGTCCGTCCAGCCGCGCGCCTCGAAGAGCGCGCGCACCGCCGCCTCGCCGCCTGCCACCGGCTCCACCCTCTGACGCGGAAACTCGCCCGTCAGCGGCGCGGCACCGAGCATTCCCCGCTCCTCGGCCCGGGCCCGCAGCGCATCGTCGATCCAGCCGCCGCCGGCCTGCTGGCCGGCAGGGTTCAGCACCCAGAGCGGGCCGTCCTCCGCCATCGCTCACTCCTCGGCGTCGCGCATCGCCTCCCACGCGGCCGGCAGCGCCACCTTCTTCGTCACCGGAAAGCCCAGCATCCCGTTGTGGGTGAAAAGGTAGCAGTTCGACCGCAGCGGATCACCGGCCACGGCGATCATGAAATGCTCGGGCTCGGTCACGATCGGCACCAGCCGCTCCGGGTCGCGCCCGCCGAAGACCCTGGGCGCCTTGCCCAGCCGCACGAAGTCATCCAGCGTGCGGCCCGGCACCAGGTTGGTCCAGCCGGTGATGTAGCGCTCGAAGCGCGCGGCCGGGATGCGGGCGTGCTCGTAGAGCCAGTCCTGCACGTCCTCCTTCTCCCAGCCGCTCTCGGCAATGGCGCCCGCGATCAGCGGCGAGAGCACCAGCAGCGGCCGCAGCGTGCCCGTCGCCATGCCCACGGTGAAGATCAGCTCCCATGTCGTGTGGGTGGTGAGCGCATCGGCCAGGTAGGGCATCACCGCCTCCGCCGTGGTGCCGTTGACCGAGACGATCACGTTGCCGCCGGTGAAGCGGGAGACGGTGACCGCACTCTCGCCCGGCTCGACTCCGGCGTCGGCGGCGACGTTGCTCCAGCCCATCTCGCGCAGCTTGCCCTCGTTCTCCGCCAGCACCACGCGGAAGGAGTTGCCGAAGGTGCCCTTGTCGGTCTCATGCGGCAGGAAGCCCGCGACATTGCGCAGGTAGAGCCGCCAGAACCGCCCCACCGAGGTGTTGGCCTGAAAGCCGTCCCGCAGCGCGCCCTGCTCGAAGTTGAACTCCAGCTCGCGCACCAGCGGGCCGTTGAGAACGATCAGGGTTTCGGCTCCCGGCGTGTTGCCCGAGTGCTCGTTGCCATAGGCCGGGTCGGCCATGGCCTCCGCCAATGCGACGAGGATCGGCATGTATTCCGGCCGGCAGCCCGCCATCACCCCGTTCACCGCCACGTTCCAGACCGTCGCCAGCCGGTTGTCGGGCAGGAGCTTGCCGAAGACATGGTCGGCGGGCAGGTCCGTCCACCGCAGGAAGGCCTCCACCTTCTCCCGCGTCGGCGGCACCACCGGCAACCCGTCCGACCAGCGGTTTTCCACGAAGAGCCGGTTCACATCCTCGAAGCTGCCCGAGAAGACGACCTCCTCAGGGTCCGGCTCCGCCTCGGCCACGGCCTCCTCGACCGCGCCCGTCAAAGCCTCCACCAGCTGGTCCACCGTCACCCGGCGGATGTTGTCGGCCAGCTTCTCGTCCGATTGCACGTCCACATGCCCCGGCACCATCGCCAAGGGCAGGTTCGGATAGCCCAAGCCCACCGAGGTGGTCTTGGCCTGGCCGATGAACCCCTCGCAGACGAGGGCCACGGAGGGGACACCCGCCGCTTCGGCAATCGCGCTCACCCGCAACACGGCGGGAGTGCACGAGCCTCAGCAGCCCATCCCGGAGACGACGGCATCTATGCCCATCTCCTGCAACTGGCCGGGAAGCGCCGCGAGCACCGCGTGCTCCTCGTCGCCATGGGTCGAGCCGAAGGCCGTGTGATCGACGAACTCCATGTCGGGGAACCGCGCGCTCAGCTCTTCCTTGCAGGTCTCCCAGATCGCATCGCCGCGAAACAGGTAATCCCACAGAAAGGCGACCTTCGCGCCCTTCATCTCCTCGAGCCGCGGCGCGAGCGGGCGGATCTCCACCGCCTTGGCGCTGCGCGGCCAGACCACGTCGTAGGTGCTCATGGCATCTCCTCCTCTGCGGGGCCTTGCCCGCTTCGCCGCCGATTATGGCCGCTGCACGCCGCCTGTCAATCAATCGTTGTCCACAGGCAACAGAATCCATCTGTTGACAATAAATTCGAGCCGCGCCTATGCTTCCCTCGACGTATCCGCAAAACCGCCGTGTGCGGGTTTGGCGGGGGCAGACCGAGGGAGGAGGTCTGGCAGCGTGTCCAACCGTTTCGACATCGCCGTGATCGGCGGCGGCATCACCGGCTTCACCGCCGCGAGCCATGCCGCCCAGAACGGCGCCTCGGTGATCCACCTGCGCGGGGCCGATTTTCCCGGCGGGCTGGTGAGGAACCTCGGCCGCGTGGAGGGCTTCCCCACCGGGGCGGGCGAGGTCTCTGGCGGTGACCTGGCGCTCGGGCTCTCCGAGGCCAACAAGGCGCTCGGCGTGGCGGAGGTGGCGGAGGACGCCACCGACCTCACCCAGGGCCCGCGCGGCTTCATCGTCTCGGCGGGAGACGAGAGGTACCGCGTGCGCCAGGTCATCGCGGCCACCGGGGCCCGGCTGAAACAGCTCGACGTGCCCGGCGCGGAAGCCCTCCTCGGCAAGGGCGTGTCGCAATGCGCCTGGTGCGACGGCGCGCTGAGCCGGGGCCGCGACGTGGTGGTGGTGGGCGGCGGCGATGCGGCGCTGGAAGAGGCGCTCCACCTCGCACCGCTGGCCTCCACCGTCACAATCGTCACCCGGGGCGAGCGGCTGAAGGCCCGGCAGGGCTACGTGAGCCGCCTGGCCGACTGCCCCAACGTGCAATTCCGCTGGGCGCAGGACGTGACCGGGATCCTCGGAGAGGGCGGCGTCGAGGCGATCCGCCTGAAGGACCGCGAGACAGGCACGGTCGAGGATCTGCCCTGCTACGGCGTCTTCGTCTTCATCGGCCAGACGCCCGACACCGGCCTCTTCACCGACCTCGCCGAGACCGACGCCGAAGGCCGCCTCGTCACCGACGCCAGCCTGCAGACCCGCACCCCCGGCCTCTTCGCCGCCGGCGCGGCGCGGGCGGGCTACGGCGGGCGGCTGGTGCATGCGGTGGGCGAGGCCGCCACGGCGGCCATCCACGCGGCGGAGGCCTGCGATACCTGAACCCGCGCGGAGAAAACCGCACCGGGGCAACCACTGGGAGGAAGTGAAATGACCAAGGCAATCCGGGGCACCGCCCTCACCCTCGCGCTGGCCCTCGCCGGCCCGGCGCTGGCAGAGACCACCTGGGATCTCTACGCCTTCACCGGCCCGAGCCACCCGATCACCCAGCGCTACATGATGTTCGCCGACGAGGTGAAGGAGGCCACCGGCGGCGAGCTTGTCATCACCGTGCGGCCCGCGGGCGAGCTGCCCTTCAAGGCGACAGAGGTGATCAAGGCCACCTCCACCGGCCAGGTGCAGCTGGCCCAGGGCTACCAGGCCTTTCTCTCCGGCGCGGTGCCCGTGGCCGCCGTCGCCTCCCTGCCCTTCCTGGTGCAGAGCGGCGACGAACTGAAGACGGTGGCGCCCGACATCATCGCCGCCGCCGATGCCGAGTTCGAGAAGGAGGGCGTGCGCACGCTCTTCTGGCACACCTGGCCGGTGCAGAACATCTTCGGCGCGGGCGAGCCGGTGCGGAGCCCGGCCGATTTCGCCGGCCGCAAGATCCGCTCGACCGACGGCAACCAGGCCGCCCTTCTGGCCGCGCTCGGCAGCTCCTCGATCAGCCTCACCACCCCCGAGGTGCCCGTGGCGGTGGAGCGCGGCGTGGCCGAGGGCTACATGACCGCCGCCTTCAACGTGCTGGGCGCGCAATGGCAGGACTTCACCGACTGGGGCTACCTCTGCGACGTCAACATCGGCGGGCCGGAGTACCTGCTGATGAACGTCGCCGCCTACGAGGCCCTGCCCGAGGAGGTGCGCAGCGCGCTCGACGGGGTGGCGGCGGGGTTCGGAGAGAAGTTCACCGACCTCAACCTCGGTGACGAGGCAGACTCGCTGAAGAAGCTCGAGGAGCATGGCGTGACCCTCGTCACCCCCACCGAGGCGGAGATGGACGAGATGACCGCTCTCATGGTCCCCTACTGGGAGAGCTGGGCCGCAGACAACGGCGACACGGCGGTGCAGCTTCTGGCCGACATCCGCGCCAAGCTCGGCAAGTAACGCTCCCGGCGCCGCGCCGGACCTCCCCCCGGCGCGGCACCCTCTTCCTGACCGGACCCGCCATGACCGAAGCCACCACTCGCGAGCCCGCCCGCCCCGCCACCCGCGCGGGGCGCGCCATTGCGGCGCTCTCCGACGGGATGGGCACACTCGCCGCGCTTTCCCTGGTGGCCCTGCTCCTGCTCGTCGGCGCCGAGATCGTCCTGCGCCCGCTCGGCCATTCGCTCCTCGTGACCGACGAGATGGGCGCCTATCTGAATGCGGCCATCGTCTTTCTCGGCCTGGCCCACACGCTCCGTCACGGCGGCTTCATCCGCATGGAGGTGCTCTACGACAGGCTCGGCCCCCGCACCCGCCGCGCCGCAACCTGGGCCTTCCTCCTCGCCTCGCTGCTCTTCGCGGGCCTTCTCACCTGGCTTGCCTGGAAGCACGTCGCCTATGCCTTCTCGCGCGACACCCGCGCGATCTCGATCCTCGCCACGCCCGAGTGGATCCCGCAGTCGCTCATGCTCCTCGGCCTCGCCGCGCTGGTGCTGCAACTCCTCGCCTTCGCCCTCGAACGGGCGCGCAACGTGCCCTGAGGTGCCCGCGTGAGCCTCGACCTCCTCGTTCTCACCCTCGTCGGCGGCCTCGCCGCCGCGCTGCTCGCGGGCCAGTGGACGGCCTTCGCCCTCGGCACCGTCGGCATGCTCATCCTCTACCTCTCCAAGGGGATGATCGGGCTCGAGGTGCTCAGTTCGGTCGTCTGGAACAACACCGCCAGCTACATCCTCGTCGCCGTGCCGCTCTTCCTGCTGATGGGAGACCTGATCCTCCGCTCGGGCGTGAGCCGCCACTTCTACCGCGGCGTGGTGGTGCTGCTGCGCTGGCTGCCGGGCGGGCTGCTGCACGCCAACATCATGTCCTGCGCGATCTTCTCGGCCGTGTCCGGCTCCTCCGTCGCCACCGCCGCCACCGTGGGCACCGTCGCCATCCCCGAGATGACCGCGCGGAACTACGCGCCGCGGATGATCTTCGGCTCCCTTGCCGCAGGCGGCACGCTGGGCATCCTCATCCCGCCCTCGATCGTGATGATCCTCTACGGCGCGCTGGTGGAGGCCAACATCGCCAGGCTCTTCATGGCCGGGCTCATCCCCGGCATCGTGCTGGCCGGCGTCTTCATGGTCTACATCGCCATCCGCATCGCGCTGAACCCCGCCCTCGCCCCCGAAGGCCAGGCGCGCGAGGCCTCGCCCGACGAGCCCACCGCACGCGATGCGCTCCACGTCCTGCCGATCTTCGCGCTGCTCGCCGCCGTGCTCGGCTCGATCTACGCCGGCCTCGCCACCCCGACCGAGGCAGGCGCCCTCGGCGCCATCGGCGCGCTGGTGCTGGGGCTGGCCTACCGCGGCCTCAGCATCGCCGTGCTGCGCGAGGCGCTGATGTCGGCGGTGCGCACCACCTGCATGGTCGTCTTCATCATCGTCGGCGCCCAGATCCTCGCCACCGCCCTCACCTACTCCGGCGCCAGCCGCGCGATCTCGGAATGGGTGCTGGCGCTCGGCCTCTCCAAGTGGGCCTTCTTCGCGGTGCTGGTGCTGCTCTACCTCGTGCTCGGCTTCTTCGTCGACGGGCTGTCGATGATCTACATGACCCTGCCGGTGCTGCTGCCGCTGGTGCAGGCCTTCGAGTTCGACCTGATCTGGTTCGGCATCGTGCTGACCATCCTCATCGAACTCGGCCAGATCACCCCGCCCGTCGGGCTGAACCTCTTCACCATCCACGCGATCTCCGGCGGCAAGAGCTTCGGCGAGGTCGCGCGCGGTGCCGCGCCCTACGTGGCGCTGATGCTGGGGATGATCCTGGTGCTCGCGGTCTTCCCCGGCCTCGCGCTCTGGCTGCCGGAGCAGATGAGCCGCTAGGCGCCGCGCTCACGCCGCGAAACGGTAGCGCAAGAGGGTATGGCGAAAGAGGGTGGGAGTCGAACCCACCAGACGCGGTTAACGCGCCCCGACGGGTTTGAAGCCCGCGCGGACCACCGGGTTCCGATCCTCTTCCACATCCCCACCGGGGCCGAACGCGGCCTCCGGATCCTTCAGCAGCCTGCGCCGCCGCCCCTCCCGCCGGGTCAGGCCCTGGCGGTCGAACCATTCGAGCAGCTCGATGCTCAGGTTGCGCCCCACCCCGCTCCGGTCGCGGAACTCCGCTGCCGTCGCACCGCCTGCGACCAGGCCGGCCAGACGGCGCAGGGTGGCAGGAGTGAGGTAGCGATTGGGCGTGACCTTCACCACCACCCCGAAGCCCGAGAGCCGGGCAAGCGCCTCGCCCAGCCGCGCCGGGTCGGCCTCCAGCCGTGTGGCAAGCTCCGAGATCACCGGCGGGCGGCCCTCCGCCTCGAGCAGCGGCCGCGCCTCGGCCCAGAGCCGCGCATCCTCGGGCCGCACCTTCGGCGCATGCTCCGCAAGGTGCCACAGCGGCCCCCGGCGCCCGAGCCTGCCCTCCGCCCGCAATCCTTCCAGCAGTGCCTCCAGCGCAGCGGGCTCAACCTGTACAGGCATCGCCGCCCGAAGCGCCCGCACATCGGGCCCGGCCCGCTCGGGCTGCCCGGCATGGAAGTCCGCCAAGACATCGCAGATCCGGGCTCCGAGCGCCGCCGCGTGCTCCGCCGAGAACCCGACGCCGCCCGCGACCACCGGCACCTGCGCCCGCAGCGCGGCGGCCTCTCCCTCCGTGTGGTTCCACGCCCGGTCGAGCGCTCCCAGAGGCACCCCGCCCGGCCTCTGCGCCAGCAGCGCCGCCAGCGCCTCACGGCGCGGCAGGGCCATTGCCCCGAGCCAGGCCAGCCGCTCCGGCCGCGCCCGGCCCCGCCTCAGCCCCTCCGGGTCCACCACCCGCGCACCGCCGAGCACCCTGCGCGCCGACTGGTCGCGCAGGATCGCCACATCGCCCGCCGCCGCGCAGACCGGACGATCCAGCGTCAGCTGCGCCAGCGCCGGGCCGCCGGGCTCCCCCTCCGCCCGGTCGAGCAGGAAGAGCCGTGCCGGAATGTCCGCCGCGCCGAGATGCACATGCACCGGCGTGTCGCGCCTGAGCGGCCCGGCGCCCTCCGAAATCCGCACCTCCACGTCCACCCGGCGCGAAAGCTCCACCCCCGGCGCCACGATCCAGCTTCCGCGTGGCACATCGCCCGGCCCGGCCTCGCCCGCGAGGTTCAGCGCCGCCCGCTGCCCCTGCTGCGCCCGCCCGGCCTTGCGTCCCATCACGTGCATCCCGCGCACCCGCAGCAGCTGCCCGCCCGGCTGGAGCACAAGGCTCTCGCCCACCTCGACCGCGCCCGACTGCACCATGCCCGTCACCACCAGCCCCGCACCCGCCACGGTGAACGCCCGGTCCGGCGCCAGCCGGAACCGCCCCCGCGCCTCGGGCGCGCGCGCCGTGCCCGCGATCTCCCGCAGATGCCCCGCCAGCGCCTCCACCCCGGCCCCCGTCACCGAAGACACCTCGAAGACCGGCGCACCATCGAGGCACGAGCCCGCCAGCACCTCGGCCAATCCCGCCCGCAGCTCCGCAAGCCGCGCCGCGCTCACCCGGTCCACCTTCGTCAGCACCACGCAGCCGCCGGGCACAGCCGCCCGCGTCAGGATCTCCAGGTGCTCCACCGTCTGCGGCATCACCCCGTCATCAGCGGCGATCACCAGCAGCGCCGCCCCCACGCCCGACACCCCGGCCAGCATGTTCCGCAGAAACCGCTGGTGCCCCGGCACGTCGACGAAGCCCACCACCTGCCCCGGCACCAGGCCGTCGTCGTAGATGAACCCCAGGTCGATCGTCAGCCCCCGCGCCTTCTCCTCCGGCAGCCGGTCGGCATCCTGCCCGGTCAACGCCTTCAGCAGGCTGGTCTTGCCATGGTCCACATGCCCGGCAGTGGCGAAGATCATCCGGGCACCTCCGAGAGGTCCAGCGCGCCCAGCTGCGCCACGAAGCCCGCCTCGTCCTCGAGGCAGCGCAGGTCGAACATCAGCGCATTGCCGCTGATCCGCCCCACCACGCCCGACGGCAACCGCCGGAAGGCGCGGGCCAACGCCTCCACCGCCTTGCCCGAGCCGCTCACCGGGCGCAGCACCAGTGCATGGGAGGCGATCAGATCGCGCGGCAAGGCCCCGCTGCCGATCTGGCTGCGGCATGGCGCAACCTCCACCCGCGCCCGCCCGGCCACCGCCTCGGCCACCGGCCCGGCCATGCGCGCCGCCCGTGCCGCCACCTCTGGGGCCGGCACCGTCAGCATCCGCAACACCGGCAGCCGCGCGGCCAGCCGGTCGGGCTGCTCGTAGAGCCTGAGCGTGGCCCCGAGCCCCGCCAGCATCACCTTGTCGAGCCGGAGCGCCCGCTTCATCGGGTTCTGCGCGATCCGCGCCACCAGCTCGGCCCGCCCGGCGATGATCCCTGCCTGCGGCCCGCCCAGCAGCTTGTCGCCGCTGAAGGTGACAACGTCGATCCCGGCGGCGAAGGCGTCTCGCGGGGTCGGCTCATGCGGCAGGCCCCAGCGCTCGAGGTCCACCAGCGTGCCGCTGCCGAGATCGACCACGCTCGGAAGCCCGGCCTCCCGCGCGATCCGCGCCACCTCGCCCTCGTCCACCGCCCGGGTGAAGCCCTCCACCGCGTAGTTGCTCGCATGCACCTTCATCAGCGCCGCCGTCTCGGGCCCGATGGCGCCGGCATAGTCGCGCGGATGGGTGCGGTTGGTGGTGCCCACCTCGCGCAGCCGGGCTCCCGCCCGCTCCATCACGTCCGGTATGCGAAAGGCGCCGCCGATCTCCACAAGCTCCCCGCGCGACACCACCACCTCCCGGCCCTGCGCGAGGGTGTTCAGCACCAGCAGCACGGCGGCGGCGTTATTGTTGACGAGCGTCGCCGACTCCGCCCCGGTCAGGCGGCACACCTGCGCGGCCACCGCGGCATCGCGCGAGCCCCGCCGCCCCTCCTCCAGGTCGAACTCCAGGTCGTTCGGCGCCGCCGCCGCGCGGGCCATCTCGGCAATCGCCTCCTGCGCCAGCGGCGCGCGGCCGAGGTTGGTGTGGATGACCGTGCCCGTGAGGTTGAAGACCTGCCGGATCGGCGAGGCGAAGCGCGCTTCGAGCCGCTCGGCCATGTCGAGCGCCATCTCACCGCTGTCGGCAGACGGCGCCCCGGCGGCGATCCGCGCCCGCGCCGCGCCCAGCACCTCGCGCGCGGCACCCGTTACCGCCACGGCGCCATAACGCTCCGCAAGCCGAAGCCCCGCGCCGCCGCGCGTCAGCTCGTCCACCGAGGGCAGGGCCGCATATGCCGCCCGCCCGGGCGCATCCGCGTCAGACATCCTCCATCCTCCCGGCCCCGCAGAGGGGCGCGGGTCAAGGGTAGGACCGCTGCGCTGTTGTTGTCAATCGCGCAGGCCTGTTGCGCATGGGCAATTATCAGCCGCCGCGATGCCCGAGCAGCGTGGGCGACACCTCGTCCCGCACCTTCAGCATCTGCTTCGCGATTCCCTCCACCCCGATGGAGGCCACCCGCTCGCTGATGCCGATGGCGACCATGCCGTTGGCCATGCGGCCGCGGGTGTCGAAGAAGGGCACGGCAACGACGGTGACACCGGAGATGTAGTTGCCCACGTCCACCGCAAACCCTTTCTCCCGGGTCTCCTGCACCTCTCGCCGCCAGGTCTCGTAATCCGGCGCCACATCCCACTTCAGCGCGTTGAACCCCTTCTTCAGCTCCGCCTCGCCTTCCACGTTATGCGCGGCAAAGCACCGCCCGGTCGCGCTGATGAGCGCCGGAAAGCGGCTGCCGAGGTCGACCTGAAGCCGGAACGGCAGCGGCACCTGGCTCAGGGCCACGACGACGATGGAAGACGGCTCCACCAGCTGGGTGCCGATGGTGGTGAGCCCGAACTCGGTGGTCAGCTCGTCGAGGCGCGGCTGGATCATCGAGGCGAAGGCGTTCTTCTCCAGCGCGGTGCGGGCGATGGCGAGGATGCCCACGTCGATCGAGTAGCGCTTGGTCACCTTGTCGAAGGCCACCAGCCCCTCGTCGTTCAGCACCCGCAGGATGTGCAGCGCGGTCGAGGGCACCAGCCCGAGGTCGCGGCTGATCTGCTGCACGCCGATCGGCTCGTCGGAGGCGCCGAGACGGCGCAGGATGGCGATCGCGCGGCTCACCGCAGGCACGGCACGCTTCGTCATCGGCTTTTCGGATGGGCTCACCGGGGCACCTCATTGTTGTCTCCCCGCAATGATTGCGTGCCCAGCGCGCCCGGTGCAACCAAAAGCGTGCAGGCTCAGCCCAGCACGGCCGCGATGGTGCGCCCGATCAGCCGCGCGTGCTCCGGCCCCTTGTCTTCCACCCGGTAGAGCGGCCCGGCCACGGTGATCGAGAAGATCCGCCCGCCGATCTCCACCGGCATCGCCACCCCGCCCAGCTCGGGCGAATAGGCCGAGGCCGACTGGAACCACCCCCGCGCGCGCCCCTCGCGGAAGAGCCTGTCGAACTCCGCCCGGTTCTGCGGCGCGTTCGGGCGCTGTCCCTCCCAGCTCACCTTGCGCAGGATCACCTCGCGGTCCCGCTCCGGCATCCGCGCCAGCAGCGCCTGCCCCGAGGCGGTGACATGGATCGGCACCCGCTTGCCGGTCTCGGCGGCGTACCGGACGGGAGCGGATGATTCGACCACGTGGAGGAAGACGGCGGAGAGCCCGCTCGGGGCCGAGGCCCAGACGGTCTCGCCGGTTTCGCGGGCCAGATGCTGCACCGCATCCACCAGCGCCTCGGGCAGCGGTTCGGCCTGGGTGAAGGCCCCCACCACCTGCGCCCAGCGCGGCGTGGGGTAGAAGCCGCCCCGCGCGCGCGGCTCGTAGAGATAGCCCGCTTCCACCAATGTCGTCAGGATGTTGAAGGCGCTGGAGCGCGGCCAGCCGAAGGCCTCCACCACGTCCGCGAGCGAGGCAGGCGCCTGCCGCTCGGCAAAGAATTCCAGCAGCGCCAGAAGGTTCTCGATCTGCCTGACAGTCACGCCCGACGGCCCTCCCATGCGGCGGCGCAGCATGGCCACGTTGACAGCCCACCCCGCCCGATCCTAGCCTTGTCTCACATATGGAATTATTTGTCCATATATAAGAACAAATACACAGGGAGGATGCACCGTGGGGCCACTCGAAGGGTTGCGCGTCATCGACATGACCTCGGTCCTGATGGGCCCCTACGCCACCCAGATCCTGGGCGACTACGGGGCAGAGGTGGTGAAGGTCGAGGCGCCCGAGGGCGACGTGGTGCGCCGCATCGGCCCGGCCCGAAACGAGGGCATGGGGCCGCTCTTTCTCAACACCAACCGCTCCAAGCGGAGCATCGCGCTCGACCTCAAGCAGCCCGAGGGCCACGCCGCGCTGATGCGCCTGCTGGCCACGGCCGACATCCTCGTCACCAACATCCGGCCCAAGGCCATGGCCCGCCTCGGCCTCGGCTGGGAGGCCCTGCGCGCGGCCAATCCCCGGCTCGTCTACGGCGCCCTCGTCGGCTTCGACCAGGCCGGCCCCTACGCCGAGCGCCCCGCTTATGACGACCTGATCCAGGGCGGCGCCTGCATCCCCTGGGGCCACGTCCGCGCCGGCCACAAGCCCTACTACGTGCCCGCCGCCGTGGCCGACCGCATCGTCGGCCTCTCCGCCGTGGGCGCGCTCCTCGCCGCGCTTCGGGTGCGCGACGCCACGGGCGAAGGCCAGAAGGTGGAGATCCCGATGTTCGAAACCATGGTCTCGATGATCCTGGGCGATCACCTTGGTGGCCTCACCTACGACCCGCCACTCGACAAGGGCGGCTACAACCGCCACCTCTCCCCCGAGCGGCGACCCTACGAAACCTCCGATGGCTACGTCTGCGCGCTGGTCTACACCGACGGGCACTGGCAGCGATTCTTCCGCGCCATCGGCCGCCCCGAGATGCCCGCCGCCGACCCGCGCTATGCCACCTACGAGGCCCGCATGGCGCATATCGACGATGTCTATGCCGAGCTGGCCGCCATCCTGCGCACCCGCAGCACCGCCGAGTGGCTTACGCTCTTCGACGAGGCCGATGTGCCCGCCATGCCGATGCACAGCTTCGAGACCGTGCTGGAAGATCCGCACCTCGCCGCCACCGGCTTCTTCCGCGCGGTGGAGCACCCCACGGAAGGGCCGATCCGCTCCATGGCCGTGCCCGCCCGCTTCTCCGCCACGCCCCCCGCGCCGTCCCGCCTCGCGCCCCGCCTCGGGGCCGACGGGGCAGAGGTGCTTGCCAGCGCAGGCTTCAGCCCCGAAGAGGTCGAAACGCTCGCCCGCAACGGGGCCCTGCGCCTGCCGGATGTCCCTTGAGGGAGAGCGATTTTGTTGTATCAAGACAATTTTGCAAGACATTTGACAACAAACACCCGAGGCGCTTACCTTGGCGCCCGGAGGGTCCGGTGCAGCCGGACAGGGAGGAACGATGGACTTCAGCCAAAGCGATGACGTGAGAGCCATCCGCGACGCGATCGGGCGCATCTGTGCCCGCTTCGACGACGCCTACTGGCTCACGCGCGACCGCGAGGGCGGCTTCCCGCATGATTTCTACGCCGCCCTGGCCGAAGAGGGCTGGCTCGGCATCTGCACCGCCGAGGAGCACGGCGGCGCAGGCCTCGGCGTGACCGAGGCCGCCTGGATGATGCGCGAGATCGCCGAGAGCGGCGCCGGCCTCTCCGGCGCCTCCGCGGTGCACATCAATATCTTCGGGCTGGAGCCGGTGGCGATCCACGGCACCGACGACCAGAAGGCCCGGATGATCCCGCCCATGGCCGCGGGCCGCGAGAAGGCCTGCTTCGGCGTGACCGAACCCAACACCGGGCTCAACACCACCCAGCTCAAGCTCCGCGCCGAACGGCGGGGCGACCGCTACGTGGTGAACGGCCAGAAGGTCTGGATCTCCACCGCCCAGGTGGCCGACAACATCCTGCTCCTCGCCCGCACCACGCCGCTCGAGGAGGTGAAAAAACCCACCGAGGGCCTCTCGCTCTTCTACACCCCGCTCGACCGCCGCCAAGTGAAGGTGAGCGAGATCGAGAAGATGGGCCGCAAGGCCGTCGACTCCAACGAGCTCTTCTTCGAGAACTTCGAGATCCCCGCCGAAAACCTCATCGGCGAGGAGGGCCAGGGCTTCCGCTACATCCTGAACGGAATGAACCCCGAGCGCATCCTCATCGCCGCCGAGGCCGTTGGCCTGGGCTTCGCCGCGCTGCGCAAGGCCACCGCCTATGCCGGCGAGCGCGTGGTCTTCAACCGCCCCATCGGACAGAACCAGGCGATCCAGCACCCGCTCGCCGTAAACCGCTGCGAGCTCGAGGCCGCCTGGCTGCTCACCCTCAAGGCCGCCTGGGAGAGCGACGCCGGCCTGCCCTGCGGCGCCTCGGCCAACATGGCCAAGTATCTCGCCGGCGAGGCCGGCTTCAACGCCTGCCAGCAGGCGGTGATGACCCACGGCGGCTTCGGCTATGCCCGCGAATACCACGTCGAGCGCTACCTGCGCGAAAGCCTCATCCCCCGCATCGCCCCGATCTCGCCCCAGCTTGCGCTCTGCTACATCGCCGAGCGGGTGCTGGGCCTGCCCAAGAGCTACTGAGGAATACCCGAATGCCCGGCCTTTACTTCGAGCAGTTCCATGAGGGACAGCACTTCCGCCACGAGCTGACCCGCACCGTCAGCGAGGCCGACAACACGATGTTCTCGCTCATGTCGATGAACCCCCAGCCGCTGCACATCGACGCGCATTTTTCCGCGGGCACCGAGTGGGGCCAGCGGCTCTTCAACTCCATGTTCACCTTCGCGATCATGGTGGGCATGACGGTGCAGGACACCACGCTGGGCACCACCATCGGCAACCTCGGCTTCCAGGAGGCGAGCTTCCCCGCCCCGGTCTTCCACGGCGATACGCTGCGCGCCGAAACCCGCGTGCTTTCGGTCCGCGAGAGCAAGTCGAAGCCCGATCGCGGCCTCGTCGAGTTCGAGCACCACTGCTTCAAGCAGGACGGCACGCTGGTGGCCAGGTGCCGCCGGATGGCGCTGATGCGCAAGCGCCCGGTGGAGGCCCTGGCCTGATGCGCAGCTTCCTCTTCGTTCCGGGCGACAGCCTGCGCAAGTTCGAGAAGGCCCGCGCGGGCGAGGCCGACGCGCTGATCCTCGACCTCGAGGATTCCGTGGCACTCGCGCAGAAGCAGGCCGCCCGCGAGACCGTCGCGCAGATGCTCTCCGCCCGCCGCGAGGGCCCCGCCCTCTGGGTCCGGATCAACCCCTTCGGCACCGGCCTCACCGACGACGACCTCGCCGCCGTGCTGCCCCATGCGCCCGACGGCCTCGTGCTGCCCAAGTGCGAAGGCCCCGAAGATGTCAACGCGCTCGCCGCCCTGTTGGACGCCGCCGGCGCCGACACCCCGATCATGGCCATCGTCACCGAAACCGCCCGCTCGCTCTTCACCCTCGGTGAATATCACCGGGCCGACGCCCGGCTCTGGGGCATGATGTGGGGCGCCGAAGATCTCGCCGCCTCCCTCGGGGCCCGCGAGAACGGCGCGCGCACGGGCTACCACGAGCCCTTCCGCCTCGCCCGCACGCTCTGCCTGGCAGGGGCGGCCGCCGCGGGCGTGATCGCCGTCGACACCATCTGCGCCGTGCTCGACGATCTCGATGTCGTCACCCGCGAGGCGAACGAGGCCCGGCGCGACGGCTTCGGCGCCAAGGCGGTGATCCACCCCCGGCACGTCGCCCCGGTGAACGCCGCCTTCACCCCCACCGAGGCCGAGCTGGCCCACGCCCGCAAGGTGCTCGCGGCCTTCGCCGCCGATCCCACCGCAGGGGTGGTGCGGATCGACGGCCAGATGATCGACAAGCCGCACGAGCGCGCCGCCCGCGCCGTGATGGCCGCCGCAGGGGAGGGCTGAATGGCCACGCCGCAATCCACCGACCAGCGCCCCATGGGCCGCCTCTCGGCCGTGATCGCCGCCGCCGAAACCGTGCTGGTGGCCTGCGCCGCCGCCGCCATGGCCGCGATCATGTGCATCGTCATGCTCGACGTGGTGCTGCGCTACCTCTTCGCCGCGCCGCTCGGCTGGAGCTACGACCTGATCGGCCTCTACCTCGTCGGCATGGTCTTCTTCTTCGCGCTGTCCGACACCATGCAGCACCACGGCCACATCGCGCTCGACGTCTTCACCCCGATGATCCCCCGACCGATCCGCCACGGCGCGCAGGCCCTGGGCTTCGCCGTCTCGGCGGCGCTCATCGCGGCGATCACCTGGCTGGAGATCTGGCAGACCCTCGACGCGCTCGAGGGCGATGACCGCATCGCCGGTGTCGTGCCGTTCCAGACCTGGGTCGCCCACGGGGTGCTGGCCCTCGGAATGGCGGTGCTGGTGCTGCGCCTCGCGCACCGCGCGGTGTTCCACGCCGCCTCGATCTTCTCGCGCCACGACCTCGTGGAGCTCCCGCCGCCGCCCATCACATCCACTCACACCGGGGAGCACGGCGAATGAGCGTCACGATCGCCCTACTCGTCCTCGTGGCCATGCTGGTCTGCGGGCTGCCCGTGGCGCTCGCCATGGGCGTCTCCGGGGCCGTCGGCCTCTACATGTTCGGCGGCTGGGCCATCCTGAAAGGGATCCTCGCCACCTCGCCGCTCTCCACCGCCAACGACTACGAGATCATCACCATCCCGATGTTCATCCTTATGGCGGAGTTCGTCATCATCTCGGGGGTGGCCAACGACCTCTTCCGCGCCGCCACCGTCTGGGTCGGCCGGGTGCGCGGCGGCACGGCCATGGCGACGGCGATTGCGGGCGCGGGCTTCGGCGCGATCTCGGGCAGCTCCACCGCCGCGGCGGCCACGCTCGCCTCCACCTCGATCCCGGCGATGCTGAAGCAGGGCTACGAGCCCAAGCTGGCCTGCGGCGTGGTGGCGATCTCGGGCACGCTGGCCATGCTCATCCCGCCCTCCATCGCGCTCATCCTCTACGGCATCATCGCCGACATCCCGATCGGCGCGCTGCTGATCGGCGGCGTGATCCCCGGGCTCATCGTCACCGTCACCATCGTCGCCACCATCGCCTTCCTGGTCTGGCGCGATCCCTCCACCGCCCCCACCGCCCGGGCCTACTCCTTCTACGAGAAGTTCGCCTCGCTGAAGCGGGTGGGCCTGGTGGTGATCCTGCTCTTCGCCGTGACCGGCACCATCTACACCGGCATCGCCACACCCACCGAGGCCTCCGGCATCGGCGCCTTCGCCGCCATGCTCATCGCCGCCTGGGAGCGCAAGCTCACCCTGATCAATGCCTGGACGGCGCTGCGGTCGGCCGCGCAGACCACCTGCATGGTGCTCTTCATCATCCTCGGCGCCCATATCTTCGGCTACTTCTTCACCCTGACCCGGGTGACCAACGACATCACCTCCTGGGTCGGCGCGCTGGAGATGTCGCGCTGGGGCATCCTGGTGATCATCCTCATCGGCTACCTGATCCTCGGCTTCTTCATGGACCAGATCGCCATTCTCATCCTCACCGTCCCGGTGGTGCTGCCGCTGATCTACCAGCTCGAGTTCGACCCGATCTGGTTCGGCGTGCTGGTGATCGTCACCGCCGAGGTCGGCATGGTCACACCACCCCTGGGCATGAACGTCTTCGTCGTCGCCCGCTACACCCGGCGACCGCTGGGCGAGATCTTCCTCGGTGTCGCGCCCCACGTCTGGGCCCACCTGCTGGTGATCGCTCTGCTCGCCGCCTTCCCCGCCATTACGCTCTGGCTGCCATCGACGATGCGCTAGCCGCCCAAACCCTGTCCAACTGGAGGAAACGGACCCATGAAGACCCTGAGAAAGACCCTTTCGCTCGCCCTCGCCACCACCGCGCTCACCGGCGCGGCGGTGCAGGCCCAGGAGGTGACCCTGCGCACCGCCGACAGCCTGCCGGTCGGCCACTACATGTTCGAAACCGTGCTGAAGCCGCTGCAGGAGGCCACCACCGAGGCCACCGGCGGCGCCGTGACCTTCGAGCACTTCCCGGCCGAGCAGCTCGGCAAGGCCAAGGACATGCTCCAGCTCACCCAGGACGGCGTGGCCGACATCGCCTATGTCGGCGCCTCCTACGTGGCCGACAAGCTGCCGCTCTCCTCGGTGGGCGAGCTGCCCGAGGCCTTCTCCACCTCCTGCGAGGGCACCATGGCCTTCTGGGAGCTGGCAAAGCCCGGCGGCCTCATCGACCAGGCCGAGTACCAGCCCGAGGGTGTCCGCGCCCTGGCCGTGCTGGTGCTGACCCCCTACCAGGTGTTCTCCTCCGGCGAGATGACCGGGCTGGCCGACATCGAGGGCAAGAAGGTCCGCGTCACCGGCGCACCCAAGATCGCCGCGATCGAGAAGCTGGGCGGCGTGCCCGTCTCGGTGCCCGGCCCCGAAACCCGCGAGGCGCTCTCGCGCGGCACCGTGGATGCCATCGCCTTCCCGCACGGCTCCATCGCGCCCTATGACCTCGCGCCGCATATCGCCACGGCCACCGACGGGGTGAACTTCGGCTCCTTCGTGGCGACCTGGATGATCTCGCAGTCGAAGTACGACAGCCTGTCGCCCGAGGTGCAGGCCGCGCTGACCGAGGCCGGGGCCGCCGCCACGAAGAACGGCTGCGAAAGCGCCGACGCCCAGCTCGCCGAGGACAAGAAGGCGATCGAGGCCGACGGCGTGACCTTCATCACCTACTCCGACGAGGACAAGGCGAAGCTCGCAGAGATCATGGGCACCGTGGGCGACGAATGGGCCGCCGAGCTCGACGGCCGCGGCAAGCCCGGCACCGACGCGCTCAACGCCTTCCGCGAGGCGCTGAAGCAGGGGATGTGATCTCCCGCTGATCGTGAGAGGGGCGCCCCGTCGGCTCGGGGCGCCCCTTTTCGTTTCCCCCGACCGTCATCCTCGGGCCTGAGCCGAGGATGCCGACCGAAGGCGCTCAGGCGTCGTTCAACCGCGCCCTGAGCTCCGTCTTCAGCACCTTCCCGTAGTTGTTCTTCGGCAGCTCCTCCACGAAGACATACCGCTTCGGCTTCTTGAACCGCGCGATCCGCTCCACGCAAACCGCATCCAGCTCCGCCTCGCCCACTTCCCCGTCGCAGACCACGAAGGCCACCACCACCTCGCCCCACTCCGGGTCCGCCTGCCCCACCACCGAGACCTCCGCCACCCGCGGATGCTCCAGGAGCGCCTCCTCCACCTCGCGCGGGTAGATGTTCGACCCGCCCGACACCACCAGATCCTTCGCCCGGTCGTGCAGCGTCAGGTAACCGTCGGGCGAGAGCCGCCCCATGTCGCCGGTCCGGAGCCAGCCGCCCTTCAGCGCCTTCGCGTTGGCCTCGGGGTTGCCGAGATAGCCCTGCATCACCGCCGCCCCGCGCACCACGATCTCGCCCACCTCTCCCGGGGCAAGCGGCACGCCGTCCTCACCCACAACGGCAACCTCGGCCACCGCATGCGCCCGCCCCACCGAGCCCAGCCGCGCCTCCCAGTCGGGGTGGTCACTCTCGGCGATATCCGCCCGCGACAGCGCGGTGATCGTCATCGGCGTCTCGCCCTGCCCGTAGATCTGCACGAAGACCGGCCCGAAAAGCGCCAGAGCCTCCTTGATATCGGCCACGTACATCGGCCCGCCGCCGTAGACGACGGTCTTGAGCCCCTCGCCCCGGCCCCCGCCCGCCTTCGCCGCGGCGGTCATCCGCTTCACCATCGTCGGCGCCGCGAACATCGAGATGTTCCGGTGATGCGCCGCCAGCCTGAAGATCTCCGCCGGGTCGAACCCGCCGCTCTCCGGCACCACGTGCCGCGCGCCGCGCAGCACATGCACGAGGGTATAGAGCCCCGCCCCATGCGACAGCGGCGCGGCATAGAGCCCCGCATCCTCCGCCTGCACCTCGTCGACGTCCGCGAGATAGCTCAGCGACATCGCCACGAGGTTGCCGCAGGTCAGCACCGCCCCCTTGGGCCGCCCGGTGGTGCCCGAGGTGTAGAAGATCCAGGCCGGCTCGCTGCCCGCCATCGCCACCGGCGCCTCCACCGCCGCACCCCGCAGCTCCGACGCCGAGGCGACAACCGGCGCCGTCACACCCGCCTCGCGCAAGGCTCCGGGCTCCTTCGCCACCACCAGCCGCGCGCCCGCGTTCTCCACGATCCAGGCCACCTCGCGCGGGTGCAGCTTGGCGTTCACCGGCACCGCCACGCCGCCCATCGCCCAGATGCCGTGGAGCAGCGGCAGGTAGTCGGCGCAGTTGGGCAGAAACACCGCCACGGCCTCCCCCGCCGCGATGCCGCGCGCCCGCAATCCGCCCGCGATTTCCCGCGCCTGCCGGTCGAACCCTGCGTAGTCGCACACGAGCGTCTCGCCGTGATAGATCGCCGGGGCGTCGGGCCGTGCCAGCGCCGTCCTGTGAAGCCATTCTGCCGGGTTCATGCCACTCTCCTCCGTCCTCCCGACACTGGCCCTAAACCCCTGCGGCGTAAAGCTTTCGGCGCGTTTGTTCAGCTCCCTGAACAGCCCGCCGCGCACATTCCCATGGCCCCCGCCCGTGGCTCTGCTAGGCTCGCCCCGACCAGCCAAAAGGAGCCCGCCGATGCGCACCTTCTTCTCCGAAGACCACCGCCTCCACTTCCCCCAGGCCGAACTGACGGGCGGCCAGTTCGTCACCCCCTACGAGCGGCCCTCCCGGGTGGAATACGTGCTGAACCGGCTGAAGGAGCAGGGGCTGGCGGATATCGTGGCACCCGACGCGCCCGACATGGCCCCGGTGGAAAAGCTGCTCGACCCGGGCTTCCTGCGCTTTCTCGAAACCGCCTGGGGCGAATGGAAGGCCGCTGGCATGAAGGGCGAGGTCATCGCCGCCGGCATGCCCGCGCGCGGCATGCATACCGACCGCTGCCCGGAGTGGATCGACGGCAAGGTGGGCTACTACTGCCACGCCTCCGAAACCTCCATCACCGGCGGCACCTGGAAGGCCGCGCTTTCCTCCCTCGCCTCCGCCCAGTCGGCCCAGCGCCACGTCGCCGCCGGGGCGCAGGCTGCCTTCGCCCTCTGCCGTCCGCCAGGGCACCACGCGACCGCCGACCAGTACGGCGGATACTGCTTCATCAACAACGCCGCCGTGGTGGCCCAGATGTTCCGTGATGGCGGCGCCGAAAAGGTCGCCGTGCTGGATATCGACTTCCACCACGGCAACGGCACCCAGAACATCTTCTACGACCGCGCCGACGTCCTGTTCCTCTCGCTCCACGGCGCGCCCTCGCACGCCTACCCCTACTACCTCGGCTATGCCGACGAGCACGGCGCGGGCGCGGGCGAAGGCGCCAACCTGAACTACCCCATGCTCCCCGGCACCCCCTATGGCCCTTGGGCCGAGGCGCTGGACGACGCGATCGCGAAGATCCGCGCGGCGGGCGTCGAGGCGCTTGTGATCTCGCTCGGGGTGGACGCCTTCAAGGACGACCCGATCAGCTTCTTCAAGCTCGAGTCCGCCGATTTCACCGACGCCGGCCGCCGCATCGCCCGCCTCGGGCTGCCGACGGTGTTCTGCATGGAGGGCGGCTACGCGATCGAGGCGGTGGGCATCAACACGGTGAACGTGCTGGAGGGGTTCCTGGGGGGGTAGAGCCGGTCGAGCGCCTGCCCGTGGGGTGGCGCTGCAACGGCTATGCGGGTGCGCTTTATGGTTCAGGGGTCATCGTAGCTCTGAGGTCAGCGAGACTTCGATGAAGCGCCAGCCCGCCGGGACGGGCAGGCGCTCGACCGGCGCCTTCGGCTTGATTCCGGTCGAGGTATGAAGCCGAGGCGGAGCACCACAACAGCACCCCGCCCCCTCAC
>CAYVQK010000009.1:0-11993 GCA_964454145.1 uncultured Oceanicola sp. | reverse complement strand
CCGGTCGAGGTATGAAGCCGAGGCGGAGCACCACAACAGCACCCCGCCCCCTCACATCACTTCACCAGTTCGGTCCAGATCGCCGTGTAGAGATCGGTCGCCGACTGCGGGCAGGTGGGCAGGAACTTGCCCGCCGCCGCAAACTCCTCCGGCACCACGATCTCCGGCGCCGTCTTCATCTCCTCCGGCATGAACGGGTCCGACCCCTCGATGCCGTTCGCATAGCGCGCAAAGGCCGAGATCATCGCCGCGTTCTCCGGCACCATGATGAAGTCGAGAAACTGGTAGGCCTCCTCCACGTTCGTGGCATCCGCCAGCAGCCCCACCGAGTCCATCCACAGCGGATAGCCTTCCTTCGGGTAGCCGTAGACCACGTCGGGGTTGTTCAGCCGCGCCCGCATGGTCGAGCCGTTCCAGTTGACCGTGGCCACGTAATCGCCCGACGAGAGCTTGTCGGTCGTGCCGTAATCCATCGAGATCCACTTGGGCTTCGCGGCCATCAGCTTGTCGCGCACCCCCTTCAGCAGCTCGAGATCCTCGGTGCAGGCCTCGCCGCCGGCGTTGAAGATCGCCAGCGCCATGATGTCGTTCATCTCCGGCACCACGTTCACCTTGCCCTCAAGCTCGGCGGGCGGATCGAGGAAGATATCGGAGGTGTTCGGATCGCCCGAGTAGACGGTGGTGTTCACCGCCATGCCCGTCGTGCCCCACTGCCACGGCACGGTGTACTTCCGGCCCGGATCCCAGGCCACGTCCTTCCACTCCGCGGCGATGTTGCCGTGGTTGGCGAGCTTGCTCAGGTCGAGTTCCGCCAGCAGCCCCTTCTCGATGTAGATCGGCACGTAGTTGGCCGAGGGCACCACGAGGTCGAAGCCCGATCCGCCCGCCTCCACCTTGGCCAGCGCCGTGGTGTTGCTGTCGTAGTCGGTGACGGTCACGGTGATGCCCGTCTCCTCGGTGAACTTCTCGAGCAGCTCAGGGCTCGTGTAGTTGCCCCAGTTGAACAGGTTCAGCGTGCCCTCCGCCTGCGCCGCGAAGGCGGAGGCCACGAGGGCCGTGGTGGCCACGAGTATCTTCTTCATCATTACTCTCCTTTGTTGGTCGCTTCGCGGGTTCAGTCCCGCTTTCGGGTTATCAGAAAGAAGGCCGTCAGGATCACCACCGTCAGCGCCAGCAGCGCGGTGGAGATGGCATTCACCTCCGGCGTCAGCGCCCGGCGGAGCTGGCCCAGCATGTAGGTCGGCAGCGTATCCTGCCCGGCGGATTTGACGAACTCGGTGATGATCACGTCGTCGAGCGAGATCACGAAGGCCAGCATCGCGCCCGCGATCACGCCGGGCATCAGGATCGGCAGGGTCACGTAGCGAAAGGTCTGCCACGGCGTCGCGTAGAGATCGGCGGCGGCCGTCTCCATGGTCAGGTCCATCCCCTCCAGCCGCGCCCGGATCGGCAGGTAGGCGAAGGGCACGCAGAAGGCGGCATGGGCGATGATCAGGTAGCCGAGCCCCGAATAGCCCGTGGCGATCTTGATCGAGGAGAAGAAGATCAGCAGCGCCACCGCCGTCACGATCTCGGGCACCATCAGCGGCTGGTTGATCATGATGTAGATCGCCGTCTGCCCCTTGAACTTGCCCCGCCGCGTGGTGCCGAGCGCGGCCATGGTGGCCACCGTGGTGGCGATCCCCGAGGCCGAGACCGCGATGATGAACGAGCGCACCGCCGCCCCCTGCACCGCCTCGTTGCCCGCCGCGATCGCATACCACTTGAACGAGAAGCCGCCCCAGAGGTTCACCGAGTTGCCGCCGTTGAAGGAGTAGATCACCAGCGTCACGATCGGCGCGTAGAGCAGCACGAAGGCGGTGATCGCGATGAAGGTGAAGCCCGGCAGGGTGGTGACGTCGAAGGCCTTACGCATGCGGATCATCCCTGTCCGACACGCGGGTGTAAACCAGCAGCGCCCCCATCACGATGATCAGCAGCACCATCGACAGCGCCGCCCCCAGCGGCCAGTTCTGCCCCTGCCCGAACTGCAGCTCGATGAAGTTGCCGATCATCATGTTCTTGCCGCCGCCCAGCACGCGCGGCGTGACGTAGGCCCCGAGCGAGGGCACGAAGACGAGGATGCACCCCGCCACGATCCCCGGCTTGATGATCGGCAGCACCACGCGGCGCAGGATCTTCCAGCGCGTCGCGTAAAGGTCATACCCCGCCTCGATCAGCTTGAAGTCGAAGCGGTCGATGGCGGCGAAAAGCGGCAGCACCATGAGCGGCAGGTAGACATAGGCCATGCCGATGAGAACAGCGGTATCGGTGTAGAGGATCTGGATCGGCTCGCTGATGACGCCCAAGTTGATCAGGAAGGTGTTCAGCAGCCCCTGGTTCCGGATCACCTCCATGATCGCGAAGGTCCGGATCAAGAGGTTGGTCCAGAACGGGATGGTGATGAGAAACAGCCAGACCGCCCGCGCCTTCGGCGGCCGGGTGGCGATGAACCAGGCGGTCGGCAGCCCCAGCGCGAAGGTGATGAGCGTGGTGGCGAGGCTGAGCTTCACCGAGCGCCAGAAGATCGACAGGTTCGCATCGGCCAGCGAAACCGTGCCGTCGAAGATGTCGCGCTCGAACAGCACCCTGAACCAGGCCTCGCCGGAAAGGATCCAGCGCACGCCCGAATAGTCGCCCTTCTCCAGAAACGAGTACACCGCCACGATCAGCAGCGGCCCGGAGGCCGCCACCAGCAGGAGGATCAGCGCCGGGGCCGAGAGGAGCCAGCCGTTGGCCGCCTTGCTGCGCCCCGGCCCGCTCATGCCTCGAGCACCTGCACGGCGGAGGCGTCCACCGTCACCCCCACCCGGTCGCCCACCCGCGGCTCGGGCCCGGCACGGCTCTGCACCCGCGCCACCACCTGCGGCCCGCCCGCAAGCTCAAGCGTGTAATGCGTGTCGGTCCCCATGTAGACGGCCTCGGCCACCACGGCCTCCAGCCCCTCGCCCGGCTCGCCGATGCGCAGCTGCTCGGGCCGCACGGCCAGCGTCACCGGGCCCTCGTGCCCCGTGACCGGAAGCACCACGCCCGGCGCAATCTCCACGCCCGCCGCGCTCGCCTCGCCCTCGAGGAAGTTGGTTTCCCCAATGAAATCAGCCACGAAGCGATCCACCGGCTTCTCGTAGATCTCGTGCGGCGTGCCCACCTGCAACAGCGCCCCCGCGCTCATCACCCCGATCCGGTCCGACATCGTCAGCGCCTCTTCCTGATCGTGGGTGACGAAGATGAAGGTGATGCCCGTCTCGGTCTGGAGCCGCTTCAGCTCCACCTGCATCGCCTTGCGCAGCTTGAGGTCCAGCGCCGAAAGCGGCTCGTCCAGCAGCAGCACCTCCGGCGCAGGCGCCAGCGCGCGAGCCAGCGCCACCCGCTGCTGCTGCCCGCCCGAGAGCTGGGCCGGCAGCCGCGTGGCAAAGGGCTCCAGCTTCACCAGCGCGATCACCCGCTCCACCGCGGCGTCGATCTCGGCCTTGCTCTTGCCCTGCATCTTCAGCCCGAAGCCCACGTTTTCCGCCACCGTCAGGTGCGGAAACAGCGCATAGCTCTGGAACACCGTGTTCACCGGCCGCTGGTTCGGCGGAACCCCGGTGATGTCGCGCCCGCCGAGCAGGATGGCGCCGGAGGTCGGCGTCTCGAAGCCCGCGATGCAGCGCAGAAGCGTCGTCTTCCCGCAGCCGGAGGGTCCGAGAAGCGTAAAGAACTCACCCTTCCGGATCGAGATCGAGATATCGCCCAGCGCGGTAAAGGCCGCGGCGCCGGCGCCGTAAACCTTGCCAACGTTCTGGGCGACAACGGCAAATTCGTCGGTCATGCACTCATCCCCATGGCAGAAGCTTGGCCGCTGCCCGGAAATTAAGCAAGCGCCGCCGCGTCCACCGGCGGGCGGCGCTGCGCAAATGGGCGGGCTTCCTCCAGCTCTGCACAAAGCGCGATCAGCTCCGCATCCGCCCCGAAGGGCGCGGCCAGGTGAACGCCGATGGGCAGGCCCGCGTCGCTCCAGTGCAGCGGCACCGAGGCCGCCGGCTGGCCGCTGGCGTTGAAGGCCGCGCAGAACGGCGAGTAGTCGAACACGCCCCCCGGCCCGATCCGGTAGGCCTCGAAATCCTCCCGCTCGTGGTGAAAGCGCCCGACCTCCGCCGGCGGCTCGGCCAGCGTGGCGGAGAGCAGCACGTCGTGGCCCCCGGCAAAGAACCGCGCCATCTGCCGCCCGAAGGCGTGGATATCGTTGACGGCGGCCAGGTAGTCCGGCCCGCTCAGCCCCTCGGCATAGGCGATCGCCCCGCGCGCCACCCCCTGCACGTCCCCCTCCTCCAGGCCCCTGCCCTTCTTCTTCAACGTCTCGCGCACCCAGAGCGCGGTGCCGCAGCCCACGATCCGCGTCCAGGCCTGCATCATCATCTCCTGATCGGCCTCGGGCCGGGCCTCCTCCACCACATGCCCGAGCTCTTCCAGCAGCTTCGCCGTCTCCTGCACCGCCCTCCGGCACTCCGGGTCGATCGCCCCGCCGCTGAAATTCGTGTCACACACCGCCACCCGCAGCCGCCGCGGCGGCCTCCGGATCGCCTCGGCATAGCTGATCGGCATCACCGGCGCGGCATAGGGCTGGCCCAGGTCCGGCCCGGCGCAGGCATCCATCATCCGCGCGTTGTCGCGCACCGAGCGGGTCAGAAACCCATCGGTCGCCATCCCCGCCCAGCCCTCGCCCGAGGCCGGCCCGTCGGGAAAGCGCGCGCGGCTCGGCTTGAACCCGAAGAGCCCGCAAGACGACGCCGGGATCCGCACCGACCCGCCCCCGTCCGAGCCATGCGCCATCGGCACGATCCCCGCGGCCACCGCCGCCCCTGCCCCGCCCGACGACCCACCCGAGGTGCGCGACATGTCCCAGGGGTTCCGCGTCGGCCCGCCATAAACGCTCGCTTCCGTCACCGGCCCCACGCCCCCCTCGGGCGCCGTCGTCCGCCCGAAGGTCACCACGCCCGTCGCCTGCATCCGCAGGAAAATCTCGCTGTCGTAGGAATATCGCGTATCCCGCAGCAGCGCCGAGCCGTTATGCGCCGGAAAGGCCTTCGCCTCCGCGCCGAGATCCTTCAGCAGGAACGGCACGCCCCTGAACGGCCCCTCCGGCAGCCCTGCCGCAATCGCCGCGCGGGCCACCTCCTCCTGCACCAGCACCACGCAATTCAGCTGCGGGTTCACCGCCGCCACCCGCGCCAGCGCCTCGTCGAGCAGCTCGTCGGGCGAGGCCTCGCCCTTCGCCACCATCTCCGCCAGCGCCGTCGCGTCGTGCCGGTCCATACCCATGACATCACTCCCCTGTTCGGCCCGAAGTCTGACCGCCAGACCGGGGGAGTCAACTCACGGGCGCAGCGCCCGCCACAGGGCAAGGGCAATGTCGGTCAGGTCGCCCAGCCGCGCCACCGCGTGCTCCCGGCTCAGCCCCGCGCCGCTTTCGGCCCGGGCCTCGATCCGGGCCACGAGCCGCATCAGCCGCCGCCGGTGGATGCCGAGCCAGCGCTGCACCGGATCGGCCAGCACGCCCGCGAAGGTGGTGACGAGCGAGGCCAGCATCGCCAGCACCACGCCCGTGGCCACCACCTGCCAGGGGTCCAGCGCCCGCGGGAACCAGCCGAAATAGACCTGCCCCAGCCATTGCCCCGCCCAGTAGTTCTCGATCGCCAATGCCTGCGCCCGCATGTCGGCCACCGGCCCCGCGAGCGAGAGCACGCCCAGCGTGGCCGAGTGGAACAGCGCCCAGCCGGTGACGAGCACGAAAAGCACCGTGGTGATCTCGGAGACGGCATTGCGCACGCCCACGTAGTCATCGACCGCCCGCGCCACCACCGCCTCCGGCGCCCCCGGCCCAACGCCCGCCGCGTCCATCTCGCTGATGAGCCCGCGCACCCGCTCGGCCACCCGCCGCGACACCGCCGTCTCGAACACGATCCGCCGCGACAGCAGCCAATCGCCCAGCCGCCGCGCCCGCACCAGCCTCGCCAGCAGCCCGGCGAGCTTCACCAGAAGGAAGACCGGCGCGAGGATCACGTTCACCGGCGCCCGCAGCAGATCGAACCCGAAGGCAGCCCGATGCAGCCCCAGCGTGCCCCGCACCCCGAAGGTCTCCCGCACGAAGCGGCGCACCATCGCGTCCCGTGTCTCCATCGCCCCTATGTGGGGCGTCCACTGCCGGAAGGGAAGCCCGTAGGGCGGGACTTGTCCCGCCACTGCGCCCCGGTAGGGTGGGCAATCTGCCCACCGCTCCGCCAGCCATAGGATCGGTGAACCGCACCGGTTCCGGTCGCAGGGTCCGCACCGGGCGGGTGCTCCGCCCGATCCATCCAGCGTCTCACCGCCCCCGTAGGCCGGGCTTCAGCCCGGACCCCACACAGCTTTAGATCACCGCCTCGAACAGCGCCTTCACGTTGCCCTCGTCCAGCTTCACCGGGTTCCCCCCGCAGGACGGATCCTCCAGCGCCATCGCCGTCAGCTCGTCGATCCGGTCGTCGCCGACGCCCATCTCCGACAGCTTCCGCGGAATGCCCAACCCATCGTTGAACTCCTGCACGAAGCTCTGGAACCCCTTGAATCCCCCGTCGATCCCCAGGTACCCCGCCGCCCGGTCGAACCGCTCGGAAATCTCCGGCGCGTTCAGCTCCAGCACCGCCGGCATGCAGACCGCGTTGGTCGTGCCATGGTGCGTGCCATAGACCGCGCCGATCGGGTGGCTCAGGGCATGGATCGCCCCCAGCCCCTTCTGGAAGGCCACCGCGCCCATCGCCGCCGCCGCCATCATGTTGGCCCGCGCCTCGAGATCCGTCCCATCGGCATAGGCGCGCGGCAGGTTGTCCACCACCAGCCGCATCCCCTCCAGCGCGATGCCCTGGGACATCGGATGATAGAACGGGCTCGAATAGGCCTCCACGCAATGGGCGAAGGCATCGAGCCCGGTGCCCGCGGTGATGTGCTTGGGCATCCCCACCGTCAGCTCCGGGTCGCTGATCACCACCGTCGGCAGCACCTTGGGGTGGAAGATGATCTTCTTCACATGGGTCTCGGAGTTGGTGATGACGCTGGCGCGCCCCACCTCGGAGCCCGTGCCCGCCGTCGTCGGCACCGCGATGATCGGCGCGATGGCATCGGCATCAGCCCGGGTCCACCAGTCGCCGATATCCTCGAAATCCCACACCGGGCGGGACTGACCGGCCATGAAGGCCACCATCTTGCCCAGGTCCAGCCCCGAGCCGCCGCCGAAGGCGATGACGCCATCATGCCCGCCCTCGCGGTAGACCTTGAGCCCCGCCTCGAGGTTCAGCTCGTTCGGGTTCGGGTCCACCTCCGCGAAGAACCCGCGCCCGAGCCCGGCGGCATCGACGATGTCCAGCGCCTGCGTCGTGATCGCCATCGACTTCAGGCCCTTGTCGGTCACCAGCAGCGGGTTGGTGATCCCGGCGGAGATGCAGGCCTCGGGCAGCTCGGCGATGCGTCCGGCGCCGAAGCGGATGGCGGTGGGGTAGGACCAGGTTCCTGTGAGGCTCATTTCGTGACCTTCTTGAGGTGGTAGGATTTCGGGCGGGTGAGGTTCTGATAGCCAATCACCGAGAGGCCGCCGCCCCGCCCGGTGTTCTTGCAGCCGGTCCAGCAGAGGCCCGGGTCGAGGTAGTCGGCCCGGTTCATGAAGACGGTGCCGGTCTCGAGCCTGTCGCCGATCCGCGCGGCGCGGTCAACGTCGGCCGTCCAGAGCGAGGCCGTCAGCCCGTATTGGCAATCGTTCATCAGTGCGATCGCCTCCTCGTCACCGGACACGGGCATGATGCCCACCACCGGGCCGAAGCTCTCCTCGCGCATCACCTCCATGTCGTGGGTGACGCCCGTCAGCACCTGCGGGGTGAGATAGGCCCCGCCGTCATCGGCCTCGAACGGCTCGATGTGCGCCACAGCGCCCGCCGCCACAGCATCGGCCACCTGCTTCCGCACCACCTCGGCAAAGCGCACGTTGGCCATCGGCCCAAGCGTGGTCGCCTGCTCCAGCGGGTTGCCCAGCTTCAGCGCCTTCACCCAGGCCACCGCCTTCTCCACGAAGGCGTCGTAGAGGCTCTCGTGCACGTAGATCCGCTCGATCCCGCAGCAGCACTGGCCAGCGTTGAACATCGCGCCGTCCATCAGCACGTCCACAGCCGCATCCAGGTCGGCATCCTCCATCACGTAGCCCGGATCCTTGCCGCCGAGCTCGGTGGAGACCGGGGTGAAGGTACCCGCCGCCGCCATCTCCATCGCCTTGCCGCCGCCCACCGAGCCGGTGAAGTTGATGAAGTCGAAGGCCTTCTCGCGGATCAGCGCGTCGCTCACCTCGTGGCTCAGGAAGACATTGCGGAACACGTCCTCCGGCACGCCGGCCTCGTGGAAGGCCCGCGCCATGCGCTCGCCCACCAGCAGCGTCTGGGTCGCGTGCTTCAGCACCACCGTGTTGCCCGCGATGAGCGCGGGGGCGACGGTGTTGATCGCGGTCATGTAGGGGTAGTTCCAGGGCGCGACGACATAGACGACACCCCAGGGGATGCGCCGGATGTAGCGCCTGAAGGTGGCATCCTCGCCCACCTCGATATCGGCCAGCGCGTCCCCGGCGATCTTCGCCATGTACTGCGCCCGCTCGTTGAAGCCGCCGAACTCGCCGCCGTAGCGCACCGGGCGGCCCATCATCCGCGCCAGCTCCGGCACGATCTCCTCGGTCATCTCGCCCACCCGGGCCACGCCCGCGAGCACCAGCCGGATCCGCTCCTCCATCGGCCGCGCGGCCCAGGCCGCCTGCGCCGCCCGCACCTCGCCCACCGCCCTGCGGGCCTCCTCCACCGCCAGCACCGGCCGTTCGGCAAACACCGAGCCGTCGATCGGCGAGATACATTTCAGCACGTCAGTCATAGCGACTTACCTCGATCAGATTTCCGTCGGGATCGTTGAAATAGACGGAGGTGATCGGCCCCAGCGCACCCGACTTGGCCACGGGCCCTTCCACCACCTCCACGTTCTCCTCCTTGAGCCGCGCGAGCACATTGGCCACCGGCCACTCCGTCACCAGGCAGAGGTCACCCGACCCGATGCCCGCATGGTTCCGCACCTCCTGCCCGAGGGTCTGGAGGTTGATCTTCTGCCGCCCGAAGGCCAGCGCCCTGCGCCCGCCCGCAAAGGTGACGGGCTCCATGCCCAGCACCCGCGCATAGAAGGCCACCGAAGCCTCCACGTCCCGCACCGTCAGCACGATATGGTCGATCCGGTCGATCAAGGCTCAGGCCCGCTCGAATCCCCGTTCGATCTCCCAGTCGGTCACCGCCCGGTCGAACTCCTCCTGCTCCCACTCTGCGGCGCGGTAATAGTGGTCCACCACGTCGCTGCCGAAGGCGCTGCGCAGCATGTCCGAGCCCTTCAGCGTCTCCATCGCGTCGCGCAGGGTGCGGGGCACCTCCTGGGCGTCGTCGTCGGCATAGATGTCGCCGCGCACCGGGGCCGACAGCTCCAGCTCCTCCTCGATGCCCGCGATCCCGGCGGCCAGCAGCGCGGCCTGGGCGAGGTAGGGGTTGATGTCGGAGCCCCCGATCCGGCACTCCATCCGCACCCCCTTGGTGCCCTCGCCGCAAAGCCTGAAGCCCGCGGTACGGTTGTCCACCGACCAGACCGTCTTCGTCGGCGCGAAGGTGCCCGGCGCGAACCGCTTGTAGCTGTTCACATACGGCGCCAGGAACACCATGATATCGGGCGCATACTTCAGCAGCCCGGCGGTGAACTGGCGGCCGAGCGCACTCAGCCCGAACTCGGCGTCGGCATCGTAGAAACTCGCCTCTCCGCCCTTCCAGAGCGACATGTGCACATGGCTCGACGAGCCCACCTTGCCGGCCTTCCACTTCGGCAGGAAGCTGGCCGAAACCCCATGCGCCCAGGCGATCTCCTTGGTCGCGTGCTTGGCGATGGTGTGGTTGTCGGCGCAGTCGAGCGCGTCCGAATAGCGGATGTTCAGCTCCTGCTGGCCCAGCTCCGCCTCGCCCTTGGTGTTCTCCACCGGCACGCCCGCGCCCACGAGGTGGTTGCGTAGGGGACGCAGGATGCTCTCCTCCTTGGTGGTCTGGAAGAGGTTGTAATCCTCGTTGTGCCCGTTGAAGGGCACCAGCGCGCGGTAGCCCTCCTTCTGGTTGGTCCGGTAGTCCTTCTCGAAGAGGAAGAACTCCAGCTCCGTCGCCATCGCGGCTGAAAAGCCCATCTGCTCCAGCCGCGCCACCTGGGCCGCCAGCATGGCGCGCGGATAATGCGGCACCGGGGCATGGTGGTGATGGTCGAGGATGTCGCACAGTACCATCGCGGTGCCCTCGAGCCACGGCACGAAGCGCATCGTGCCCAGGTCGGGGCGCATCACGTAGTCGCCATAGCCCTTCTCCCAACTCGTCGCCTTGTAGCCGGAGGGCGTGCTCATCACCAGGTCGGTGGCGAGCAGGTAGTTGCAGCAATGGGTCTCGTCGACCGCATGGTCGAGGAAGTTCTGCACATGAAACCGCTTGCCCATCAGCCGGCCCTGCATGTCGACCAGCGCCACCAGCACGGTGTCGATCTCGCCGGTCGCGGCCATTTCTGTCAGGGTTTCGAGGGTCAGGTTGCCGGGCATCGTTTCATTCCTTTTCTACGCACGAGGGTGGCCCGCAACGGGGCCACCCTGCAATCTCACGCCGTCCGGCCTCAGCCGAAGTTGTAGGGAGGACCGGCCTGGTTGATGACGTTGTTGTACTCCTTGAAGATGCCGACGATCTTCTGCTGGATCTCGCCTTCCTGGGCAATCTCCTCCCAGAAGGCCTTGGCGGCATTCTCCACCTCGGCCCACTCGGCGGCCGGCACGGTGCGGAGCTCCAGCTTGTCGCCGGTGGCGCGCAGCTTGGCCTCGCCGCCCCAGTACCACTGGTTGCGGTAGGTGTGCCCGGCTTCCACGCCCGCCATCACCAGCGTCTTGAGGTGGTCGGGCAGCTCGGCCCACCGCGCCTCGTTGACGAAGTAGGAGCCGATCCAGGCGCCCGAGATGTTGTTGGTCAGGAAGTAGTCGGTCACGTTGGCCCAGCCCACGGTGTAGTCTTCCGTGATCCCCGACCAGGCCATGCCGTCGAGCTCGCCGGTCTGCACCGCCACCTCGGCATCCTCGTAGGGAATGTTCATCGGCACCACGCCGAATTGCGCCAGGAACCGGCCCGCGGTGGGGAAGGTGTAGAGCTTCAGCCCGTCGAGGTCGGCAACCGAGGTGATCTCCTTCTTGGTGTTGAAGTTGCACGGATCCTGCCCGGCCGCGCCCAGCCACTTCACGCCGACCTTGGCGTATTCCTCTTCCCAGATCTCCTTCAGCCCGTACTGGTTGAAGAGCACCGGCACGTCGAGGATGTGCTTGGTGGCGAAGGGGAAATACCCGCCGAACTGCCGCAGCGGCGTGGGCGAGGCCATCGAGTCGTCGTCCGAGTGCACCGCATCAATCGTGCCGCGCTGAAGCGCCTGGAACAGCTCGCCGGTGGGCACGATCTGGTCGGCATAGAACAGCTCGATCTCCAGCTCGCCGTTGGCCGCGGTGTTGATGTAGTCGATCATCGGCTTGGTCACATGCTCGCCCAGCGCCGCACCCGCATAGGTCTGCCAGCGCCACTTGATCGCCGTCTGCGCCTTCACGATCGCCGGTGTGGCCAGCGCCGCGGGCGCCGCGATCGCCGCACCCTTCAGGAACGTTCTTCTCGTCGTCATTCTCTCTCTCCTTGTTTGGGGCGGGCCGTTCTCCGGCCTCTGGTTCAGTTGTCGTAAATCAGGTCCGGCAGCCACAGCGCGATGTCGGGGAAGGCCATCACCAGCGCCAGCGCCAGGGCCATCACGCCGACGAAGGGCACGATGGAGCGGTAGATATCCTTGATCCCGATTTCCGGCGGCGCCATCGCCCGCATCAGGAACAG
>CAYVQK010000008.1:32917-40449 GCA_964454145.1 uncultured Oceanicola sp. | reverse complement strand
ACCCGCGACCCCCGGCGTGACAGGCCGGTACTCTAACCAACTGAGCTACAACCGCGCAAAGGTTGTCATGTCGTGCAGCGGTGGCGCGGTTGACGGGGCTCGAACCCGCGACCCCCGGCGTGACAGGCCGGTACTCTAACCAACTGAGCTACAACCGCGCAGCGCTGTAGGGGGCCTTCTAAGCGGGAGCCACAGGCGCGTCAAGCGGCCAATCGCCCGCAATCAGTATTTGATCTCCCGGGTCTCCTCGAGGCCGGTGACCATCAGTTCCTCCACCTTCGCGAGCTTGTCGATCAGGTAGGTCAGGTTGCCCGTGCTCACCTCCTGCGTCGCCGTGGTCGTCACCTGCTTCCCCCCCGCCTCGTTCGTCACCCTGGTCTCCAGCACCACCGGCTGCCGCTTCGTGTACAGAGCCTCCATCACCGCCCAGGCCGGATCGCCCGAGAACCCCCAGACAGGCGCGCCGGGCACCGACTCCGCCTCCCGCGCGAGCGGCCAGCGCCGCCCGTCCTCGGGCAGCACCAGCTCCATCTCCATCGCCATCCCGCCGGCCTCCACCTCGGCCGCCACCATCTCCCAGAGCGCGTCGTTCACCACCCCGCTCGCCGGAAAGGCCATCACCCGCACCCCGGTGAACTGCAGCGCCTCGTCGAAGAACCGCACCAGGAACAGACCCATGCCCGCGGCCATGTCGACCCGGCACACGTAGCCGCCCTCCGCCCCCCGGGCACAGTCGGCCACAGGCCGCGCCTCGACCTCCTCCTCCCGAAACCTCAGGAAATAGGTGATCCGCCCCTCGGTATAGGTGACATGCTCCTCGGTCGCCCCGCCCGCAGGCAGGAACTCCGCCCAGTATTGCTCAACCACGCCGTCCGTCAGCGCCCGCACGCACTCCACCCTGCCGCCGAAGGCCCCGGGCCAGGCCTCGATCCGGTGCACCACCTCGGCCTCCGCCCCCTCATCCACCCCGCCGAGGTAGAGCGGCGCCTCGCAGGGCGGCATATCCTGCGCCAGTCCGGCACAGGGGCACAGCGCCAGCCCGCCGGCCGCAACCATCCATCGAAACATCGCCACCCTCGGAGAAATCGCTCAAATCTGTGCCCGAAGGCTAAGCGACCTTGCCGCAAGCTGTCCAGCCGGGCGCGTCACGCAAGGATCGGGCGCGCCTCAGCCGACCCCGGAGCGGGGCTCGGCATCAAAGGCATCTCAAAGCGGAGAGATTGGTGGGTCGTGACGGGCTCGAACCGCCGACCCAGAGTGCCGCGCAGCGACGCGCGTCGATCGGCCCCGGAACCGGGAACACCGTCGCAGCTAAGGTCCAAGGGAAAAGATGGTGGGTCGTGACGGGCTCGAACCGCCGACATCTTCGGTGTAAACGAAGCGCTCTACCAACTGAGCTAACGACCCCCGCGGCGACTTACCCCGCCACACCCCTGCCCCGCAAGCCCCGGATGCGGCCCCGCGGCAGAGAAAGGCCCCGGGCATTCTTCACGCCCGAGGCCTCCGAACTGGTGGGTGATAAGAGATTTGAACTCCTGACATCTTCGATGTGAACGAAGCGCTCTACCACTGAGCTAATCACCCGTGGGGGGCGATTTAGCCGTTGTCGTCGTCCTCTGCAAGAGGCTTGGCGGCAGTTTTTCGGCGGAGCTTCAGCATCACCATCTCGCCCCCCTTCACCTCCTTGCGCTTGTGGATCATCAGCTTGCCCAGCTCGGGAAGCTGCAGGTCGGCGCCCGCGGCGATGCTCTTCTCCAGCTCCGCCAGCGTGGCCTCCACCACCGGCTTCACGTCCTTGCGCTTCATGCCCGTGGCCTCCACGACCCGGTCGATCAGCGCCACCTTCTTCACCGGCCCTTCCTCCGCCCCCGGAGCGGCGGCGCCGACAAGGGTGATGTCGGGCGCGGTCGCGGGCTCCACCAGCTTCACCGCGGGGCGCGTCTTCGCCGCCCCCTTGCCGCGGCCGCCGGCGCTGGCACCTTTGGGGGGTTCTGTCGTCTTCCGGGGTCCGGCCATTTCTGCCTCTCTGCTGGCTGCTGTCGCTGCACGTCGCGGCCAGCCTAGCAGCCCGGCGCGGCCAGGCAATCACGCTCTTGACCTCAACCACGGTTGAGGCGCCAGAGTGGCGCCGATGACAGCACAAGCCTCCCTCCTCGCCCCCGGCACCCGCGGCCCCGTTCTGGCGATTTCCGCCGGAATCGGCATGCACGCCTTCAACGATCTCGCCATCACCGCCTCGATTCCCGTGGCGATGGAGGATCTCGGCGCCCTGCCCATGCTGCCGCTGGTCTACGCGCTCTTCTTCATCGGCGTCGTGGCAGGCGGGGTGACCTCGGCCGAGATCCGCAGCCGCCTCGGCGCCCGCGCCACCGCCCTCGGCGCCGCCTGCTGCTTTCTCGCCGGAACGCTGCTCACCGCGCTGGCCTGGTCCGGCCCGGCCTTCGCCCTCGGTCGCGCGCTCCAGGGGCTGTCCGACGGGGTGATCGCCGCGCTCTGCTACGCGCTCATCCCCCAGCTCTTCGCCGCCTCCATCGTCGCCCGGGTCTTCGCCGTCGAGGCCACCGTCTGGGCCGTGGCCGCCGCGCTTGGCCCGCTCACAGGCGGCTATGCCACCGAGCACGCCGGCTGGCCCCTCGCCATGCTCACCGGCCTGCCGCTCGCGCTCACCTTCCTCGCCACCGCCGCGCTCATCCTGCCGTCGCGCGCGACGGACAGCTTCGTGATGAAGCGCCGCACGCCCCTCGGCCCGGTCGCCCTCTGCCTTGCCGGCGCCGCCGTGCTCGCCCTGCCCTCCGCACTGCCCGCCACACCCCTCGCCGCCCTCGGCCTGCCCGCGGGCCTCGCCCTCCTCGCCCTGGCACTGGCCGTCGACCGCCGCCGCCCCCGGCCCCGCTTCTTCCCCTCCGAGGCCTTCACCCTCTCACCCATGGGCGCGGGCACCTGGCTCATCTTCCTGATGCCCGTGGCGCAGAGCGTCTCGTCGATCTTCACCGCGCTCTGCACCCGGGCCATCTTCGGCCTCTCCACCATCCTCACCGGCTGGGTGGTGGTGACCATGGCGCTCAACTGGAGCCTCTGGGCGATGGTCGCGGGCCGCCTCCCCGAGCGCCGCCGCCAGGCCGCGCTCCGCTTCGCGCCCGCGCTGCAGGTGGCAGGCGCGGCCTGCGTCGGCACGGGCTTCCTCACCGCCACCCTGCCGCTGGTGCTCCTCGGCCAGTCGCTCTCCGGCGCCGCCTTCGGCTTCTCCTGGGGCCCCGCCAACCAGCTCATCATGGAAAGCGCCCCCGAGGCCGAGCGCCCGCGCACTGCCTCCTTCATGCCCACGGTGCAGACGATGGGCTTCGCCACCGGCGCAGGTCTCTTCGGATGGATCGCCGCCGTCACCGGCCTGGTGCCCGCGCTGGCCTCCGGTGCCACGACGGCGCCACTGGCCGCGCTCTGGGGCACCGCCACGCTCACAGCCCTCACCGCCCTGATCGCCGCCCGCAGGCTCTACGCCACCGCGCCCGCGGCGACCCCGGCCTAGTTGCCCAGCGTCACGCTGATGCCCGCCGCCTCCAGCGCCGGCCCCAGGTCGCGCCCGAAGACCGAAGAGGTCACCGGCCCCGCCACCCGTGCGAGGATCTTGCCCTCGCCGTCGATCAGAAAGGTCTCCGGCACCCCGTAGGCGCCCCAGCCAAAGCCGCTGCGGCCCTCCACGTCGGCGCCAATGGCGGCATAGGGGTTGCCCAGCTCTTCGAGGAATTCCGCCGCCTTCACCGGATCGTCCTTGAAGTTGATGCCGTAGATCGGCACCCCCGCCTCCGCCAGCGTGACGAGGTTCGGATGCTCCACCCGGCAGGGCGCGCACCAGCTGGCCCAGAAGTTCACCAGCTTCACCCCCGGCGCATCCAGCATCTCGCGGGTGAACTCCGGCTCGCCCGGCATCGGCTGCAATTGCAGCTCCGGCGCCGCGCGCCCGATCATCGTCGAGGGCAGCTCGTTCTGCCCCTCCCGGCCGTTGCCCCACCAGAAGGCCACACCGATGAGCAGGATCACCGCGAAAGGCACGAAATACAGCGGCTTCACTTGCGCCCCTCCTCCATCCGCCGCAGCTGCTCGCGCACCCGCGCGCCCCGCCGCAGGATCAGCACCAGCAACCCGGCCAGGATCACGATCGAGCCGGCATAGGCCAGCAACACCTCGGTGGCGTATTTCCCCAGCTCAGGCATCGGCCATCCGCGCCCGCGCCTCCAGCGCCTTGATCCGCCGGGCGCGGATCTCGGTCCGCGTCCCCACCAGCACCAGCGCCACGAACAACAGGAAGAACCCCGCCATCGAAACGAAGAGCGGCACCGCGTAGACGTTGCTCACCTTCTCCTCCGTGTCGGTGCCGGTCACGGCGCCGGCCCGCAGCACCGAGGCCCCCTGGTGCAGCCCCTGGTTCCAGAAGTTCACCGCGTAGCGGCTCAGGATCGCAAAGACCGAGCCCACCAGGCACAACACCGAGGTCAGGTCCGCCGCCGTGTCCGGATCCTCGATCGCGGCCCAGAGCGCCATGTAGCCGAGGTAGAACAGGAACAGGATCAGAAAGGAGGTCAGCCGCGGATCCCAGGCCCACCAGGTGCCCCACATCGGCTGGCCCCAGACCGCGCCGGTGAAGAGCGCGATCAGCGTCATCGCCACCCCGATCGGCGCCGCCGCCTTCGCCGCCAGCGCGCTCACATGGTGCCGCCGCACCACCCAGATCAGCGAGGCCACCAGCATCATCGCCCAGGCGTTGATCGCCATCATCGCGGCGGGCACGTGCAGGAAGATGATCTTCACCGTCGCACCCTGCTTGTAATCCTCCGGCGTGGCGAAGAAGCCCCAGGCCACGCCCACCAGCGTCACCAGCCCGGCCAGCACCGCACAGGCGGGCAAAATCCGGCCGCTCGTGGCCATGAACTTGACCGGATTTGCATATTCCCAGATCGACATGGCGCGCACCCTAGGCCCGGTCCTGTTTCGGCTCAATACACATACCCCGGAGCCCCCTAGCGCAGGTTGATACGTATTGCCGCAGCCGCCGCGAAAGGCAGCAGCGCGACGGCCCCGGCACTCAGGCCCCCGAGCAGCGCCAGCGGCGTGCCCACGGCCAGGCCATCCACGCCCCGCCGCGCGACTTCCGCGCCGAAGATCAGCACCGGCACGTAGAGCGGCAGCACGATCAGGCTCAACAGCAAGCCGCCCCGCTTCAGCCCCACCGTCAGCGCCGCCCCGAAACTCCCGATCACCGAGAGCGCAGGCGTGCCCACCGCGAGCGACACCGTGAGCCAGAGGTATCCCGGCCCCGGCAGGTGCAACAGCACCCCCAGGACGGGCGCGGCCAGCACCAGCGGCAGCCCCGTCACCAGCCAATGCGCCAGCGCCTTCACCCCCGCCACGCCCTCCAGCGGCACCGGCGAGGTGGCGAGCAGCTCCAGCGAGCCGTCCTCGTAATCGAGCGCGAAGATCCGGTCGAGCGACAGCAGGCACGCCAGCAGCGCCCCCAGCCACAGCACCCCCGCCGCGATCTCCCCCAGCACCTCCGGCTGCGGCCCCACGGCAAAGGGCACCAGCGTCACCACGATGAGGAAGAACGCCAGCGCCAGCCCGAAGCCGCCCCCTGCGCGCACCGCCAGCCGCAGATCCCGCACCAGCAGGGCTCTCACCGCCCCGCTCCATTTTCTTGCTGCAAATACTCAGCCGCAACGCCTGCCCCCCGGCACAACGCCGGTTCAAGGGCACCGCCCGCATAGGTCGGGACTTGTCCCGACTCGCCCCCGCGAAACGCCACGCCCCTCACAGGAAGGCCTCGTCAAATCCGCCAGGCGCGGCCCGCTCCACCGCCTTGTAACCGCCCAGCTCCAGCACCCGCGCCTCCTCGAGCCCCAGCCCGATATGCGTGGCGATCACCGCCGCCCCGCCCGCCGCCACATGCCCCCGCACCACGCCCGCGAAGATATCCACCGAAGCCGCATCGAGCGAGACGGTCGGCTCGTCCAGCAGCCACAGCGCCCGCCCCGTCACCAGCAGCCGCGCCAGCCCGAGCCGCCGCTTCTGCCCCGCGCTGAGGCTCCCCGCCTGCCGCTCGGCCAGCGCGCTGAGGTTCATCCGCTCCAGCGCATCCCCCACCTCGGCCCCGTGCAGCTCCGCCCAGAAGGCCAGGTTCTCCCGCACCGTCAGCGTCGCCTTCAGCCCGTCGGCATGGGCGGCATAGGCCGCGCCCTCGCTCTCCACCCGGCCCTCGACCGGCTCCGCCAGCCCCGCGAGCACCCGCAAGAGCGAGGTCTTGCCCACCCCGTTCGGTCCCCGCAGCACCAGCACCTCGCCGGCCTTCAGCTCGAACGAAATCCCCTCCAGCACCGGCACCCCGCCGCGCTGCACGCAAAGCCCCTCTGCCCGAAGCAGGCTCAAACGCCGCCCACCGGGATCAGCGCGGCGGCCACCCTGCGGCCCTCGCTCAACAGCACGTTGTAGCTCCGCGCCGCCGTGGGCGAGGCCATCACGTCGAGCCCCAGCCCGGTCAGCTCCACCGCCTCCCTCAGCGCCCGCGGCACCGGGGCGATATCGCCGCCCATGCCGAGAAAGAGCACATCCACCCGCTGCGCGATCTCCACAAGCGGGGCGACGTCCTCGAGCCCGCCCCAGCCGTGCAACCCGCCCGGGCCCACCAGAAGCGGCCCCTGTACAACCTGTCCGCCCACGCGCCAGAACCCCGGCCCGTAGCCCTCGACCGGCATTTCGCCCCTGAACTCGACTTCATTGATACGCATGGGGCCTTAATCGCCAAAGATCGGCAGCCCCGCAAGGGCCGAGGCGATGAAGACGGCATAGGCCACCGCGCGATAAAGCCGCGCCTTCTCGGGGTCGAACAGCGCCTGCCCCGCCAGGTTGCCCGCCACGTAGGAGGGGATCAGCAGGATGCCGAGGGCGATCCCCGGCCAGACGAGCACTCCCCGGAGCGCAAAGACCACGCCCAGCAGCGCCACGAAACTGAGCATGAACAGCAGCGTCGTCGCCCGCACCCGCTCGGGCCGGTATTGCCCGCCGAGATAGGCCAGCACCACCGGCGGCCCCGGCATCCCCACGAAGCCGCCGAGAAAGCCCGAGGCCGCACCCACGCCCGCCAGCAGCTTCGGCCCAAGCTCAACGTGATGCCGCCAGCCCGAGATCAGCAGTGCCACCAGCGCCAGAGCGAGCCCCGACACGCCCCAGCGAAACACCGCCGGATCGCTCGCCGTCAGCGCATAGGTGCCCAGCGGCAGGGTCACCACGCAGCCCGCCAGCATCCACCCCAGGTCCGCCCCCCGCACGTCGCGGATCGCCCGCGGCAGCACCGGCGCCGAGCCCGCCACGTCCACCGCGATCACCGCCGCCAGCACCCAGAGCGGATCCAGCATGATCGAGGCCAGCGGGATGAAGACCATCCCGGTCCCGAACCCCGCAAACCCCCGCACCAGCCCGCCGAGCCCGATGATGAGCACCAGCCACCAGAACCCCTCGATGGCCCAGGCCTCCCGAAACGCCTC
>CAYVQK010000008.1:22540-32817 GCA_964454145.1 uncultured Oceanicola sp. | reverse complement strand
CCCTCACCACACCGGCAAACTCATCGCCACCGCCACCCCGATCAGCCCATAGGCCACCCGCCGGTAAAGCCGCTCCATTTCCGGCCGGAACAGCGCCTGCCCCGCCAAGGCACCCGCCATGTAGATCGGCAGCACCAGCACCGCGACCCAGAGCGCCTCCACCCGGATCAGCCCCTGCAGCCAGAGCGCCGGCAACAGCAGCATCGACAGCAGCGTGAGAAAGGAAATCGTCGAGGCCCGCACCTCCGCCGCAGTCCCCTGCCCGCTGAGCTTGAACAAGATCATCACTGGCCCGGTCAGCCCCGTCGCGCCCCCCAGCGCGCCAGAGGCCGCCCCCACGCCCACCAGCGCGCCCGTGGTGTCCTGCGTCTTCCGCCGCCAGCCCGCCACCAGCGCGCAGAGCGTGACCGCCGCCACCACGCAGATACCCCAGCGCATCGCCTCCGGGTCTACCACCTTCAACAGCCACGTCCCCACCGGCAGGCCCACCAGCGAGGCCGCCAGCAGCACGCCGGTGTCCCGCTTGTCCGCCAGCTTCAGCGCCCGCGGCAACACCGTCACAACGCTGGCCAGCCCCATGCAGGCCTCCAGCGTCACCGCCTCCACCGGCCCCACCCGGGCCGCCGCCACCGGCATGAAGATCAGTGCCGCGCCGAAGCCCGCAAAGCCATAGGCCAGCCCCGCCGCCAGCGCCGCCACCAGCACCCAGCCGATCCCGGGCACCGCCAGCGCGCCAGCCAGCGCATCAGGCATCCGATGTGGTGAACTGCGTGCCGCCCGGCCCGTCCGAGGGCTTGGTCCAGTCGCGCTTGGTGCCCAGCATCAGCACGATGTTCTTGGCCACGTAGACCGAAGAATAGGTGCCCACGATCACGCCCCAGGTGATGGCAAAGACAAACCCCCGGATCACGTCGCCGCCCAGCACCAGCAGCGCGATCAGCGCGATCAGCGTGGTGCCCGAGGTCATCACCGTCCGGCTCAGCGTCTCGTTCACCGAGAGGTTCATCACGTCCTGCAGCGGCATCTTCTTGTACTTGATCAGGTTCTCCCGAACCCGGTCGAAGATCACCACCGTGTCGTTGATCGAATAGCCCACGATGGTCAGCAGCGCCGCGATGGTCGCCAGGTCGAAGCGGATCTGGAACACCGCGAAGATCCCGATGGTCAGCAGCACGTCATGGAACAGCGCGATCACCGCCCCCAGGCTGAACTGCCATTCGAACCGCAGCCAGATATACACCATGATCGCGCCGAGCGCGGCCAGCACGGCATAGACGGCGCTCTTCACCAGCTCGCCCGAAACCTTCGGCCCCACGCTCTCGACCGAGGTGAAGCGGATCGTCTCGTCCACGCCCTTCAGCGCGGCCTCCACCCGGCTCACCATCTCGTTCTCGGCGCTCTCCGCGCCCTCCTGCGCCTGGATGCGCAGCATCGCCACGTGCTCGTCGGCGGCAAACGTCGGGTCGAAGACCTCCGAGATCGCCACGTCCCCCAGCTCCAGCGGCTGCAGGGCGGTGCGATAGGCCGCCACGTCCACCGGCTGGGTCGCCTCGGTCCGGATCGTGGTGCCGCCCTGGAAGTCGATGCCGAAGTTCAGCCCCATCATGAACCAGGCCACCACCGAGAGCACCATCAGCACCATCGAGGCACCGAAGGTCACCCGCCGGGCGGCGAAGAAGTTGATGTTGGTCGTCTCGGGAACAAGTCTCAGCCGCATCGCCTTACACCTCGATCGTCTTCGGACGTTTCCACTCGAACCAGGTCACGATCATCAGCCGCGTCACGTAGATCGCGGTGAAGACCGAGGTCAGGATGCCGAGCGCCAGCGTCACCGAGAACCCGCGCACCGGGCCGGAACCCAGCATGAAGAGGATCGCGGCGGTGATGAAGGTGGTGATGTTGGCGTCGATGATGGCGGAGAGCGCCTTCTCGTAGCCAAGCGCGATGGCCCGGCTCGGCCCCTTCGCCGTCTTCAGTTCCTCGCGGATCCGCTCGAAGACCAGCACGTTGGCGTCCACCGCCATGCCGATGGTCAGCACGATGCCGGCGATGCCGGGCAGCGTCAGCGTCGCCCCGATGGTGCTGAGAAGGCCGAAGATCAGCCCCACGTTGATCAGCAGCGCGATATTGGCGAACACGCCGAAGAGCCCGTAGCTCGCCACCATGAAGATGAGCACGGCGGCAAAGGCCACCGCACAGGCAATCGTGCCCGCCCGGATGCTGTCGGCGCCCAGCTCGGGCCCGATTGTCCGCTCCTGCAGAAAGTCCATGCCGGCCGGCAGCGCACCCGCGCGCAGCAGCACCGCAAGATCCGAGCTCTCCTGCACCGTGAAGCTGCCCGAGATGATGCCGGTGCCGCCCGGAATATGCTGCCGGATCACCGGGGCGCTGATCACCTCGCCATCGAGCACGATGGCAAAGGGGCTGCCCACGTTCTCGGCGGTGTAATCCCCGAAGGCCCGCGCGCCCGTCGCATCGAAGCGGAAGTTCACCGCCGGCTGGCCGTTCTGGTCGAAGTCGGGCTGCGCGTCCACGAGGTTCTCGCCGGTCACCACCGGCCGCTCCTCGAGCACGTAGAACACACCCTCTTCCTGCGGATCGGCGCTCGGCAGGGTGATCGTCCGGCCCGTGGCATCCGCCTCCGCGCTCGACACCCGCTGCACCACCGGATGGAAGGTCAGCTTCGCGGTCGTCCCGATGAGATCCTTAAGCTCCTGCGCCGAACCGATACCCGGCACCTGGATGATGATCCGGTCGGCGCCCTGCCGCTGGATCGTCGGCTCCCGCGTGCCCACCTCGTCCACCCGGCGCCGGATGATCTCGAGGCTCTGGTCCACCGTGCGCTGGTCGCTCAGTTCCCGCTCCGCCTCCGAGAGCTGCACCACAAGCACGTCGCCCTCGGCGCTCACCTCGATGTCGGTGGCGCCCGGATGGGCGAGCGAGTTCAGCGGCCGGGCGATGCCCCGCACCGCCTCCAGCGCCGCCGCCATCTGGTCGGCGTTCTGGACCCGGATACGCAGCTGCTCCTCCGGGCTCTCCACCCGCCGGATCGGGCCGATGGTGCCGCGCAACTCGCTCAGCGCGTCGCGGATCTCCGGCCACATCGCCTTCATCCGCTCGGCATAGACCTCCTCGACCCGCACCCGCCCCAGCAGATGCGCCCCGCCCCGCAGGTCGAGCCCGAGGTTGACGAGGTTGTTCGGCAGAAAGCCCGGCCAGCCGGCCGCATCGGCCTCGAGCTCGGGCGTCGCACCCCCGGCCTCGATCGCCGCCACCGCATCGTTGTGCCGCTCGACCTTGCCGTAGAACAGGTTCGGCGTCGCCACCGCGAGGCCCACGATCACCAGAAGCCAGATGACCAGCTTGTTGAAAAAGGAAATGTTGAGCATTGCGCCCCCGCCGAGAGTTGTCTGCGGCCTGCCTTACGACGTCGCTTCGGCGGCCGGTTCGGTCTTGCTGAGCACCTGCGCCACGGTGGATTTCACCACCCGCACCTTCACGCCCTCGGCGATCTCGACCTCGACCTCGTTCTCGTCGCGCACCTTGGTCACCTTACCCACGATCCCGCCCTGGGTGATGATCTGGTCGCCCCGGCGCAGCGCCGCGACCATCGCCTGATGCTGCTTCAGCTTCTTCTGCTGCGGACGGATGAGGAGGAAATACATGATCCCGAAGATCAGGATCAGCGGCACGATGGATTCAAAGCCCTGCATGGAGGCTCCTTGTTGTTCTTTGTTCGCGAACCCCGCACGGGCGTCGGGGCGTTTCGGCGCGCACCCTATGGCCCGGGTTGGGTCGATGCAAGCGCGTGGGGGGCAGATAAGGCCGAATTGACCCGAGCGCCAGAGGGGGCGGCGAAACTGTCGCGGCTTGCGCAACGGAAGCCGGGCTGCGCCAGCCCGCTGCCCGGCGCCTGCGGCGCGCACCGGGCAGGCACACCCGCTTGCCCGCATCACCCGGCGCACTCCACATCCCTGCACAGCCCGATCGGTTAACCGCCCCTTCCGTGCGTCAATCGCGTATGCATGGGCTGTGCATCACCTGTGCATCCGCTGTGCATGGATTGTGCTGATTGACGCTTTGCGGCATATCCCGGCTCCGTTAACCCCTTCGAACGGTGGGTCTGCCAGGCCCCGAACCGACACCAGAGGACCAGAGAGATGCACGATATCCGCACCATCCGCGACAACCCCGCCGGCTTCGACGCCGCCATGGCGCGGCGCGGGATCTCCTCGGCCTCCGCCCCCATCCTCGCCGTCGACGAGGCCCGCCGGGCCGCCATCACCGAGGCCGAGGCCGCGCTGGCCGAGCGCAACGCCGCCTCCAAGCAGGTCGGCGCCGCCAAGGCCGCCGGCGACGAGGCCGAGTTCGAGCGCCTCCGCGCCCTTGTCGCTGAAAAGAAAGACGAAATTGCCCGGCTGGAAGAGGAGTCCAAGGCCCGCGACGCCGAGCTGCGCGACCTGCTGATGGGCCTGCCCAACGTGCTCCAGGCCGACGTGCCCGACGGCGCCGACGAGGCCGAGAACGTCGAGATCCACCGCTGGGGCACCCCCCGCGACTTCGCCTTCAAACCGCTCGAGCACTACGAGCTGCCCGGCGCCAGGCAGGCGATGGACTTCGAAACCGCCGCCAAGCTCGCCGGCTCCCGTTTCGTGCTCATGTCGGGCGGTATCGCAAGGGTTCACCGTGCGCTCGCCCAGTTCATGCTCGACCTGCACATCACCCAGCATGGCCTGACCGAAATCAACGGCCCCGTCCTCGTCCGCGAAGAGATGATGTACGGCACGAACCAGCTCCCAAAGTTCGGCGAAGACAGTTACCAGACCCGCGAAGGCTGGTGGCTCATCCCCACCTCCGAGGTGACGCTGACCAACATCGTCAACGACACGATCGTCGAGGAACCCACCCTTCCCCGCCGCTACACCGCCCATTCCCTCTGCTTCCGCTCCGAGGCCGGATCGGCGGGCCGCGACACCGCCGGGATGCTGCGTCAGCACCAGTTCGAGAAGGTCGAGATGGTCTCCATCGTACACCCCGACGCCTCGGTCGAAGAGCACCAGCGCATGACCAAGTGCGCCGAGGCCGTGCTGGAAGCCCTTGAACTCCCTTACAGAACCGTCGTGCTCTGCTCGGGCGACACCGGCTTCGGCGCGCAGCGCACCCACGATCTCGAGGTCTGGCTGCCCGGCCAGAACACCTACCGCGAGATCAGCTCGGTCTCCAACTGCGGCGCGTTCCAGGCCCGCCGGATGAACGCCCGCTTCCGCCCGACCGGCGGCGGCAAGCCCGAGTTCGTCCACACCCTCAACGGCTCCGGCCTCGCCGTTGGCCGCGCGCTGATCGCGGTGCTGGAGAACGGCCAGCAGGAGGACGGCACGGTAACACTTCCCAAGGCCCTCCATGCCTACACTGGCGGCCTGACGACCCTGACTGCCGAGGGAACCCTCGCCTGATCCCCTTGCTCCCCCGGGCCGTGAGGCCTAAATCTTGGGGGAGCAAACACAGGGAGCCCACATGGCCATCGACGCGACCGACATCGAAAACCTCATCCGCGCCGCCTTCCCGCAGGCCCAGGTCACGGTGGAAGGCGACGATGGCCAGCACTTCGCCGCCGAGGTTGTGGATGAAAGCTTCCGCGGCATGAACCGCGTCCAGCAGCAGCGCGCCGTCTACGCCGCCCTGAAGGGCAAGATGGACGGCCCCGCCGGCGAGCTTCACGCCCTGGCCCTCACCACGCGGGCGCCCTAGCGGCCGATGGACCCGGGCCTGATCCTCCTCGTCGGGTTTATCGTCGCCGTCTTCGCCCTGCGCGCGGGCTTCACCGCCCGCAAGAAATACAGGATCAACCCCGACCCGGAGCCCGAGCCCGAGGAAGCACCCGCCGAACCGCCCACCAGACGCCGCGCCTCCTACGGCGCCGCCCGGTCGAGAACGCGGGACAAGGTGAAATAGCTCTCAGGCCCGCGAGGCCCGTCCCACCCGTCGGCACCGCTCCAAACCCGCTGGAATTTCCCCTCCAACGGCTCTATCTGTACCCCGAAACACACCGCCCGACCGGCCCAGAGGGCCAAAGGAGACAGCAATGTCCGCACAAGACCAGATCGCCGAAACCGTCAAAGCCAACGATGTCGTCCTCTACATGAAGGGCACCAAGGAGATGCCCCAGTGCGGCTTCTCCTCCCGCGTCGCCGGCGTGCTCAACTACATGGGCGTCGACTTCAAGGACGTGAACGTTCTCGCCGACGAGCAGATCCGCCAGGGCATCAAGGACTACTCCGACTGGCCCACCATCCCCCAGCTCTACGTGAAGGGCGAATTCGTGGGCGGCTGCGACATCATCACCGAGATGACCCTGTCGGGCGAGCTCGACACCCTCTTCGATCAGAACGGCGTTGCCTACGACAAGGAAGCCGCCGACAAGATCCGCGAAGCCAACGGCTGATTTTCCCGTAAGGTCAGAGCCTTGCGGCCCGACCTTACATCCGCCATTCCGGCGTCGCGGCCATCCGCATCAGCCGGAACCGCTTCCGGAACTCGCTCATCTCCAGCGCGCCCGCCGCCACCCGGCCGGGCGCGCGTTGCACCTTGCGGAGCAGCACCGGCGCCATCGCCCCGGTGAGCATCGGCGCCGAGGCCAGCGCATCGAGCTTCCCGCGCCACACGGCACCTGAAGTCATCGCCGCAAGCCCCTGATCTGCCAGCGCTTTCACCGCTTCAGAACGGCCGTCCACCAAGGGCACCCGCCCCCGCGATTCCAGCTCGGGCACCGCCTGGAAATACCGCGCCAGCGCCGCCCCGCGGCCCCAGGCCCGCAGCCCCTCCTCGGCCTCAGGCCCCGCGCCCAGGGCCGACGCAGCCGCCCAGACGAGCCCGCCCCCGGTCGCATCGAGATAGTCCCAGAAGGCCGCCTCGTCGGCAAAGGGCTCCCGCCCGATGTCCCACTCCCGCGCCTCCACGCAGGCCATAAGCGGTGCCACCGGCACCCCCGCCCCCACGGCCTCCGCCAAGGGCGCCGCGACCTCATGCGCCCGCGCCTTGCCCTCGGCCGCCTCCTCCAGCACATCCCGCCAGAACTGCAACCGCATCTGCGCGATCATCGGCTCCTGGCTGGCCCAGGGCGCCCGCGCCACCTCCAGCGCAAAGGCCTGAACCGGAAACAGGATCCGCCGCGCCTCCACCGGCGCCGCCATCACCGCGGCAAAGGTCTCGCGCCCGGAGCGGGCCACCAGGTCTGCGCAGGCCTGAAGCGTCATGCCAGCCGCGCCACGACCAGCTGGTAGCCGGTCTCCCGCTTGACCCGGCCCCAGAGCGCCGCCTCCTGCTCCATCGCCGCCATCACGCCTTCCATCTCCGCGCTGGCGCCCGCCGCCCTCCGCCGCGCGATCTCGGCCATCAGCGGCGTGTAGAGCGCCGCCCAGGCCGCATTCGTCAGCGGCCGGTCGGCCACCAGCTCATATCCCGCCTCCGACACCTCGGCCCTGAGCCCCGCCTCCGTCGGCACCGGCACATCCATCCAGAAGCCCTGCGCCTCCGCCGACGGCTTGCGAAAGTAGACCGGCGCAGAGAACGCCACCGTGCCCCCCGGCTTCAGGGCTTCACGAAAGCCCCGCAACCCCTTGACCGTGCCCAGAAAATAGATCGCCCCCGCACACCAGATGAAGTCGAACGGCGCCTCGGGCAGCTTCTCGAGCGCGGCCAGATCTCCGGTGCCCACCCGCACCCTGTCCTGCCCGGCGAGCCGCGCTTCCGCCGCCTTCAGCAGCGTCGGATCCTTGTCGCAGGCCACCACCCGCGCGCCCGGCATCGCCGCCAACAGCGCCTCGGTATCCCCGCCAGTCCCGCAGCCCGCATCGCAGACGCTCTCGGCCCCCGAAGCCCCCGCCTGCGCCACCGCCCAGGCCACGTCCTTCGCCAGCCCCGGCCCCTGCCGCGGCACCGCCGAGAAAAGCTCGAGGAATGCGCTCATTCCCCTACCTTACGCAGCTCCGCCCCGGTCTGCACCAGTTTCCACGTCACCGCGTCGATCAGCGCGCCGAAGCTCGCATCCACGATGTTCGCACTCACGCCCACCGTGCTCCACCGCCGCCCGGCCTCGTCCTCGCTGTCGATGATCACCCGCGTCACCGCCTCGGTGCCGCCATTGGTGATCCGCACCTTGAAGTCCACCAGCCGCATGCCTTCCAGCCGCCCCGCATAGGGCCCGAGGTCGGCAATGAGCGCGTTCCAGAGCGCGTGCACCGGTCCTGCATCCTGCAGCTCCTCGGGGTGCTCGTTCTTGAAGTAGTTGGTCGTCAGCCCGCCACCCGGCAGGCTCACCGCCACCACCGCCTCGCTCTCCACCACGATCTGTCCGCGCGCGTTCCGCCGCCGCTCCGAAATCACCCGGTAGCGTTCCACGTCGAAGAACTCGGGCAACAGCCCCAGCTCCCGCCGCGCGAGGATCTCGAAGCTCGCCTGGGCCGTGTCATACGAATATCCCTGCGATTCCCGCTCCTTGATGGTGTTCAGGATCGCCGCAAGCTGCTCCTTCTCCGCCTCCAGCCCCGCCTCGGCCAGCCGCCGCTTCAGGTTCGACGTGCCCGCCTGGTTGCTCATCGGGATCACCCGCGCATTGCCCACCAGCTCCGGCTCGATGTGCTCGTAGGTCGCCGGGTTCTTGAGGATCGCGCTGGCGTGCAGCCCCGCCTTGTGGGCAAAGGCCGAGGCGCCGACGAAGGGCGCAGCCCGCATCGGCACGCGGTTCAGGATGTCGTCGAGCTTGCGCGAGATCAGCGTCATCCGCGCCAGCCCTTCCGCGGTCACGCCCGTCTGGTACCTGCTCTTGTAAGGCTCCTTCAGCAGCAGGATCGGGATCAGCGTGGTCAGGCTGGCATTGCCGCAGCGCTCCCCCAGCCCGTTCAGCGTGCCCTGGATCTGCCGCGCGCCGGCATCCACCGCCGCAAGGCTCCCCGCCACCGCGTTGCCGGTGTCGTTATGGGTGTGGATGCCCAGATGATCGCCCGGAATCCCCGCCTCGATCACCGCCTTGACGATATCGTAAATCTCCGCCGGTAGGGTGCCCCCGTTGGTGTCACACAGCACAACCCAGCGCGCCCCCGCATCGAGCGCCGCCTTCAGGCACTCCAGCGCATAGGTCGGGTTCGCCTTGTAGCCGTCGAAGAAATGCTCGGCGTCAAACAGCGCCTCCCGCCCCTTGGCGACGAGATGGGCCACCGAGGCACGGATGTTCTCCACGTTCTCCTCGAGCGTGATCTCCAGCGCGTCGGTGACGTGGAAGTCATGGGTCTTGCCCACAAGGCACACCGAGGGCGTGCCGGCGTTCAACACCGAGGCCAAAACCTCGTCATTCTCCGCGCTGCGCCCCGCCCGCTTGGTCATCCCGAAGGCGGTAAAGGTCGCCCGCAGCTTCGGCCTCGCCTCGAAGAACGCCGAATCCGTCGGATTCGCCCCCGGCCACCCGCCCTCGATATGATCGACCCCCAGCCCGTCGAGCAGCGCCGCGATCTCCTTCTTCTCGTCGAGAGAGAACTGCACCCCCTGCGTCTGCTGCCCGTCGCGCAGGGTGGTATCGTAGAGGTAGAGGCGTTCGGTCATGCCGTGCCCTCCGAACGCCCAGTCCATGCCAAGCAGCTGAAGCGGAGCACCTGGCCGTCAACGGCGGCCAGCGCCCGCACCGCCCCCCCACGGGGCGGGCGCTTCTTCAAAGTTGCGCTGTACGCCGGTGCTACGCGCGACGTGGACCGCATCGCCTGCTGAACCACGCCCCGTGCGGTGCGGGCGCTGGCCTCGCTCTGCAATCCCGCCCTCATGCCAACCCCTCCAGCTTGCGCGCGTCGAACCCGGGTTTCGCCTCCAGATCAACACCTTGCTTGCTCATCTTAACCTCTACCCCGGCCTCGATCAGCGCGGCTTTCAGCGCGTCCACGGCGGAGAAATCCTTGCTCTCCATCGCGGCCTCGCGCAAGGCCGCCAGCTGTGCGGCATAGCCAGAAAGGTCTACGTCCGGCAGCTTTGCCCAATCGGGAATATCGTGGCCCATCAGCCCGAGGAATTGCAGCGAATGCCGCAATTCGCTCACGTCATCCGCCAGCGAAAGCTGGTGTAGTTCGGCGATGGCTCCGGCGGTGTTCAAGTCATCGGCCAAGGCGTTCTCGATTGCCACGTAGGGCTTCCCTCTGCCGACAGCTTGCACCGCCTGCGCGTAGAACTTCCTGAGCGTCGCCTCCGCCTCAACCCGCTTCTTCTCCGTCCAATCCATCGGCTTCCGGTAATGCGTT
>CAYVQK010000008.1:0-22440 GCA_964454145.1 uncultured Oceanicola sp. | reverse complement strand
CTCCGCCTCAACCCGCTTCTTCTCCGTCCAATCCATCGGCTTCCGGTAATGCGTTCCCAGAAACACGAACCGGATCACCTCCCCCGGCACCCCCTGGTCCAGCAGATCCCGCACGGTGAAGAAGTTGCCCAACGACTTGGACATCTTCTTCCCCTCCACCTGCAACATCTCGTTGTGCATCCAGATCCGGGCGAACTCCCCCTCCGGATGGGCGCACTTCGACTGCGCGATCTCGTTCTCGTGGTGCGGAAACATCAGGTCATTCCCGCCGCCGTGAATATCGAACGACTCCCCCAGCAACGCATCCGCCATGGCCGAGCACTCGATATGCCACCCCGGCCGCCCCTTGCCCCAAGGGCTCTCCCACCCCGGCTCACCCGCCTTCGCAGGCTTCCAGAGCACGAAGTCCATCGGGTCTTCCTTGTAGGGCGCCACTTCGACCCGCGCCCCCGCGATCATGTCATCCACCGAGCGGCCCGACAGCGCGCCATAGGCCTCGTAGGACCGCACCCGGAACAGCACGTGCCCCTCCGCCTCATAGGCATGGCCGCCCGAAATCAGATCCTCGATCATCGCCACCATCGCGCCGATCCACTCGGTCGCGCGCGGCATATCCGTCGGCTCCAGCGCCCCCACGGCCGCCATGTCCTCCAGATACCACCGACTCGTCTCCTCGGTGATCTGCCCGATGTCCCGCCCGCTCTCCTTCGCCCGCGCGATGATCTTGTCATCCACGTCGGTGAAGTTGCGCACATAGCGCACGTTCTCGGGCCCATAGACATGCCGCAACAGGCGGAACAGCACGTCGAACACGATGACCGGCCGCGCGTTGCCGATATGCGCCCGGTCATAGACCGTCGGCCCGCAGACATACATGCCCACCCGGCCCGGCGTGACGGGGACCAGAAGCTCTTTCTTCCGGGTCTTGGTGTTGTGCAGATGAATGTCCATGAAGGCTCCTCGGGCGTCCCCGCGGGCTTTAGCAACTTCGTCTGGATGAGAAAAGAGACCTGGCCCGCGTGACTGATGTCAGCAGGTAATGCAGCAGATGATGATGATCGCGGCGTTGGTCATGAGCTGTCAGTAGCACCGCCCCCGCCCCCTGCCAAGCCTCTTGTGCCGCCGCCCGCCGCGGTCCAGCCTGCCCGGCAGAGGGAGGCCCAGATGGACAAGTTCGAAACCTACCGCGCCCTGCATGTGCCGGGCGACCCCTTCATCCTCGCCAACGTCTGGGACGTCGGCAGCGCCCGGATGCTCGCCGGCATGGGCGCGAAGGCCCTCGCCACCTCGTCGGCCGCGCTGGCCTTCGTGCAGGGCAGCCGCGACATGGGCGCGATCTCCCGCGACGACGCGCTGGCCCATGCCGAGGAGATCGTGGCAGCCACCGACCTGGCCGTTCAGGGCGATTTCGAGAACGGCTTCGGCGACGACCCCGAGACCGTGGCCGAAACCGTCCGCCTCGCCGCCGAAATCGGCCTCGCCGGCATCTGCGTGGAAGACATCTCCTACCCCTCGGGCACCCCCTACGACCGCGAACTCGCCACCGAACGAATGCGCGCCGGGGCATCGGCGGCCCGCGCCCTGCCCCGCGACTTCGTCTTCGTCGCCCGCGCCGATGGGGTGATGAACGGGGTCTACGACATGGAAGAGGCGCTCGCCCGCGTGCAGGCCTTCGACGCGGCCGGCGCCGACGCGCTCTACGTCCCCCTGCCGCCCTCGATGGACGACCTCGCCCGCATCTGCGCCGCCACCTCGAAGCCGGTCAACGCCCTCGCCGCCGGCCCCTTCACCGCCGTCCCCCTGTCCGAGTTCGCCGCCGCCGGCGTGGCCCGCATCTCCCTCGGCTCGGCCCTCGCCCGCGCCACCCACCGGGTCATTTACGACGCCGCCGAAGCCATGCTGGAACGCGGCGATTTCAGCCCGCTGGGGCACTCCATCTCCGGCAGCGAGGTGCAGGCACTGATCGACAGGGGCGCGTCCGGCGGGTGAGCTCGGAGCGGGGCGCTGCCCCCGCACCCCCGGAGTATTTGAAGCAAGAAAATGAACAGGTTGGCTCATGGATCGAAACAAGGTGAACGCCATCTGCGCAGAGTTCCCAGCGCCGAGGTCTCCGACCCCTGGGGCGGCGGGCATGATGCCTGGAAGGTCGGCGGCAAGATGTTCGCCTGCATCGGCGCGATGAACCAGGGCGTCAGCGTGAAGACCGACAGCGTCGAGACCGCACAGCTCATCATCGAGGCCGGCCGCGCCGTCAAGGCCCCCTACTTCCACCGCAGCTGGGTGCTGCTGACCTGGGGCATGGTGGACGACGCCGAGGTGGAGGAGCGACTTCGCACAAGCTACGCCCTCATCCGCGCCGGCCTCACCAAAAAGGCCCAGGCCGCCCTCGCCCCCTTCACCCCCTGAAATTTCTTGCCAGACTCGCCCCCTCGTGGCCAAATCCGCGCCATGACTTTTCAGCTCCGCGTATTTCGCCCCGCCCATTTTCTCCTGGCCGTCCTGGCCCTCACCCTCCTGCCGCTCACGGCCCGCGCCCAGAGCTTTCCCGACCTGCCGCCGAGCTACATCCTCGACGATGCCGGCGTGCTCTCCGATGCGCAGGAGGCCGAGCTGGCAGAGGCGATCACGAAGCTGAAGGCCGACAGCGGCGTCGAGATGGCGGTGGTCACCGTCATGTCCACCGCGGATTACGGCGGTTTCGAGGGGCTCGAGCAGTTCACCACCGGCCTCTTCAACGCCTGGGGCCTTGGCGACGAGGAGAAGGGCGACGGGATCCTGCTCTTCCTCGCCCGGGCCGACCGCGAGGTGCGCATCGAGCTCGGAACCGGGCTTCAGGCCGACTACGGCAAGGAAAGCGCCCGGATCATCGACGAGGTCATGCTGCCCGCCTTCCGCGAGGATCGCTACGGCGATGGTGTGGCTGCTGGCGCGCAAGCGGTCATCACCCGCATCGCCACCCCCTATGCCACCCCCGCCACCGGCGGCGAGACGGCGCAGGGCGAGGGCGGCGGCTCCGGCGGCGCGATCCTCGGCGGCATCGGCGCCGCGATCGTGGCCCTCATCGGCTTCTTCGTCTTCAGGTCTAAGCAGGCCAAGGCCAACCGGGTCTGCGAAAGCTGCGGCGCCAAGGGCCAGGTCGAGATCACCCGCCGCACGGTTCAGGAACCCACCGAAACCTCCACCGGCATGGGCGAGAAAACCACCACCTGCGGCGCCTGCGGGCACAGCTCGACCGAGCGATACACCATCTCGAAAAAGAGCAAATCCGCCGCCGAACCCAAGACCGGCGGCGGCAAGTCGGAAGGCGGCGGCGCCTCGGGCAAGTGGTAGAGGCCCGCGCGCGCGGCTCTCACAAACACGTCACGCGCTGTTACAGCCGGTTGTCACGCGGGCGTCGCGCGCGCCATAACCCCCTGAAACCATGGGGATGGCTTTCCGTATGCTCGACGGTATCGCGCGCAGACTGATCGACCCGCCGCTCAACCGCGCGGGCACCGCGCTGGCCGCCCGCGGCTGGCAGGCCGATCACGTCACGCTGGCCGGGCTCGCCCTGGGCCTCGCCGCCGCCGCGCTCATCTGGGCCGGCCTGCCCCTCCTCGCGCTGATCCCCCTCCTCGCCTCCCGTCTCGCCGACGGGCTCGATGGCGCCGTGGCCCGTGCGAGCCGGAAGACAGACTTCGGCGGCTACCTCGACATCTGCGCCGACTTCGCCTTCTACGCCGCCGTGCCGCTGGCCTTCGTGCTGGCAGACCCGGCCACCAACGGCGCCGCAGGGGCCTTCCTCCTCGCCACCTTCTACATCAACGGCTCCACCTTCCTCGGCTACGCCATCCTCGCCGAACGCGCGAAGATGCAGACCACCTCGCGCGGCGCCAAGACGCTCTATTTCACCGGCGGCCTGCTGGAAGGCACCGAGACCATCGTCTTCTTCTGCGCCCTCTGCCTCTTCCCCGCCGCCTTCTCCCCGCTCGCCTGGGCCTTCGGCGCCCTCTGCCTCGTCACCGCCCTCTCCCGCGTGCTGCTCGCCCGCCAGACCTTCACCACCAGGAACACCCAATGAAATACGCCCTCGCCCTCTGCCTCGCCCTCGCCACGCCGGCCTTCGCCGGGCCCGACCCCGAGAGCATCTCGGGCGGCCTTGCCCCGGCGGCCTGGGAAGAGGTGCTGGCCGCCGCCGAGGGGCAGACCGTCTACTGGCACGCCTGGGGCGGCTCGACCACGACCAACGCCTTCATCGACTGGGTCGGCAGCCGAGTACATGAGGAGTATGGCGTGACCCTCGAGCACGTGAAGCTGTCGGACACCGCCGATGCCGTCTCCCGCGTGCTGGCCGAGCAGCAGGCCGGGCAGGATGCCGAGGGCGCGGTGGACCTCATCTGGATCAACGGCCCCAACTTCGCCTCTATGAAGGGCCAGGATCTGCTCTACGGCCCCTTCGCCGAGAGCCTGCCGAACTGGCAGTACGTCGACGTCGAAAACAAGGACGTCCAGACCGATTTCACCCTGCCCGTCGAAGGCTACGAGGCGCCCTGGGCCATGGCGCAGGTGGTCTTCATCCACGACGAGGCCCGCCTGCCCGAGCCGCCCAGATCCATGCCCGCCCTGCTCGAATGGGCCAAGGCCAACCCCGGCCGCTTCACCTTCCCCCAGCCGCCCGACTTCCTCGGCTCGACCTTCCTGAAACAGGCGCTGATCGACCTCAACGGCGATGACCCGGCGCTGTCCGGGCCCGTCGAGGAGGCCGATTACGCCGCCGCGACCGAAGCGCTCTGGTCCTTCATCGACGCGCTCACCCCCAACCTCTGGCGCCAGGGGCGCGCCTACCCGCAGACGGGCCCGCGCCAGCTCCAGCTTATCGCCGACGGCGAGGTCGATCTCGCCATCTCCTTCTCCCCCGGCGAGGCCTCCGCCGCCATCGCCAACAACGAGCTGCCCCCCACCGCCCGCACCTACGTGCTCGACGGCGGCACCATCGGCAACGCCAGCTTCGTGGCGATCCCCTACAATTCCTCGGTGAAGTCCGGGGCCATGGTGGTGGCCAACTTCCTGATGTCGCCCGAGGCACAGGCCCGCGCGCAGGATCCGTCGGTGCTGGGCTACGGCACCGTGCTTTCGATGGAGAAGCTCTCCGAAGAGGATCGCGCCGCCTTCGAGGCGCTCGATCTCGGCATCGCCACCCTCTCCCCCGCCGAGCTCGGCAAGGCCCAGCCCGAGCCGCATCCCTCGTGGATGACCAGGCTCACCGAAGACTGGATCGCCAAACATGGCGTGACGGAGTGACCCTCTCTGCCCTTCGCCAGCGCGAATGCGCCTCGAAGGGCGGATGAAGGCTCCATGACCCTGCCCCGCGCCACCCTGCCCGCGCTCACCGTCGCGCTGCTGACCCTTCCCGTGGGGCTGGGCCTCTTCTTCACCCTCGCCCCCGCGCTCGGCTACATGGGTTCCGGCCCTGCGCCCTTCATGCGCCTCATGGACTGGCCCGGCATCGCGCCCGCCACCCGCCTCTCGCTGACCACCGGCTTCGCCGCCACCGCGCTCTCGCTCGCCATCACAGCGCTCATCGCCGCAGGCTGGCACGGCACCCGCGCCTTCGCGCTGCTCCAGCGCCTGCTCTCGCCGCTGCTCTCAGTGCCCCACGCGGCGGCGGCCTTCGGCCTCGCCTTCCTCATCGCTCCCTCCGGCTGGCTCGCCCGCGCCCTCTCACCCTGGCTCACCGGCTGGAGCACCCCGCCCGACCTCCTCATCGTGCAAGACAGCGCCGGCCTCGCTCTCATCGCCGGCCTCACCGCCAAGGAGGTGCCGTTCCTGCTGCTGATGCTCCTCGCCGCCCGCAGCCAGACCCGCTCCGAAGCCCACGCCCGCATCGCCACCACCCTCGGCTACCCCCGCGCCATCGCATGGCTGCTCACCGCCTTCCCCGCGCTCTACGCCCAGATCCGCCTGCCGGTCTACGTGGTGCTGGCCTACTCCATGTCGGTCGTCGATGTGGCGATGATTCTCGGCCCCAACACCCCGCCGACGCTCTCGGTCCAGATCACCCGCTGGATGGCCGATCCCGACCTCACGCTGCGCGGCGTCGCCGCCGCAGGCGCCCTGTGGCAGCTTGCCCTCGTCCTCGCCGCCCTCGCCACCTGGCGCGGTGTCGAGCTTCTCACCGCCCGCGCCGGCACCGCCCTGGCCATGTCCGGCCACCGCCTGCCCCGCCTCGACACCGCCCTCCGTGCCCTCGGCCTCGCCCTCGGTCTCGCCGTGGCCCTCTCGGTGCTCGCCGGCCTCGCCTCGCAGGCGCTCTGGTCGGTCGCGGGCTACTGGGGCTTCCCCAGCGCCCTGCCCGATGCGCTCTCCCTGCAAACCTGGGCCCGCCACGGCCCGATGCTCGCCCCCGTCGCCCTCACCACCCTGCTCATCGCCGCCCTCGCCGCCCTCGCCGCGCTCGCCCTCGTCACCGGCTGCCTCGAGGCCGAGGCCCGCCACGGCTTCCGGATGGGCCCTGCAGGCCGCCTGATCCTCTACCTCCCCCTCCTGATCCCCCAGATCGCCTTTCTTCCCGGTCTCCAGGTGCTGATGCTCACCGCCGGCCTGCGCGAAGGCCTCTGGCCCGTGGTGCTCTCGCACCTGACCTTCGTGCTGCCCTATACCCTCATCGCCCTCTCCGGCCCCTTCCACGCCATCGACGCCCGCTATTTCACCGCCGCCGCCGCCCTCGGCGCCGGGCCCGACAGGCGCTTCTGGCGCCTCCGCCTGCCGCTCCTGCTGGCCCCGCTCCTCACCACCTTCGCCGTCGGCTTCGCCGTCTCCGTGGGACAATACCTGCCCACGCTGCTGCTTGGCGGCGGGCGCGTCACCACGCTCACCACCGAGGCCGTCGCCCTCACCTCCGGCGGAGACCGCCGCGCCATCGGCGCCTATGCCCTTGCACAGACCGCCGCCGCCCTCCTGCCCTTCGCGCTGGCCCTTGCCATCCCGCGCCTTGCCTTCGCCAACCGGAAAGGGATGCGCGGTGGCTGACGGGCTGATCCTCGACAGACTGGAGGCGATGCTCGGCAGCACCTGCCTCCTCGGCCTCACCGCCCGCATCGCACCCGGCGAGGTGCTCACCCTCATGGGCCCCTCCGGCGTAGGCAAATCCGCCCTGCTCTCCGCCCTCACCGGCACCCTCGCCCCGCCGCTCTCCGCCGCGGGCCGGGCCACGCTCGACGGGGTGGACGTGCTGTCGCTCCCGCCCGAGCGCCGCCGCCTCGGCGTGCTCTTTCAGGAAAGCCTGCTCTTCCCCCACCTCTCGGTGACCGGAAACCTCGCCTTCGCCCTGCCCCCCGGCCCCCGCGCCGCGCGCCGGGAGGCCATCGACAACGCCCTCTCCGAGGTCGGCCTGCAAGGCTTCGGCCCGCGCGACCCCGCCACCCTCTCCGGCGGCGAACAGGCCCGCGTGGCCCTGATGCGCACCCTGCTCGCCGAACCGAAGGCCCTGCTTCTCGACGAGCCGTTCTCCCGCCTCGACGCCGCCCGCCGCGAGGAGGTGCGCAGCCTGGTGTTCGACCGCGCCCGCACCCGCGGCCTGCCGGTGCTGATGGTCACCCATGACGCAGAGGACGCCCGCGCCGCCGCAGGGCCGGTGGTGGAAGCGATCCCGGGCCGGATCGTGGGCGGCTGAGGCAGGAACAGTCGTCCCGGGCGGGTGAACCCCGCCACTGGCTACCCGCGCCGCAGGATCTTCTCCATCGCCTTGCCCTTCGCCAGCTCGTCCACGAGCTTGTCGAGATAGCGGATCTCCCGCATCAGCGGCTCCTCGATCTCCTCCACCCGCACGCCGCAGACCACGCCCCTGATCCGGTCGCGCTCGGCGTTCATCGCGGGCGCCCGGGCGAAGAACTCCTCGAAGTCGCGCCCATCCTCCAGCACCTCCGCCAGGCCCGCCGCGTCGTAGCCGGTGAGCCAGTGGATGATCTGGTCGAGCTCCGCCTTGCTGCGCCCCTTGCGCTCGGCCTTGGCCACATAGGCCGGGTAGACCTTGGCGAAGGCCATGCTGTAAATCCGGTGCCCTGCCATGCGCGCCTCCCTTGGCAACTCGTAGGATAGGCAATCTGCCCACACGCCGCTCAGGCCCCCGCCTTCTCCTCCAGCGTGAGCCACTCCTCCTCCGCCGCCTCCAGCTTCGCCTGCCGTTCGGTCAGGGCCTCGGTGGCCTTGCGGAATTTCACCGGCTCCCGGGTAAAAAGCTCGGGGTCGCTCATGAGTTCCGAGAGCTTGCCGATCTCCGCCTCCAGCCGGGCGATCTCGGCCGGCAGCGCCTCCAAGCGGTGTTTCTCGGTGAAGCTGAGGCCGTTGGCCTTCGCCTTCTCCGCCACAACCTTCTCCTCGGCCTTCACCGCCCGCTTCTGCACCCCGGTGGAGCGCTCCCACGTCCCGCCCCCCTGCGCCAGCAGGTCGGTCCAGCCGCCGGAGTAGATTGTCGCCCGGCCCTCGCCCTCCAGCACCACGCTCCGCGTCGCCACCCGGTCGATGAAATCCCGGTCGTGGCTCACCAGCAGCACCGTGCCGGGGTAGTCCGAGAGCACCTCCTGCAGCAGGTCCAGCGTCTCGATGTCGAGGTCGTTCGTGGGTTCGTCGAGCACCATCAGGTTGCTCTCCCGCGCCATGAGCCGGGCCAGCAGCAGCCGCGCCTTCTCGCCGCCCGAGAGCGAGCGCACCGGCGCCCGTGCCTGGGCCTCGTCGAAGAGGAAGTCCTTCAGATAGCCGACCACATGGCGTGGCTGGCCGCGCACCATCACCTGGTCTGCCTGCCCGCTCACCCGCATCTCAGGGTCACCCGCGAGGCTCTCCCAGAGGCTCATGTCGGGATCGAGCGCCGAGCGGGTCTGGTCGAAGACAGCCATCTCAACGCCGTGGCCCGTCTTCACCCGCCCCTCGTCCGGCTCCGTGCGCCCGATGAGCATGTTCACCAGCGTCGTCTTGCCCGCGCCATTGGGCCCCACGAAGGCCACGCGCTCGCCGCGCGTGAGCTTAAGATCGAACGGCCGCAGGATGAGCTTCTCGCCGTAGCGCTTTGAAATGCCTTCGGCTTCCAGCACCACCTTGCCGCTCTTCGTGCCCTCCTCCAGCTCCAGCGCGGCCACGCCCTTGCGGCGCACCTGCCCTGCGCGCTCGGCGCGCAGCTCCTGCAGCGCCCGCACCCGGCCCATGTTGCGCTTGCGCCGGGCCGAGATGCCTTCCACCGCCCAGCGGGCCTCGGACTTGATCTTCCGGTCGAGCTTGTGGCGGGCGGTATCTTCCTCTTCCCAGGTCTTGTCGCGCCAGGCCTCGAAGGCGGCGAAGCCCTGCTCCTGCCGGCGCACCTCGCCCCGGTCGATCCAGAGCGTGGCGCGGGTCAGCGCGGTCAGGAAGGCGCGGTCGTGAGAGATGAGCACGAAGCCCGCGCGGGTGTCGCTCAACTCCCGTTCCAGCCACCCGATCGCCTCGATATCCAGATGGTTGGTCGGCTCGTCGAGCAGCATCAGCTCGGGCGCCTCGGCCAGCAGCTTGGCCAGCGCGGCCCGGCGGCGCTCGCCCCCGCTCGCGGCCTCCACGGGCGTGTCGAGGCCGAACTTCAGCCCCTCGGCCACCGCCTCCACGCGCCAGGCCTCCGAGGGCTCCAGCCCCGACACGGCGAACGCGCCCAGCGTGGCGAAGCCCGCCATCGTGGGCTCCTGCTCCATGTAGCCCACCCGCACACCGGGCGCGGCCACCACCTCGCCCGCGTCGGGCTCCACGAGGCCCGCCATCACCTTCATCAGGGTCGATTTACCCGAGCCGTTGCGCCCCACCAGCGCCACCCGGTCGCCCGGTTGCACGGTCAGGCCCACCCCCTCGAAGACGGGATTTCCGCCGAAGGTAAGAGAAATGTCGGAGAGTTGCAGAAGCGGGGCGCGGGCCATGATGCGCAGGGCCTATCGCGCCGCCAGTGCACGGTCAAGTAGGGTGGGCAATCTGCCCACCACGGGTCGCCGGCGCCAGGTCGGGCAACAGGATGGGTGAACTTCGCCACCCCTTCAGAACCGCCCGAACAGCCGCCCGATCCGCAGCGCCGAGCGCAGCTTGCGGCCATTGGCGTTGCCACCCTGGCCGCCACCCTTCCGGGCGTTCTGGCGCCGCGCACGCATCAGCATGCGCAGCGCCATGTTGATGAGCCGACCCGCGTTCACTCGTCGTCCTTCTTGCCCTTTCCGAGCATCGAATCCTGCGCCGAGGTCATGCCCTGGCTGATCTTGCTGTTCACGGCGTGCCGCGCCTTGTCGGAAAACTGCATCACGATCGTGCGCCAGATCTGCGAGAAAATGCTATTCATCTGTCTCTTCCTCCTTGAAAAGTTCGTCCTGGTCTTCGGTTTCGTCCGCCTCGTCTTCGTCTCCCAGCCCGAGAGCGCCCGGCGGCGGGCGGCTGTCGAGCAGGCCCGCCGCCCGAAGCTCCTTGAGCCCCGGCAGGTCGCGGGCAGATTCCAGACCGAAATGGTCCAGAAAATCCTGTGTCACCACGTAGGTCACCGGCCGGCCCGGGGTCATCCGCCGGCGGCCGAAGCGGATCCACTCCATCTCGAGGAGCTGGTCCACGGTGCCCCGGCTCACGCTCACGCCCCGGATCTCCTCGATCTCGGCGCGGGTGACCGGCTGGTGATAGGCCACGATGGCCAGTGTCTCGATGGCGGCGCGGCTCAGCTTGCGCACCTCCACGGTTTCCTTCCGCATCAGGAAGCCCAGGTCGGAGGCCGTGCGCATGGCCCAGGCCTCGCCCACCCGGCGCAGCTCCACGCCCCGGCCCTCGTAACGCTTTTGCAGGTTCTCCAGCGCCGTGGCGGCCTCGGCCCCATGCGGCATCCGGGCGTTCAGCTCGGCCACGGTCACGGGCTCGGCGGAGGCGAAGAGAATGGCCTCCACCATCCGCTCCTGCTCGCCCATCGGCGGCGCCTCGAAGAGGCTTTCCTCGATCTCGTCCATGCTATCCACGGGGCACGTCCCTCAGCCTGATCTGGATCGGGGCGAAGGTCTCGTCCTGCCGGATCGTCAGGTGCCCGTGCTTCACCAGCTCCAGCGAGGCGGCGAAGGTGGCCGCCGTGGCGCTGCGGCGGCGCATCGGGTCGTTCTCCCAGCCCTCGGGCAGGTAGGTCATCAGGTTGGTCCACTCGCCGGCATAGCCGATGAGCCCGCGCAGCCGCTCCAGCGCCTGCTCCATGGTGTAAAGGTTCTCCCGGTCCATCACGAAGGGGCGAAACTCGTCCTTCGTCCGGATCCGGGCATAGGCCTTCATCAGGTCCATCAGGGTGGCGGTGTAGGTAACCCGCCGAACGCGCTCCACGCTCTCGGGGATGCCGCGGGCGAAGAAGTCGCGGCCCTTCTGGTCGCGCCCCATCAGCCGGGCCGAGACCTCGCGCATGGCCGAAAGCCGCTCGAGCTGGAACGCCAGGTGCGCCGCCAGTTCCTCGCCGCTCGGGCCTTCTTCCGTCGGATCGGGCGGCAGCAGCAGCTTGGATTTCAGGAAGGCCAGCCAGGCCGCCATCACCAGGTAGTCCGCCGCCAGTTCGATGCGCAGCTGCTTGGCGCGCTCGACGAAGCCCAGATACTGCTCGGCCAGCTGGAGGATCGAGATCTTCCGCAGATCCACCTTCTGGGTCCGACCCAGCGTCAGCAGCAGGTCGAGCGGCCCCTCGAAGCCATCGACATCCACGATCAGCGCCTCGGCGGCCAGCCGGTCGGACACATCCGTGAAGCCTGTGGCGCCGTCTTCAGCCATCTGCCGCCTGCCCTTCCAACAAGGCCCGGTAGTCGGCCTCCATTGCGTTGCGGTCGATGGTATCAGGCGCACGGCGGGCTTCCAAGGCGGCATCCACCCGCGCAAGGCTTGTTTCATTCATATCCGAGGCGATTTCGGCCAGCGCCTTCAGCTCCGAGAAGACCCCCTTGCAGTAGAGGACGATATCGCAGCCCGCAGCCAGCGCCGCCCGGCCCCGCTCGGGCAGGCTGCCGCTCAGGGCCTCCATGCTGAGATCGTCGGTCATCAGCAGGCCGCCAAAGCCGATTTCCTCGCGGATGAGAGCGATCATCGCCGGGTCCACCGTCGCCGCCCTGTCGGAGAGCGCCTCGTAAACGATATGCGCGCTCATCCCCAGCGGCAGGTCGTTCAGCGCCTCGAAGGCGGCAAAGTCGGTCACCCGCAGCTCCTCGGCAGAGGCCGAAACGCGGGGAAGCTCGTGGTGGCTGTCCATCGTCGCCCGGCCATGGCCGGGGATGTGCTTCAGCACCGGCAGCACGCCCCCCGCGAGCAGGCCATCGGCCACGGCGCGGGCGGATTTCACAACCGCATCAAGGCTCTCGCCGTAACAGCGGTTGCGCAGCACCGGGTGCGTCCCGGCATGGGCAATGTCGCCCATCGGCGCGCAGTTGCCGTCGATCCCGACGGCGCGGAGGTCATCCGCGATGAGCCGATAGCGCAACTCCATCGCCTTCGCGGCATGTCCCGCGCCAACCCGCGCATTCTGGTCGAGCGGCGGCATCCACGAGCCCCAATGCGGCGGCCCCATCCGGTCCACCCGGCCGCCCTCCTGGTCGATGAAGATCGGCGCCTCCCAGCCCACCGCCTCGCGCAGCCCGCCGGTCAGCCGCCGCAACTGCTCGGGCGTGTCGATGTTGCGCTTGAACAGGATGAAGCCGAAGGGCTGCACATCGCCGAAGAGCGCCCGCTCTCCTGCCGTCACCGCCAGTCCCTCGCAACCGAAGATGAACGGCGAAAGCCGCGCGGGCCTCGTCACCGCAATGCTCTCCACGCGCCGCCCGTCACCGGGCGACCACCGGAATGCACTCCGCCCGCTCCGCCACCAGCGCGGCACAGAACCGGCGGGCGTCGGAAAGGTCGGCAAACCCCTGCGCCCGCAGGCGGTAGAAGGTCTGCCCGCCGCTCTCGGCTTCCATGATGAGGCGGGTCTTCTCGACCATCAGGCTGTCGAACTGGCCCGACAGCTGCGCCCAGATCTCGGCCGCCTCCTCGGGGCTCGAAAAGGCGCCGAGCTGCACCAACCGGGTGCCTGCCGGCACCACGTCATCGCGCGCCACCTCTGCATCCTCGGGCACCACCGGTGCACTCTGGGCTTCCGGCTCTGCTTCGCTCGGCGCCGGCGCCTGGAGCCCGGCCGGGCGCACACGCGGCCGCAGCGATCGCTTCAAACCCGGAAGCTCGGCAATCCTGGCCTTCTCCGGGTCCACCTCCTCCGGCGCATCTGCCGAAAGCGGCTCCACGCCCTCGGTCATCTGCCCAGCCAGGGCCAGTGCCACGGCCACCGGGTCGTTCGGGTCCACGTCGTCGGGGAGGTTGGCGGCCACCACCACTTCGGCCTCCACCAGCTCGCCGTCGTCGGCCTCGCTCGCCGGGGTGATCTCTTCGTCGGCCTCCAGCGCCTCCACTTCGCGCTGCACCATCGCGGCCAGCGGCAGGTCTTCCTCGCTGAGCGTCGCCGGGCCCGGGGCCAGGGTGATCTCCTCGGGCAGATCGGCCGCCTCGCCCTCCGCGGCCACATCGTTCACCGCGAGCCCGGTGTGATCGGCCACCTCGCCGCCCGGATCTTCCGGGGCAATCCGCATCGGCCCTTCCAGCGCCGCGACCACCGGCACCCCGGTCACGTCGCGCACGGTGATCCGGTAGCCCCAGATGCCGAGCCCAAGGATCAGCGCCAAGCTCATCGCCGCGCCCGCCATGTTGACGAGCCGCGACGCTGCGCCGCCCCTGCCGGGCTCCGCGGTCATCTCGTCGGGATAGTGCTCATAGCCCTCATGCGCGGGGCCTTCCGGCTCCCACACGACCTGCTTCATGGGTCGATGATCCATGCTCGCCTCGCTCTCTCGGCCCGCCCTCTTCACGGGGCTGGGCGCTCTTGCCTGCCTCCCCGATCAGTGGCGCGGGCCGTGAGGCTCAGCGCATCTCTTCCGCCGGGGTTACGCCCAAGATACCAAGACCGGACGAAATGACAACGGAAACGGCCTTCGCCAGGGCGATTTTCGGCAAACTCGCGCTCTCCTCGCCCTCGCGGTAGAAGCGCAGCTCCGGAATGTCGTTGCCCCGGTTCCACAGCGCGTGGAAGGCCTGCGCCAGTTCGTAGAGATAGAAGGCGATCCTGTGCGGCTCGTGCCCGCGTGCCGCGATCTCCACCAGCCGCGGCCATTCGGCCAGCTTGCGCGCCACCGGAAGCTCGGCCTCGTGCAGCGTGTCGAGGTCCTGGTCGAGCAGGGTGACATGGTCGAGCGTCCAGCCCGCCGCCTCCGCCTTGCGCATCACCGAGCGCACCCGGGCATGGGCGTATTGCACGTAGAACACCGGGTTGTCCTTGCTCTGCTCCAGCGCCTTGGCGAAGTCGAAGTCGAGCGGCGCGTCGTTCTTCCGGGTCAGCATCACGAAGCGGGTCACGTCGGCACCCACCTCGTCCACCACGTCGCGCAGCGTCACGAAGGTGCCCGCGCGCTTGGACATCTTGAACTCCTGCCCGTCCTTGAACAGCTTCACCAGCTGGATCAGCTTCACGTCGAGCGGCACCTTGCCGTCGGAGAGCGCCGCGACAGCGGCCTTCATCCGCTTCACGTAGCCGCCATGGTCGGCCCCGAAGACGTCGATCAGCTCGTCGAAGCCGCGCTTCACCTTGTCGTAGTGATAGGCGATGTCGGGCGCGAAATAGGCCCACTGGCCGTCGGCCTTCTGCACCGGGCGGTCCTCGTCGTCGCCGAACTCGGACGACTTGAACAGCGTCTGCTCCCGCGCCTCCCAATCCTCCGGCAGCTTGCCCTTCGGCGGCTTCAGCTTGCCCTCGTAGATCAGCCCCTTGCCCTTCAGGTCTTCGATGGCCGCCTCGATCCGGCCGGTGCCGTAAAGGCTCTTCTCCGAGAAGAACACGTCCATCTCGACGCCCAGCGCGGCGAGATCCTCGCGGATCAGCTCCATCATCGCGTCGGTGGCGAAGTTGCGCACCTCCTCGAGCCAGAACTGCTCGCCCTTGCCCACGAAGGCATCGCCCACCTTCTGCTTCAGCGCCTCGCCCACGGGGATCAGGTAATCGCCCGGATAGGTGCCATCCTCGAAGGCCACGTCCTGCCCGTGCGCCTCGAGGTAGCGGAGGTAGACGGAGCGGGCGAGCACATCCACCTGCGCGCCGCCGTCGTTGATGTAATACTCCCGCGTCACCTCGTAGCCCGCATAGGCCAGCAGGCTCGCCAGCGCATCGCCAAAGACGGCGCCGCGGGTATGGCCCACGTGCATCGGTCCGGTCGGGTTGGCCGAGACGAACTCCACGTTCACCCGCTTGCCCTCGCCCAGCTCCGAGCGGCCATAGGAGGCCCGGTCAGCCAGCGCGGCCTTCACCACCCCGCCCCAGACGTAGCCTGCCAGCGCGAGGTTGATGAACCCAGGCCCGGCGATCTCGGCCCGCTCGATGCGGGTGTCGCGCGCAAGCCGCTCGGCCAGTTGGGTCGCAATCTCGCGCGGGTTCGCGCGGGCGGGCTTGGCCAGCACCATCGCGGCGTTCGTCGCCATGTCGCCATGGGCCGCATCGCGCGGCGGCTCGACCGTCACGTTGGCAAGGTCCAGCCCCTCGGGCAGGGCACCCTCGGCCATCATGGCCTCCAGTTCGGCCACCACCAGCGCCCGGATATCGGCAAAGAGGTTCATCTCGTCGGTCCTTCTCACATGCCCGCGTCTCTACCACTGCACCTCCGCGCGTCAAGCGGCAGCCGCTTTCCCTCGGTATCCGCAGCCGGTAGGGTCCGCCGAAATTTCGCCCGCAGGTGCCTTCCATGACAGACCTCGCCCCCAGCCAGACCGCCCTGCGCCTCTGCGCCGCCCTCACCCTCGCCGCCGCGGTGCTGGCCACCTTCCTCGCCAGCATTCCCGTCTCGATGATCGAGATGCGCCCGCCGCTCTACCAGCCCGAGGGCGTGGCCTACGGGCTCTACCTCGGCGCCAGCCTCGCCGTCTCCATGCTCTCGCTGCTCGCCTCCGCCCTGCTGCCCCAGGCCGCGCTCACACCTGAGCCCTCCCGCACCGCCCGCATCACCGCCCTGGCCGCCACCGGCGCCGTCGCCCTCATCGCGCTCGCCAACATCGGCCTCGCGTCCCTGCCCGTGGGAGAGGTCGACCCGACCCGGGCCTACTGGCGGCAGGTCATCGTGCAATCCCTCGGCGCGCTGCTCACCATCCTGCCCGCCCTCGTCGTCACCGCCGCCCTCGCCCTGCGCCTGCCCCGGGGCCTGCCGCGCACCCTCGGTCTCACCGGTCTCGCCCTGCTCATCCCGCTCGACCTCGCCGCCAGTGCGGGCCTCTCGCCGATCCCAAGCGCCGGCCTCCTCCTCGCCCTGCTTCTGGCCATGGCGACGGCGCTGCATCGTGCGGGCGGTCTCTCCGCCCACGCCCGCCTCTGGCTCATCGGCCTCGCCACGCTCTTCGCCCTGCCCTGGGCCATCGGCCACCTGCCCAATGCCGGCGCCGCGCTGATGCTCACTGATCCCTCCCGCCGCGCCGCCGCCCTCGCCGAAGCCCTGCTCGGAGACCCGGCGGCCTGGCACCTGGCCAGCCAGCCCATGCTGCTGCTCTGCCTCGGCACGCTCGCGGCGCTGCTCTTCACGCATCCGCTGCGCCACGCCCGCGCGATGGCCACGCTGCTCACCCTCACCGGCCTCTGTGCCGCCCTGCCCGCCGCGATGGAGATGGTGCCCACCTCGCCCAGCCAGAGCCTCGAGATGCTCCGCACCGGTGGCTACACGCCCGGCCAGGCGCTCGCCACCAGCCTCGGCTGGGCCGGCTCGCTGCTCTCGCCGCCCGTCGCGGCCCTCGCCGCCGCCTGGCTCTGGATCCGCGGCGCCCGCAGCCCGATCTGAGGCGTCAGCCCAGCAGCTTCTCGTGCATCTGCAGCGCGAAGCGGTCAGTCATCCCGGCGATGTAATCCGCCACGATCCGCGCCATCGCCGTCTCGTCGCGCGCCGCCTCCACATCCTTCTGCCACTCGTCGGGCATCAGGTCCGGGCGCGACAGGAAGAGCGGAAACAGCTCCTCCACCACCTTCGTCACCCTGGCCCGCATCTCCACCACCGCCGGCGCCCGGTACATCCGGTGAAACAGGAACTCCCGCACCTCCGCGATCCGCCCCTTCACCTCGGGGGAGAAATCCACCACCTGGTGCCCCAGCTCCCGCACCTCCTGCGCGCTCTGCGGCGCCGCCGCATTCAGTCGCGCCCGGCTGACCGCGATCACGTCCTCCACCATCACCCCGAACACCCGCCGCAGCGCCTCGTAGCGCCGCCGCTTGAAGTCGAGCCCCGGGTAGATCTGGTCCACCTGCCGGTAGCTGTCCGCAGTCAGCGCCAGCCCTTCCAGGTCGGCGTCGGTGAAGAGCCCCGCGCGCAGCCCGTCCATCAGGTCGTGGTTGTTGTAGGCCACGTCGTCCGAGATCGCCGCCACCTGCGCCTCGGCACTGGCGTGGGTGTGCAGCTCCAGGTCCTGCAGCTTGGCGTATGCCGCGAGCCCATAGGGCAGCTCGCCCTCCACCGGCCCGTTGTGCTTGGCGATGCCCTCCAGCGTGTCCCAGGTCAGGTTGAGCCCGTCGAACTCCGCGTAGTGCCGCTCCAGCGAGGTGACGATGCGGATAGCCTGTGCGTTGTGGTCGAACCCGCCATAGGGCGCCATCAGCGCCGCCAGCGCATCCTCGCCGGTGTGCCCGAAGGGCGTGTGCCCCAGGTCATGGGCCAGCGCCACAGCTTCCGTCAGCTCGATGTTCAGCCCCAGCGTGCCCGCAATCGTCCGCCCCACTTGCGCCACCTCCAGAGTGTGCGTCAGCCGCGTGCGAAAATGGTCGCCCTCATGCTCCACGAAGACCTGCGTCTTGTGCTTAAGCCGCCGGAAGGCGCTGGCATGGATGATCCGGTCCCGATCCCGCTGGAATGGCGAGCGAAAATGGCTCTCCTCCTCGGGATAGAGCCGCCCCCGGCTCGCCCCCGGATCACATGCGTAAGCTGCGCGCATCCCTGCCCCTTCTCCGTCATTCGTGAGCGGCCCCGGTCCTGCCTGACCTTGCCGCGCCCCTTTGCGCCCCATATATTTGAAACGTAACCGGAAAGCGATGCACCCCGATGAGCCTGACCCTGCCGCCCAAAGTCACCCCCCGTGCCTACGCCCGCCTCGCCGAGATCGGCGCGGCCCCCAAGGCCCTGCGCGTGGCCGTCGAAGGCGGCGGCTGCTCTGGCTTTCAGTACGAGATCACGCTGGATGAACCGGCCGCCGACGACCTCGTGCTCGAGGCGGACGGCCAGAAGGTGGTGGTCGATGAGGTCTCCCTGCCCTTCCTCGAAGGCGCCACCATCGACTTCTCCGACGAGCTGATCGGCGCGCGCTTCACCATCGAGAACCCCAACGCCACGTCGTCCTGCGGCTGCGGAACCTCCTTCTCGATGTAGGGTGGGCAATCTGCCCACCTCGGCCCTCACGCCAGGTGCCGTGTCCGGTCCACCTCTTCCTCCGCGATCTCCAGCGCGATGTGCCCGGTCCCCGGATGCACCTTCACCACCGGCTTCTCCGGCAGGAAGTCGATCGCGGCGTTGAGGTCCGCCAGAAGGCGGTCGATCGCCTCGCGCCGTGTCTCGATCCTTGGGCTTGATGTGGCGCGCTGGCCGAAGATGGTGCTGAACATGGGTCTGTCTTTCTGAAAGCTGGGGCGCCTCGCGGGCGTGTCATCAGACAAACCGCGCGCGCCCGCCGCCGGTTCCCGCACAGCCGTTGTGCAATCCGGCCCCATCGGGCAGAAAGGCCCCGAGCATCCGGAGGGCCCCATGAAGATCGCCACGTTCAACATCAACGGAGTGAAGGCCCGGATCGAGGCGGTCACCGACTGGCTCACCGAAAGCGCCCCCGACGTGGCCCTGCTGCAGGAAATCAAGTCGGTCGACGAGGGCTTTCCCCGCGAGCACTTCGAGGACATGGGATACCAGGTCGAGACCCACGGCCAGAAGGGCTTCAACGGCGTCGCCATCCTGTCGAAACTCCCGCTCGAGGACGTCACCCGCGGCCTGCCCGGCGATGATGCCGATGAACAGGCCCGCTGGATCGAGGCCACCGTCATCGGCGACGAGAAGGCCCTGCGCCTCTGTGGCCTCTACCTTCCCAACGGCAACCCGGTCGACAGCGAGAAATTCCCCTACAAGCTCGGCTGGATGGAGCGCCTGATCGTCCGTGGCAAGGCGCTTCTGGCCGAGGAGCAGCCCGCGCTCATGGCTGGCGATTACAACATCATCCCCGCCGCCATCGACGCCGCCCGCCCCGAGGCCTGGGTCGGTGACGCGCTGTTTCACCCCGACAGCCTCGCCAGGTGGCGCGAGCTGAACAACCTCGGCTTCACCGAGGCCTTCCGCGCCTGCACCCGCGGCCCCGGTCACTACTCCTTCTGGGATTACCAGCGCGGCGCCTGGGACAGGAACGACGGCATCCGCATCGACCATTTCCTGCTCACCCCGCAGGCCGCCGACACTCTCAAGGACTGCTGGATCGAGAAGGACGTGCGCGGCCGCGAGAAACCCTCCGACCACGTCCCCGTCTGGGTCGAGCTTGCGCTCTGAGGCCACGCCCCTCCACGCCCTGAAGGCCGCGACCGTCGCCCTCGCCTTCTCCACCCTGGCCGTCGCCCCGCCCCTCGGCTGGGCTTGGCGCCAGGGTGTCTTCGACCCTCCGCTTCTCCGCCTTGCCCGCGCTCTCGGAGCAAACGACGCCGCCATGCTCGATGCCGCCCGCGCTGCGCTCCGCACCGAGACCCCGGTGCTCACCTTCGCCGCCTGGCTTCAGGCCAACCCGCCCCGGCCGCACGAAGGCCACGCGCCCGTCCTCCTGCACACCGGCAATCTCACCCTCACAACCTACCCGCCCGAACGCACCGCCCGCCGCTGGAGCGGCACCGAGCTCTCCGACGCATCCGGCGCAACCCTGACCCTCTTGCCCCCGAACGCCGCACAAGCAAGGCACCCCCCGCCCTTCAGCGCATTCCTCCCGCTCATCGACCTGTTCTGATCCCCCCGAAGGCAAAGCGCGCCCGCAGCGTGGGTGAAACCCGCCACAAGGGTTCACCCCGCGGTCACGTCCTCCCCCCAGAGCCAGTCGAACCGCCCCGGCAGCACCCCCGGCGCAAACCGGCTCGCCGCGCCCAGGGCCCGATGCGCCAGCCAGCGCTTGGGCCCGGCGGGCAGGTGATAGTTCCGCGCATTCTCCGTCGCCGCATCCACGATCCGACGGCACCGCGCGGCCCGCGCCGCCTGGAACGCCGCCAGCCCGGCCTCGCGCCCCTCCGCCCCGTCCAGCGCCGCCGCCAGCACCCAGGCATCCTCCAGCCCCATCGCCGCGCCCTGCGCGAGATAGGGCAGCGTCGGATGCGCCGCGTCACCCAGGATCACCAGCCGCTCCCGGTGCCAGCGCGCCGCCACCCCGTGCCGGAACAGCCCCCAGCGCCGCACCGTCTCCACCCGTCCGAGCCACCCCGGCACCGGCCCGCCAAAACCCGCGAAGGCGGAACGGAACCCCGACGGCTCGCCCGGCACCTGCCAGCCCTCCTCGGCCCACTCCGCCTGCTCTTCGCAGCCCACCAGGTTCACCAGCCGCCCGCCCCTCAGCGGATAGGCCACCAGGTGCCGCCCCGGCGCGAGGAAGAGCTGCGCCTCGGGCGGCAGCGGCGCCTCCGCCTCGATCAGCGCCCGCCAGGCCAGCTGATGGGTGAACACCGGCTCCTCCGGCCCGAGGATCGCCCGCCGGGCGACCGAGTGCAGCCCGTCGGCGCCCACCACGAGCCCCGCCTCCAGCACCTCGCCGCCCTCCGTGATCACACGCCCCGCAGGGAGCACCTCCGCCACCCGGCAGCCCAGCGCAATCTCCACGCCCGCCTCTCGGGCGCCCCGCTCCAGCACACTTAGCAGATCGGCCCGATGGACGTTGGCAAACCGGCCCCGGTCACCGTAGCCGACGAAGGCCACCTCCCGCCCTGAGGCCGCGTCGCGCATCCGCACGCCCCGGCTCTCGTCGCTCACCTCGGCAAACTCACCGCCCAGCCCCAGCGCGTCCAGCACCCGGCCCGCGTTCGGGCTCACCTGAATGCCCGCGCCCACCTCCTCCAGCGCCGCCGCCTGCTCCACGAGGCGCACCCGCGCCCCGCGCAACGCAAGCGCCCGCGCAGCAGCCAGCCCGGCGATCCCGCCGCCCAGCACCAGAACATCAAGTCCAATCAGGCTCATGAAAGCAAAACGCCCGGACGGGCCATCGGCCCCCGGGCGCTCCTTTTCGCATCCGTCACCGGGTCAGTCGTCCCGGTGCACCTTCTCGCGGCGCTCGTGGCGCTCCTGCGCCTCAAGGCTCAGCGTGGCGATCGGGCGCGCGTCCAGCCGCTTCAGGCTGATCGGCTCGCCGGTCTCCTCGCAGTAGCCGTATTCGCCCGCCTCGATCCGGCGCAGCGCCGAGTCGATCTTGGCCACCAGCTTGCGCTGCCGATCCCGGGTCCGAAGCTCCAGCGCCCGGTCGGTCTCTTCGCTCGCGCGGTCGGCAATGTCGGGGATGTTGCGGGTGCCGTCCTGCAGCGCCTCGATCGTGTCGCGGCTGTCGCTGAGCAGGTCGTTCTTCCACTGGATCAGCTTGCGACGGAAGTATTCCGTCTGGCGTTCGTTCATGAAGGGTTCGTCTTCGGCCGGGCGATAATCGTCGTCCAGAAAAAGTTCCTGCTTCATCCGTGCTCCCTCGGGCTGTGCTTTTCTCTCGCTCTGACGAGTCGGTTGCATCACGCGCTCCATTGGGGCTCATCTACACGCGACCGCCCCCCTTGTCACTGTCTTTTAATGCCGTCAGGGTGGAATTGACCATGCCGTGATCACAATGGTGCTCCACGCAGAAGATTGAGGAAATTCATGAGATTCGAAGGCACCGAGAGCTACGTCGCCACCGAAGACCTGACCGTTGCGGTCAACGCCGCCGTGGCCCTGGAGCGGCCCCTCCTGGTGAAGGGCGAGCCCGGCACCGGCAAGACCGAACTGGCCCGGCAGGTCTCCGCCGCGCTTGGGCTGCCGATGATCGAATGGCACATCAAGTCCACCACCCGCGCCCAGCAGGGCCTCTACGAATACGACGCGGTAAGTCGCCTGCGGGACAGCCAGCTCGGCGACGAGCGGGTGCATGACGTCTCCAACTACATCCGCCGCGGCAAGCTCTGGGAGGCCTTCGCCGCCGACACTCGCGTGGTGCTGCTGATCGACGAGATCGACAAGGCCGACATCGAGTTTCCGAACGACCTCCTGCAGGAGCTCGACCGCATGGAGTTCCACGTCTACGAGACCGGCGAGACGGTGCGCGCCGTCCACCGCCCCATCGTGATCATCACCTCGAACAACGAGAAGGAGCTGCCCGACGCCTTCCTGCGCCGCTGCT
>CAYVQK010000007.1:0-41407 GCA_964454145.1 uncultured Oceanicola sp. | reverse complement strand
CATGTCCTTCGACATCGACAGCATCGACTGTGGCTTCGTCCCCGGTACCGGCTGGCCCGAGCCCGGCGGCTTCCTGCCCCGCGAGGCACTGGCGCTGGCCGCCGGCGTGGCCGCCGAAGGCATCTGCGGCATGGAGCTGGTCGAGGTCTCCCCGCCCTACGACACCTCCGACATCACCGCCCTCATGGGCACCCGCGTGATCGTCGACGTGCTGGGCGCCATGGTGTCGAGCGGCAAGCTCGGCGCGCACCGCAAGCACATCGACAAGCCGGTGTCGCTGCCCCACGGCGAGTTCGAGGGCAAGCGCTGGTCCAACGATACGCCGCACGAGATAGGCTGAGCCATGCCGCACGACCATCATCACCACCACCATGAGCACGAGCCGCACCAGCACGGCCACAGCCACGGTCCGGGCCACAACCACGCCCACGGCGATCACCTGCATTCGCACCTTCACCCCGAGGACGAGGCGGCAGACCTTCAGGTGCTCGCCACCCAGTTCATCGATGGCTTCCTGCAAGCGAGGGACAAGTCGTCCTACCTCAAGCTCGCGGGCGTGCCTTTCGAGCGGCCCTCGACCTCGGGCGCCAAGGCGCTGAAGCTGATCGACGTCGAGCTGAAGACCGAGTGGCAGGTGGGCACCGCCTCGCCCTCCTTCGGCTCGCGCGAACTGTCCTACCTGCCGTTCCCGGGCGAGATGGTCCGGGAGCGCACCAACATGTCGCTGATCTACGTGTCGATGGACGAGAAATCGACGCTGGATATCCGCGACTTCCTCGCTGACCGGAAAAAGGAGATCGAACGATGATCCGCAGCACCCTCGCCCTGACCGCCCTCACCGCAACCCCGGCCCTCGCCCATGGTGGCGCGCATCTGCACCCGCATGGTGCCGGCCCGGTGCTGATGGGGCTTGTTCTGATCGTGCTCGCCCTGGGCCTCGTAGCCCTCCGCCACCGCTGACAACACCTCGGGCCAGCCGCCCCGCGCGGCTGGTCCTCCGTCCCCGGGTCAGTCGACCTTGGCAGGCGTCTTCGGCGCGCTCGTTTCCTTCGGGGCCATCTGCTCTTCCAGCATCGTCAGACCCTTCGGCTTCTTCTCGCGGTAGCGGATGATCTTCTTCAGCTCGGGAAAATGCGTCCAGTCCCACGAGGAGTAGGCGCCGCCGATCACCTGGGTGATCTGGCGCATCGCAAAACCGAAGCGATCCTCGGCAACCACTTCCACCACGGTGCCGGTGCGAACGGGGCAGCCCTTCCCGTCATGCAGGATCCAGGGGCCCCAGTATTCGCCACCTTCCTGCTTCCACGAGGTTGCCATTGCGATGCCCCTTTTCTGCCATGATTACGAGACCTTGACGATAGGCCGCACATGGCGGGAGGCAACCTTTCGAGGGGTTACAATCCGGGATCGGAATGGAAACAATGGGCCACCGGAGCGGCCCACCGACGCGCTCTCAGGCCTCGGCTTCGAGCTTCCGGCAGATCCGCGAGAAGACGCTCTGGGCGATCCCCTGGCTCATCACCGAGGCATCGGCCATGAGGTAGAGCAGCCCCACGCCGGGGATGTCCTCGAACAGGATACGGCGGCCCTGGGTGGAAAGGTTGAAGGCGGCGATCCGGCTGTCGCCTTCGAGCACGGCGAAGGTGTTGCCGAGGTTTTCCTGCAACCCGGCGCAAAACCGGCCGAGTGCCCGCGCCTGCTCCTGCACGCCGAAGGTCACCTGGATCTCCTCGGGCATGTCATGCGGCCGCAAAGCGAGCACGACAACGCCCTGAAGCGCCTCCGCCATTGCCGCGAGCGACGGCGGATAGGTCGCGTCGCTCCCGGTGGGGCGGTTGTCGTGCCCCTCGCGGGCAGGCTCCGGCGCCTCGGCAGGCTCTTCCTGCTCCGCGACTGGCTCGTCTTCCGATCGGTCTTCAGCGGCGTCTTCCTCAGCCGTCTCCTCTGGGGCGTCGTGCTCCTGAAGAGCTTCCGCCGCCTGAACGGCCGATGCCTGGCGGTAGGAGGCGAAATCGACAACGCCGGGATTCACCTCTTCCTCCGCCTCCGGATTCACGGGCTCTTCTGGAGCGTTGCGCACCGCATCCGCCATCCGCTGGAGCGCGGCAAGCATCTCGACCCCGCCGACCTCGTCCCAGGCCTTGTCGCACTTCGCCGACTTGTCCAGCTTGCGGCGGGCCCCCTTGATGAAGACCCACTCCTGGAACAGGTGGTCGGTCTCGCGCACCATCCGGTCACGCAACCGGCCCCGGTCCCGGTCGTTGCGCAGCTTGTCGCCCCGTGTCACGGCAAGGATCGCGTGCTTCGGGCGGGCGTTGCCCAGCTTCTCGACGATGGTCTTCTCGGTCAGCCGCCAGGCCTGCGAGGCGATGGTGACCCACACCATCACATCCGCCGAGCCGATCAGCGCGACCTGCGCCTCGGTCAGTTCCTCGGCCTTGGTCAGCGGAACCTCGATGATCTCGAGCCCCTCGAGATGGTCATGGTCGGTCCACAGCCGCACCTCGGCGGCATCGTGGAAGATCTTCGTGCCGCCGTTCAGCTCTGCCGCCTGGTGCGCTCCGGCCATGTCCACCGCCTCGACACCGGGCTCCGCACGATGGCCGACGGTCACCACCGGCCGCTGCACCTGCCCGATGTTGTCGGGCAGCACGCGGGCGCGCAGCAGGGTGTTCAGCACCGTCGACTTGCCGGCGCTGACCTCGCCGCAAACCACGACCCTCACGGGCGCGTTGGCATCGGTGGCGTTCTGGGTATCGATACTCTGGACCAACAAGGGTGTATTCCTCAGGCAGCTTTGGGCAATTCGGAGCGCGACAGGGCACTGTCGAGCGCGGAGAGGTTCAGCAGACGCCGCTCGAGCACTTCCATCTTGCTCTGCAGGCGGTGGATCAGGTTGCTGCGCAGCTGCGGATCGCGTGCCAGCTTCTCCATTTCCGTCTTGTCCTGCTTCAGGCGGTGCGTGTGCTCGGAGATCGTCACGTCGATCATCCGCTGCATCACCTGGATGCGGGACATGCCGGCAGAGGCGCGCTCCACCTGGGCCTCGTTGAAGGCGGCGAGGATCTTTTCCACCGAGGGGCGCAGATCTTCGGCGGCGATGGTCCGCAGCGCAGCGATCGACTTGTCGATGTTCACGCTCGGGCGACGCCAGAAGGCCCAGCCGCGCTCGGCGATCATGTTCGCCTTCAGCGTGGTCTTCGCCAGAGTCAGCGTCGAGGTGAACTCGTCGTAGGGCAGGTCGTCGAGCGAGATCTTCTCGGTCGGATCCTCGAACCTGTCCTTGATCGCCTGCCGGCAGGAACTCATGCAGTTGTTCAGCGCCACGTCGGTGCCGGCCCGCGACTTGGAGAAGGTCGAGCTGACCTTCTTCTCCAGGTCCGCCTGCAGCGGCGCGAGGTCGATCTCGAAGGAGCTGCCGCTGTTGCCGGTCACGCCCTTGCGCAGCAGCTGCGCCTCGAACACCGGCTTCTGCGCATCGACGAAGCTCTCGATGCTCGACACGAGGCTCGCCTCGAGACCCGTCCAGTACTTGCTGACGATCTTCTCGATCTGGCCATCGGCCAGCTCAACGTGCTCCTCCAGCTTCTGCTGCACGCCGCGATACTGCTCGATCTCCTGCTCCAGCTCCTCCGCGGCGGCTTCTGCCACGTCGGAACGGGTGCTCTCCACCTGCATCTGGATCGAGTCGCGCTCGCGCTTGGTGACAAAGAGCGTACCGGTGATCTCGGCGCGGATATCGCCCAGCAGCTGTCCGAGCTGCTTGGTGCCGACGCCATTGTCGATGACCGACGAGAGCGTTTCCTTCACCTCGTCGAGGCCCGAGGCCAGCATCAGCCGGTCGAACTGGTCTTCCGGCACCTTGCCGTGCTTGGAGCGGATGTATTCGGCCAGCTCCTCGGTATCCACCGCCTCGCGTGCCTCCTCGGCCTCCGCATCGGTGCGCAGCGCCAGGTCGGCCATGTAGGCGGAGCCGGCAACGATCTCGAACTCGATGTCCGGGATCGCCTCGCGCAGGCGCTTGGAGACGTCCTTCATCACCCGCGGCACCTCGATGCTGTAGTCGTCCAGCTCGTCGATGCGGTTGACGAAGATCATCACGTCCTTGCTGTCCTGCTTGGCGAGGATGCGGATCAGCGCGATGTCCACGTCGGTCAGCGGCTGGTGGGCCGAAAGCACCACCACGAAGCAGTCCGACTTGTCGAGGCTGCGGCAGGTGAACTCGTCGCGCACCAGGAAGGGGTCGTTCACGCCGGGCGTGTCGGTGATGATCGTCGGCACCTGGAATTCGGGCAGGCGCATGTAGACGTTGGCCACCTTGGTCAGCGCGGCGTAGCGGCCGAGGCTCTCGCGCTCCAGCCCGTCATCCGAGCCGGGGCCGGCGCAGACGTAGCGCTTCAGCAGGTCAGACGACAGGAAGTCGTAGTCGTGGTGGCTGCCGAGCAGCGTGCGATAGTGCTTGCCGAGCCGCTTCTGGGCACGGTCGCGCATCTCCTCGCTCTGCTTCTTCAGGATCTCGGTGTCGAAGCCGGGCAGAAGCTGCTCGGTCAGCTTGCGGATCTTGGAACCGCCATTGACGATCTCTTCCCAGTCGTTCTCCGAGAAGAACTCGAAGCGCGCGCCCGAAACCGGATCGTTCGGCATGTTCACCCGGATATTGGTCACCACCGAGGTCCAGGGGTTGATATCCGAGGGCAGGAAGTCGTGCTGGTGCAGGAAGGCGTTGAGGAAAGTCGATTTCCCCGCCTTCACCTGGCCGATCACGGCAACCTTGGCGGCCCAGCCATCGAGCCGCTCGCGCAACTCGCGGTAGCTCTGCCGCTGTTTCCGGTCGACGGTCTTTTCCAGGCTGTCGAGCGTGTCACGCAGGAAGTCGAGTTCCTGCCGCTGGTTGGGAGCGATCTTCACGACTTTCTCCTACTCATGGCTGTACGGACCAACCCGGGCGCTGCATCCTTGGCTTCACTGGTCAAACCGGGGGTCCGGGGAGTGGTGTCGTCGTCCTCCTCGAGGGCGGCGAGCAGTTCTTCGACGCAGGCGAGCACCGCCTTCGCATCGGTCCGGTCCAGATCCTCCGAGAGGCGGGCCCAGAGGGTCCGGGCGTCGGAGAATCCGGCATTCGTCGGGGCGGTATCTTCGGCGCTCGGCGGCACGAAGAAGTGCACTTCGGCGCTGGGCGCCTCGGCGGCGCCGTCCGTGTCGGTCGTCGCGTCCTCGGCCTTGGCCTTGCCGACCTTGCCGCTGTTCACCCGCTTGGGCGTAACGGAGGGTGCAACGGCGCCGTCATCGAAGGCTGCGTTGCCGGTCAGCACATGCGCCGCGGCGAAGGCCTTCACGATGTCGCAGGCCGCCCCGTCGCGGGTTTCCATCCCGCCGGTCAGCTCCTCGAGATGTCCGCGGATGCGCGCAAGGTCGTCGACCCGCAAGAGCGAGGCCATCAGGAAGGAGGCAAAATACTTGCCCGCCTCGCGCTTCACCCGGCGCTCCACACGCTCGGCGGACCGCGGATCGGTGATCCGGTCGGCATGGGTGATCAGGATCGTCGCCTTCTCGAGCAGCCGCGCGGGCATCTCGTTCCACACCGACTTTTCGCTCTGGCGCCAGGCCTGGGTGGCATTGGTGCACCAGATCACCGCATCGGCATAGTCGAGCATCCGCTCCCAGCTCTCCGACGGGATGTTGGGGTCGGAGTTGCCGGGGGTGTCGATGATGTCGAAGCTCTTCAGCAGCGGCGCGGGATGCGACAGCACCACGTAATGCGTGTCTTCCACCGCCACCTCTTCGAGCGAAGCGATCGGGCGGGCCTTGCCTTCCAGGTCCACCGCCTGCATCGCCTTGCGGCCCGAGATCAGCCAGATCGGCGGCAGCGCGGTGGCGGTGACGTTCGAGGGCAGCACCTTTTCGCCAAGGAGGCCGTTGATGAGGTGCGTCTTCCCGGCGCTGAACTCGCCCGCAACCATCAGGCGCGGCTTGCGGTCGGCAACGGGGGCAACCTTGGCGGCGTCGCGCACGGCATCGAGGATCGTCTGTTCCTTCGCGGCCTTCTCGGCTTCGGCACGGGCCACGGCCTCAGCCTTCTCCCGCGCCTCCGCGTCGGCCTTCTCGCGGGCCGCCGTCTCGGCAGCCACGCGCGCCGCGGCCTCGGCCTCGGTCTCCACGTCGAGCAGGTCGTCGAAACTCTCCTCGACCGGCTTCGCCGCGGCCGCCGCTGACTTGTTGCCCGATTTGAACCGTTTGATGATGCGTCTCATGCCGAAAGCCTCCGCAGTTCCTCGACCTCGGCCTGGTTGCCCGCGCCCACGTCGCCTTCCAGAAAGCGCTCGAGGATCGCCTTGCAGAAGCTGCCCTGCTTCATCGCGAAGTCCTCCACCACCGCACGGGTGTTCAGCACGGCGGGGTCGAAGAAGTCGTTGATCAGGTCTTCGATGAGCGGCGTCGTCTCCGACAGGATCACGCCGGTATAGCGCTTCTCCGCCGCCTTCGAGCCGCCGAACCGCCAGTACTTGCGCCACCAGGGCCCCTGCAGATCGAGCGAGAGCGTGCGCGCCAGCACCGTCGGCGACTTGTGCTGCGGCTGCGACGGAAACTCGATCGAGGCGCCCTCGCGGAACACGCCCATGTCGTTCTCCAGCACCTCCTGAACCCCGTCGAGCACCACGTCGAAGGCGCATTCGCCCTCGCGGCGCAGCTTGGAGATGGAGGAGGTGAAAGCCGCCTTCATCATCATCCGCAGCCCGGTCGGGTCGTGGTTCCAGGAGCCGATCTCGCCGAAGGCCTCGATATGGCTCTGCAAGGCGGTCAGCGCGGAGTTCAGGAAGGTTTCCTGCGCGCGGTCGAGCCGGGTGCGCAGCGCGGTGCGCAGCTCGGCGGCCTTGGCGTCGAAATCCTTCAGCGCCGCATCGCGCACGTCGGCCAGCTTCACCGACAGCTCGATCTCGGTGAGATCGATGCTCACCGCACCATCGGCATTGCGCTCGGCCACCTGTTCGACCGTCTCGCTCATCTCGATGATGGTCTTCAGGTCGTTGTCGACATCCTTGATGATCGCCTTGCCCGGGCCTTCGACCACGCGCTTGGCGATCGCCTGCACCAGCGCATGCAGGCCGGAGGCCTCCATCGCGCGGCGGCGCAGCTCCTCGAGATCGTCGGTGTCCTCGCCGCCATGGAGGCTGGCCAGCGCCGCGCGGCTCGCGGGCGCCATGTCGTCGCCGCCGCGCAGCGCGCAGTTGGCCCAGTAGCCCGAGCCGAAGAGGATCTCGATGTTGTCGCCCACGCCGAGGCGGGTCAGAGTCTTGTTGATCGAGGCGCGGATCTTGTCCTTCTCGGCGGCCGGGTCTTCCAGCTCGTCGATCCGGTTCACGAAGATCAGCACCTCGCGCGCCTCGACCGAGCAGATGATGCGCAGCAGCGCCAGGTCCATCGTGCTCAGCGCCTGGTGCGCCGAAAGCACCACCACGCAGACACGGCTGTCGCTGATCGCGTTCAGCGTGATCTGCTCGCGCATCATGAAGGTGTCGTTCACGCCGGGCGTGTCGCGCAGGCACAGACCCTTGGGCAGGTGCGGCAGGTCGATGTAGAGGTCGGCCGACTTGGTCAGATCGGCATAGACCCCCTCTGTCGCGCCATCTTCCAGGTCGTCGGGATCGCCGTAGCAGATGTAACGGTCGATGGTGGACTTATCGAGCTCGGGGAACGAATGGCTCGACCCGATGAGCTTCTCGAATTCGTCGCCGAGGCGGGCCTCGGTCGACTGGCGCATCTCGGTGACCTGGGCCTTCACCTCGTCGGCTTCGGTCTCGAAGCCGGCCCGGTCGGCCATTTCACCAAGCCGACCACCGGTGGCAACCAGGCGGTCCCACTCGTGCTGGTCGAAGAAACGGAACAGCGCGCGCGTGTTCACCGGCCGGTGACGGCTGTTGAAGTGCAGCGCGGTGATGACGGAGGTCCAGGGGTTCACATCCGACGGCAGCAGGTCGGTCTGGCCGATCAGCGCGTTGAGCAGGGTGCTCTTGCCGGCCTTGATCTGGCCGATGACGCTGACCGAGGGCTCGAACGACTGGATCTTCTCGAGCACCCGCTCCAGCGGCTCCTCGACAAAGCTCAGCGCCGTCTCCGAGAACTTCTCCACCGCGTCCTCGAGATTGTCGAGGCGGTCCCAGAGCTCGTTCAGCTCCTTGAAGCTCTCGCGATGCCGTTCATGAATGTCGTCGGCCTCGGACATGAAGAAAACCTCTCTGCCAATGTGGGGGGCAGCAATTCGGACACGCACGTCGCGGTGCGTCAACGGAGGGCTGGTGTAGCCCGCCGGATCGGTCCCGGCGGGCTGCAGAAGTGTGCCGGGTCCGATCAGACCTTCAGCTTGCCTTCGACGTTCTTCACCGACAGGCGGGCCATGCCGAGGTTGGCCGACTTGCGGTCCACGGCGACGTAGACGAACACGGCCGGGTTGGCGGCCAGCGGGCGGATCAGGTGGTACTGGGTGCCCAGGGTGATGAGGATGTCTTCGATCGCGTCGTCGAGGCCCAGGGCCTGCATGGCGGCGTTCTTGGCACGCACCACTTCGGTGTTGGCAGCGCCGGCGGCTTCGAGGTCGAACTTGGTGCCCGAGGATTCGGAGGCGAGCATCAGGCCGGTATCGGAGTCGACGAGGCAGGCGCCGATGAAGCCGGCGATGTTCTTGAGTTCGGAGATGTTGGTGGACATTGGTTTCGTTCCTGTAGAAATGATCGTTACTTGTGTTGAGCGTTGACTGGTTCAGCCATCCGGTACGCTTTGTATGCTTCGGACATTTGTTCTAAAATCGTCGCAAAATAGGTGATTTGGGGAAGAATCCTCCCGGGAATGCGGCTAAATTTTGTTAACCAAGCAACAAATACCTGCAGAGATTGGCAATAAATGTCTGTTTTAAATATATAAAATCTGAATATCCTCCTAAGGTTGAATTCGCCCCCCTCTTTTCGCTAAAAAGGCAATTAAACGTCCCTCCTTAATTAATTCGCGTAGTACTTCCCCGAAGAAACTCCGAAAAACCGTCTTTCGATTCATTCGCAGAGGCATGCTTTGGCGTGTTCGCAGGTGTGCAACGGCCCGGATCAGCCGGATTCTTGGCACGCAGCCACAACACCCCTTCTATTCCCGACAGAAATACTAAATCATAGGAGCAAACTTCGAAGGACCTACGCACATGCAAGACCTCCTCAACGACACCGGCCGTTTCGCCACCCCGCATGCCAGCAAGTATCTGCAACAACTCTGCAAGCACTTCGGCCACAAGACCGAGGTTCGCTTCGATTCAGATTCGGGTGAAGTGGCCCTCTCCGCCGGACCGGCGAAGCTCTCGGCCAGCGATAGCGAACTGCTCGTAACCGTCAGCGCCCCCGACGAAGACAGCCTCGCTAAGGCGCGCACGGTGATCGACAAGCACCTCGCACGCTTCGCCTTCCGCGAAGAGTTCGAGCAGATGCAGTGGGAGGGGGCCCCGGCGGCCGCCTGAAGCGGCGCCGAGCGGAAATCAGATCCGGAAGTAGCGCTGAAGCAGCCGTGGCAGCATCGCGTTGAACCGCAGTGGCGCATCCGTCGCCGCGAGGCAGATGCAATCCGGCCCCGGGTTCGCCGTCGGCGTATGCTCCAGGTCCGTCGTCACCACCTGCACGTCACCACGGCCATAGGTGCCGGTGTGGTCCTGGAAGCTGCCCTGCAGCACCAGCGTCATCTCGAGGCCGTTGTGGCCATGGTCGGGCACCGCCTTGCCACCCGGGATGCAGAGCAGCCGGGCCGAGCCCTCGGGCCGATCAACGAGAATCTGCTGGCGGATACCCGCGCCCAGGCTGCGCCAGGCCGGTCCTCCCTCGCCCAGTTCGGCGGCGAGCGCGGCCGGAAAGATACCACGGGCCTGCGGCTCGGGCGGCAGGGCGCGCGGCGGGCGATCGAGCAGCGCAAGCGTCCGCTCCCGCAGGTCGGCATCGGGCGCAGTGCCCTCCAGCCCCTCCAGCGCTACGCCGGCGAGCGCATCGCAGGCCTCGGCGGTGGCGCGGCAGTCGTCACAGAGTGAAAGGTGGGTTGCGACCACCACGGAAAAGCCGTGCGGCAGCGACCCGCTGGCATAGGCTTCGATGATGTCATCCGGGATGTGATGGCTGACGGGCGGCATTGTTATCGTAATCCCTTGAGTTCATGTCGTAGACGTTCGAGCGCGAGCCGTATGCGCGATTTGATCGTGCCCATCGGCAGGCCGGTGCTCTGGCGGATTTCGGTATGGGTGAGGTCCGAGAGATAGGCCCCCTCGATCACCCGGCGCTGCTCGGGCGTCAGCGCCTCGAGCGCCTCGCGCAGCCGGGCGGCTTCCTGGTCGAGCGCGACGGCGGAATGGGCGTCGTCATCCGCCTCCTCGCTCTCCATCTTCAGCGCCTCCGGCACCGGGCGGCGCTCACGGCGCAGAATGTCGATCTGCCGGTTCCGGGCGATCCGGTAGATCCACGCCGCCGCCTGCGCGCGTGCGGCGTCGTACAGATGCGCCTTCTGCCAGGCGGTCAGCAGCACGTCCTGCACCACGTCGTCCGCCATCGCCCGCGACATGCCCGACCGCAGCATCATCGCGGTCAGGCGCGGCGCGAAATGGTCGAACAGCCGTCCGAAGGCCACCCGGTCGCGCTTGTCGCGCACCGCGATCAGCCATTCCGTCGGCGGCGACAGCGCCGGTTCTTCCGTCTTGTCGTCCTGGCTCTCTGAGCCCATTCTGCTGTTCTCTCCCCGACCCTTCAGCACCGCCCCCGCGGGAAGCGCGGAGGAGCGGAGGCGGGCGGCCTGAAGGGTGTTTGTTTGGTCCAGCATACCGATCATACGGCCGGACCCAAGGACCGGATCAATCTTTGAACCGAATTGTGTTCTGGCGCGTAGTCCCATGCAGAGACACAGGAATTTCCCCGAGGAGCAGCCATGTCGTTCGATGCCCAACACGCACCCCGCCGCATCGCCGTGATCGGCGGCGGGATTGCCGGCATGGCCTCCGCGCTCCTGCACGCGCCCGGTCACCGGGTCACGCTCATGGAGGCAGCCCCGCGCCTCGGCGGCCATGCCCGCACCGTCGTTGCAGGCAAGCGCGGCGATCAGCCGGTCGATACCGGCTTCATCGTGTTCAACTACGCCAACTACCCGCACCTCACCCGCATGTTCGCCGAGCTCGACGTGCCGGTGATCAAGAGCGACATGAGCTTCGGCGTCAGCCTCGATGGCGGCCGCGTGGAATACGCCCTGCGCAACCTTCAGGGCCTCTTCGCCCAGAAGCGTAACCTCGCCAGCCCGACCTTCCTCGGCATGCTCCGCGACATCGCCCGCTTCAACGCCCGCGCCGAAGCCGCCGCCGAGAGCGACGGGATGACGGTCGACGAACTGACCCGCCACCTCGGCCTCGGCGAGGCCTTCCGCCGCGACTACCTGCTGCCGATCTGCGGGGCCATCTGGTCCACCCCCTCGGGCGAGGTCGGCGCCTTTCCGGCCAAGAGCCTCCTGAGATTCTTCCGCAACCACGCGCTGCTCTCGCCCGGCGCGCAGCATCAGTGGTGGACGGTCGATGGCGGCAGCATCGAATACGTCCGCAGGCTCGAGAAGCGGCTGACCAAGCTCGGCGTCGATATCCGCACCGGCTGCCCCGTCCAGTCCGTCACCCGCGACGCGGCGGGCGTCACGGTGCAGGCCAGAGGCGCCGAGCCCGAGCGCTTCGACGAGGTGATCCTCGCCTGCCACTCCGACCAGTCCCTCGCCATGCTGGCCGACGCCAGCCCCGACGAGCGCGCCGACCTCGCCGCCGTCGCCTACCGACCGAACCGCGCGATCCTCCATGCCGATTCCGCCCAGATGCCCCGCCGCCGTGCCTGCTGGTCATCCTGGGTCTACCGGGCCGAGCAGGTCGGCGCCGAGCGCGAGGTGGGCGTGACCTACTGGATGAACCGGCTTCAGAACATTCCTGAGGACGATCCGCTCTTCGTCACCCTCAATCCGCAAGCCCCGGTCCGCGACGAGCTGATCTACGACGAGGTGACCTTCGATCACCCTGTGTTCGATCGCGGCGCCCTCGCCGCGCAACAGCGCATCGCCGCCCGCAACGGCGAGAACCGCACATGGTTCGCCGGAGCCTGGCTGCGCTTCGGCTTCCATGAAGACGGATTCGCCAGCGCCATGCGCATCGCCCGCGCCCGGGCCGAGGCGGATCGCGCTGCATGAGCTTCGCCCCCGAAATCCTGCGCGCCGAAACCGCACATGCCCGGCGCGGCGGCACGGCCCACGCCTTTCGGCACACGGTGGACTACGTGCTGATCGACCCCGAAAGCCGCGACCGCACGCCGGCGCTCTTCTCGCGCAACCGGATCAACCTCGCCTCGGTGGAAGACCGTACCCACGGCGGCCCCCGTGGCGAAGGCCGTGGCGCTGCATGGGCCCGCGATGTGCTGGCCGAGGCGGGCGCGCCGGAGGGCCTTTCCCTCCGCCTACTGGCACAACCGCGCTTCTTCGGCTTCTGGTTCAACCCGGTGAGCTTCTGGCTCGCCCTGAAGGACGACACCCTCGTTGCCGTCATCGCCGAGGTCTCCAACACATTCGGCGAGCGCCATTCCTACCTCTGCGCGCAGCCCGGCTTCACCCCGATCACCGCGCAGGACCGGCTGGCAGCGGCCAAGATATTCCACGTCTCGCCCTTTCAGGACGTCTCCGGCGGCTACGAGTTCGCCTTCGACCTGAAACCCGACAGCATCGCCATCCGTATCCTTCTGCGCGACGGCGAAAAAGGCCTCGTGGCCACCCTCGCCGGGCCCCGCGCCCCGCTCACCAACCGCGCCATCCTCGCCAGCAGCCTGCGCCGCCCGCTCGGGCCGGTGCGCGTGCTGGCCCTGATCTACTGGCACGCCCTGCGCCTCAAGGCCAAGGGCATCGCCTATCGCCCCAAACCCCACCCGCCGAAACAAGAGGTTTCCCGATGAATGCCCCCGCAACCTTTACGCTAGAGGCGCCCACCGGCCTGCCGCAATCGCCCGTGACCCGCCGCCTGCGCCGGGCCTTCCTGGACGCCTGCGAGCAAGTGACCGACGGTCGCCTGCGGCTTGTCACGCCCGAGGGGCACCTGCACGACTTCGGCGCCACCGGCCCCGAGGCGGAACTGCACCTGCACGACTGGCGGGTGGCCTCCGCCATCGCGGCCCGGGGCGATATCGGCTTCGGCGAGGCCTATGTCGCCGGCATGTGGGACAGCCCCTCGGTCGAGGCCGTCACCCGCATGGCGCTGCAGAACCTCGAGGCCCTGGGCGATGTCGCCCGCCCCCGCCCGCTGCAACGCATGAAGATGGGCCTGATCGATCGGGTGATGCGCGCCAACTCCCGCCGTGGCGCCGCGCGCAACATCCGGGCGCATTACGACGTGGGCAACGAGTTCTACCAGCTCTGGCTCGACCCCTCGATGACTTATTCCTCCGGCCTCTACGCGCCCGGTGACGATCTCGAAAGCGCCCAGGCCCGCAAGTATGACCGCATCCTCGACCGGGTGCGCGGCGAGCGTCTGCTCGAGGTGGGCTGCGGCTGGGGCGGCTTCGCCGAGCGCGCCGCCGAGGCCGGCCGCCATCTGACCGGCATCACCATCTCCCCCAGCCAGAAGGGCTATGCCGACGCCCGGCTCGACGGTCGCGCCGAGATTCGCCTGCAGGACTACCGCGACGTGCGCGGCACCTACGATGGCATCGTCTCCATCGAGATGGTCGAGGCCGTGGGCGAGCGCTACTGGCCCACCTATTTCGCCACGCTCAAGCAGCGCCTTGCCGAGGGCGGTCGCGCGATGATCCAGGCCATCACCGTGCCCGACGGGAACTTCGAGGGCTACCGCCGCCGTTCCGACTTCATCCGGCATTACACCTTCCCGGGCGGCATGCTGCTCAGCGATGGCGTCATCGCCCGCCAGGCCGAGAAGGCCGGGCTGCAGGTGCGCGAGAGCTTCGCCTTCGGCCAGCACTACGCCCGCACCTGCCGCGACTGGGATGCCCGCCTCTCCGCCGCGGCGGCGCGCATCCGCGCGCAGGGGCAGGACGAGAAGTTCCTGCGCACCTGGCGCTACTACCTCGGCATCTGTGCCGCCGCCTTCGCCACCGGACGGGCCGACGTGGTGCAGGTCGAGCTGTCGCACCGGTAACCCGCCATGATGATCGCCCTCACCCTCCTCCTCGCCCTCGCCCTGGCCCTGCTTGCCTACCGCGCCAACGCCCTCAGCTTCGTCGCCCAGCGCCCCGAGGCCTATGCCGACACGGGGCCTGCCTTCGACCCGCGGCAGGTGTTCTCGGGCCCGATAACCTCGGAAGGGGTGATCTACGGGCCCACCGGCAAGGTGGCGGCGCGCTTCGTCGCGCAAATGGAGGGGCACTGGCAGGGCGAACGCGGCGCGCTCACCGAGCAGTTCACCTATGACAGCGGGCGCATCCAACAACGCCGCTGGGATCTGGTGATGCACAACGACGGCACCCTCACCGCGACGGCGCCGGACATCGTCGGGATCGGCAGGGGCACCCTCTCCGGCGCGACCCTGCAGCTGAAGTATCGCCTCAGGCTCCCCGAAGAGGCCGGCGGTCACGAGCTCGACGTCACCGACTGGCTCTACCTCATGCCCAACGGCACGGTGATGAACCGCTCGCAGATGCGCCGCTTCGGCGTGACCCTCGCGGAACTCGTGGCCACCATGCGGCCCGATCCCCAGCGAAACGCAGCCCATGGCTGATCTCGGGCGATGGTGGATCGTTGGCGCCAGCGAAGGGCTGGGCCGGGCCGTGGCCGACAAGCTCTCGGCGGCAGGCGCCTCGCTCGTGCTCTCCGCCCGCAGCGAAGATCGCCTGCACGAGCTGGCCGATGCCATCGGAGGTGCCGAGGTCGTCCCGGTCGACGTGACCGATACCGGCTCCGTCGAGGCGGCCGCCAAGGCAGTGGGCGAGATCGACGGGCTGCTCTACTGCGTCGGCACCTATGAGCCGATGAAGGCAACGGAGTGGAAGACGGACGCCGTGCTCACCATGGCCGAAACCAACTTCACCGGCGCGATCCGCGTGATCGGCGCGGTGCTGCCGGGCTTCGTGGCGCGCGATGCAGGCCGCCTGGTGCTCGTCGGCTCCCTCTCGGGCTTCCGCGGCCTGCCCGGCGCCATCGGCTACGGCGCCAGCAAGGCAGGTCTCATGCACCTGGCCGAAAACCTGCTGGCCGATCTCCACGGCACCGGCGTGAAGGTGCAGCGGGTGAACCCCGGCTTCATCGACACCCGGCTGACCCGCAAGAACGACTTCAAGATGCCTCAGCTGATGCAGCCCGAGGAGGCCGCCGAGAAGGTGATGGAGGCAATCCGCTCCGGCCGCTTCTCCACCAGCTTCCCTGCCCCCTTCTCCTGGCTCTTCACCGCCGGCAGCCACCTGCCGCTCTCGCTCTTCCAGCGCATCTTCCGGCGCGGCTGACCGGGCTCACAGGATCCCGACACGGCGCAGGTCGTCCTGCGCGAAGTCGATGAGGGCGCGGGTCTTCCGCGGCAAGGCCCGGCCTTCCAGGTAAACGGCGCTCACCGGCCCCTCCTCGCCCTCCAGCCCGGGAAAGAGCTGCACCAGCCGCCCCTCTTCCACCGCCCTGCCGAGCACGAAGCGCGGCACATGCGCCACCCCCAGCCCCGCCTCGGCCAGCGCCACCGCCGCGCTGGCCGAGTTCACCGAGAACCGCCCTTCGACGGCGACAGGCATCTCCCGCGCGCCGTCCCGGAACATCCAGCGCTTGGGCGTGCGGCGATTGGTATCGACGATACAGGCGTGGTCTGCCAGGTCGCCTGGGGCTTCGGGCGTCCCGTGCCGCTCAAGGTAGGCCGGGCTCGCCACCACGATGCTGCGAAACGTCCCCAACCTGCGGGTCTTGAGCGAGAGCATCTCCGACTGCCCGATGCGGATGGCCAGGTCGATCCCCTCGCGGGCCAGGTCGGCATAGCTGTCGGTCAGCCGCAGATCGATCGAGAGCCCGGGGTTGGCCTCGGCGAAACGCCCCAGCATCTCCGCCACCCAGATCTCCCCGAAGGTGACAGGGGCGGAGATGCGCAGCGTGCCGGTAAACCCGCGCGAGCCCTCCGCGAGATCAGAAAGCATGTCGTCGACCTCATCGAGCAGTGCCGGCGCGCGCGCCAGAAGCTCCTCGCCCGCCGGCGTCAGCCCCACCCGCCGCGTGGTGCGCTGGAACAGTCGCACCCCGAGCCGCGCCTCCAGCTCGGCCACGTATTTCGAGGTCAGCCTGTTGGAAATGCCCAGCAGCTCCGCCCCGCCAGTGAAGCTGCCTGCCTGCGCGGTGGCGGTGAAGGCGCGGAGCTGGTCGAGCGTGTCCATGTCAGATTGCGAACAATTCGAAGATAGTCATTCGCTAACATCGCCATTTTGTTCTCTACGAGCAAGGTCTATCTCCGGTCCAGTCAAAACGCGCCGCCCACCGCGGCAGGAGCAAGGATGAAACCGATGACCCACACCACTGCCCCCGACACCGCCGCCGCCCTCCTCCGGGTCTCCAGCGGCGTCCTCTTTCTCGCCCATGGCCTGCTGAAGGTAATGGTCTTCACCATCCCCGGAACGGTCGGCTACTTCGAAAGCCTCGGCCTGCCCGGCGCCTTCGCCTACCTCACGATCTTCGCCGAACTCGTGGGCGGCGCCGCCCTTATCCTCGGCGTCGCCACCCGCATAGTGGCCCTCGCGCTCATCCCCGTGCTGCTCGGCGCCACCTGGGTGCACGCCGGCAACGGCTGGGTCTTCTCCAGCGAAGGCGGCGGCTGGGAATTCACCGTGTTCTGGGCCATTGTCCAGGTGGCCATCGCGCTGCTCGGCGCCGGCGCCTTCGCCCTGCGCATCCCCGCGCTGAACCGCGCCCTGGGCCAGTTCGCCTGATCACGTCGGGCCGCCCCCGGGCGGCCCATCCCCCTCGCAAAGGAGACACACCATGAGCTTCGTCACCGATCTCACCCGCCTGCGCGACAGTCTCTCCCGCTCCGCGCGTATGCCCGTGGTCTTCCTCGGCCACGGCAGCCCGATGAACGCGCTGGAAGACACCGCCTACAGCCGCGCCTGGACCGAGCTGGGCCGCACCCTGCCCCGCCCCAAGGCCATTCTCGTCGTCTCGGCGCACTGGATGAGCAAGGGCACCACGCTGGTCGCGACCGAGGCAAGGCCCGAGACGATCCACGATTTCTACGGCTTCCCCCAACCGCTCTACGAGATGCAGTATCCCGCCCCCGGCGCGCCCGAGCTGGCCCGCGAGGTGGCAACGCTACTGGCCAGCCACCACGGCGAAAGCGATGAAAGCTGGGGCCTCGACCATGGCTCCTGGGCGGTGCTGAAGTTCCTCTACCCCGGCGCCGACGTGCCAGTGTTCCAGGTCTCGATCGACATGACCGCCCCGCTCTCCGACCAGCTCGAGATCGGCAAGCTTCTCTCTGAGCTGCGCGACCGCGGCGTGCTGATCCTCGGATCGGGCAACGTGGTGCACAACCTGCGCGCCATGCGCCCCGGCGGCGCCCCGCTGGACTTCGCAGAAGCCTTCGACAAGCTCTTTGCCGACCGGCTCGAGCAGCGCGACACCGCCGCCCTGGCCGACCGGCAGAAGCTGGGGAACCTGCTGACCATGGCGCACCCCAGCGTCGACCACTACCTGCCCGCCCTCACCATCGCGGGCGCGGCCGACGCGAACGACGATCTGACCTGGATGACCGACGCGATCGACCTCGGCTCGGTCTCGATGCGCTCGTTCATCTTCCACGCCGCCTGACTCTTCCGGCACAAAAAAGGCCCTCCCCCGCAGGCCGCGGGAGAGGGCCGAACTCAGGCCTCGGCCCCGATCAGTCGTAAAGGACGGCGGCCACCTGCGGGTCGTCCATGTTGTCCTTGTCGTACCAGTAGAAGCCGGTGTCGATCACCTCGGGCAGGGTCTCGCCCGCCAGCGCCTTGGCCAGCGAGTCCACCACGCATTCGCCGATGCCCACCGGGTTCTGGGTGATCGAGCCGCGCAGGGTGCCCTCCATGATCGCGTCCTTCTGGCTCTTGCCCGAGTCGAAGCCCACGCCCACGATATCGGCACCGGTCTCCTTCAGCGCTACGGCAAGCCCGATCGCCGCACCCTCGTTCGAAGCGAAGATGCCCTTGAGGTCGGGGTTGGCCTGCAGCATCGCCTTGGCGGTCTCGGTCGCCTTCAGGGCGTCGTTGGCATATTGCACATCGACGATCTCGATGTTCGGATAGGCCTCCTCCATGCGGTTCAGGAAGCCGTCACGCCGGCCGATCCCGGTGGCCGAGGTCTGGTCGTGGATGATGGCGGCAACCTTGCCCTCGGAGCCGATCGCCTCGGCCAGCCCGTCGGCGCCCGCCGCGGCGGCGGCCATGTTGTCGGTGGTGCAGGTGGTCAGCGGCAGGTCGGATTCGACACCCGAGTCGAAGGCCACGATCGGGATGCCCGCATCGGCCGCCTTGCGCAGCGCCGGCACCTGCGCCTGGCTGTCCAGCGCGGCAAAGCCCAGGCCCTGGGGCTTCTTGGCGATGGCGGCGTTGAGGATGTCGGTCTGCTTGTCGATCTCGGCCTCGGTGTTGGGGCCCTCGAAGGTGATGCTCACGTTGTTCCGCTCGGCGGCGGCCTCCGCGCCCGACTTTACCGCCTGCCAGAACTGGTGGCTGAAGCCCTTGGCGATGATCGGAAAATAGGTGTCCTGTGCCGCGGCGGGACCCGCCAGGATGGTGGCCGCGCCAAGGGCTGCAAGGATCTTCTTCATGGTGGTTTCCTCCCAGATAACCGTTTCGTCTTTCAAAGCGGGCGCCCGGACGCCCTCCACAACTCCTCCCGGGATCAGCTCTTCTTCCGGAGCATGATATCGACGTAGACGGCGGCAATGATGATGACGCCGGTAATCACGATCTTCCATTCCTCCTGCACCCCCATCACCCTAAGCCCGTTCGTCAGAACGCTCATGATGAAGGCGCCGATGATGGTGCCCAGCACCGTCCCGCGCCCGCCCGAAAGCGAGGTGCCCCCGATCACGGCGGCGGCGATGGCATCGAGCTCGTAGCCGAGGCCCAGCGCCGGCTGTGCCGAGTTGAGCCGCGACGAGATCAGCAGGCCCGCCACGCCGCAGATCATGCCCGACACCCCATAGGTGACGATCTTCCACAGATCGACGTTCACCCCCGAGAGCCGCGCCGCCTCCTCGTTCGAACCGAGCGAGAAAATGTAGCGCCCGAGGATCGAGCGGGTCAGCACGATCGACGAGATGATCGCCACGCCGAACATGATGAAGACGCCGTTCGGGATCTCGAGCCAGGGGATCAGGTTGGTGATCGAACTCTCCGAGGCGATGTAATAGTAGCTCGGCGTGTCATTGAAGTAGATCGGCTTGGCGCCCGAGAACACCAGCGCGAGCCCGCGGGCGATCTGCATCATCCCCAGCGTGGCGATGAAGGGCGGGATCTTCAGCTTGGCGATGCAGCCGCCCGAGATCGAACCCATGAAACCGCCGAACAGGATCGCCCCGGCAATGCCGAACGGCAGGGGCATCCCGAGGTTGGTCAGGATCAGCCCGGCCACCACCGCCGTCAGCGTCATCATCGTGCCCACCGACAGGTCGATGCCGCCGGTGATGATGACGAAGGTCACCGCCACGCCCAGCACCCCGTTCACCGCCGTGGCCTGCATGATGTTCACCATGTTCGACCACTGCGCGAAGTTCGGCGCGAAGATCGAGAAGAACCCGAGCAGCAGCACGAGCACCACGAAGGCCACCGCCTTCTGCAGGGTGCCGACGGTGATGAAACCGCGGCGGGCGTCCTCTGTCGGAGCGGCGATGGCGTCGGTCATTCGGCTTGATCCCCTCTCAGGCGGCGTCTTCGTGGCGCGTCGTCGCCAGTGTCATGATGTCTTCCTGCGTGGCCATGCGGCCGTCGAGCTCCCCGGTGATCCGGCCCTCGCTCATCACCAGGATGCGCTGCGACAGCCGCAGCACCTCCTCCAGCTCCGAGGAGATGACGATCACCGCCTTGCCCTGCGCCGCCAGCTCCTCCAGCAGCGCATAGATCTCGGCCTTCGCCCCCACGTCGATACCGCGCGTGGGCTCGTCGAAGATGAGGATGTCGCAATCCCGAAGCAGCCACTTGGCGATGACCACCTTCTGCTGGTTGCCGCCCGAGAGCAGACGCGTTTCCTGCTCCACCGTCGGCGTCTTCACCTTCAGCTTGCCCACATAATCCTGCGAGACCGATTTCAGTGCCCGGTCCCGCATGAACACACGCCCCGTCACGAAGCGTTTCCACGAGGGCATGGTGATGTTGTCGCGCACGCTCATGCCGGTAACGAGGCCAAACTGCTTCCGGTCTTCCGACAGGTAGGCGATGCCGTTCTCCACCGCGTCCTTCGGGCTGCCGATCTGCCGCGGCTGCCCGTGCACGTGGATCGTACCGCTCTCCAGCGGATCGGCGCCGAAGATGACGCGTGCCACCTCGGTGCGGCCCGCGCCCATCAGCCCGGCGAAGCCGAGGATCTCGCCCTTCTTCAGCGAGAAGCTCACGTCCTTCACCATGCGGCCGCGGTTCAGCCCCTCGACGCGCAGCACCTCGTCGGCCCGCGCCTGCCCGCCGGCCCGGTGCTGGCTCGCCAGCTCGCGGCCCACCATGAGCTGGATGACGGTGTCGATCGAGGTGCCTTCCGCCGGCAGCGTGTCGATGTACTCGCCATCGCGCATCACCAGGATGCGGTCGGCGATCCGTTTCACCTCCGCCATCTTGTGGGTGATGTAGATGATCCCGACGCCCTGGCGCTTCAGGTCGTCCACAATGGTATGCAGGTGCTCGACCTCCACCTCGTTCAGCGCCGAGGTCGGCTCGTCCATCACCAGCACGCGGGCGTTGAAGCTGAGCGCCTTGGCGATCTCCACCAGCTGCTGCCGCGCCACGGTGAGCTCGCCCACCTCCTGGCCCGGGTCGATCCTCACCTTCATCCGATCGAAGATCTTCGCGGCATCGGCCTTCATCCTGGCCTCGTCCACGAAGATGCCCCAGCCCTTGCGCGGCTCGCGCCCGATGAAGATGTTCTGCGCCGCCGTCAGGTGGTTCATCAGGAACAGCTCCTGATGGATGATCGAAATGCCGAGATCCTGCGCCGCGGTCGGCCCGGGCAGGGTCACCCGCTTCCCGTCCACCCGAATCTCGCCCTCGTCGGGCTGGTATACCCCGGTGAGGATCTTCATGAGGGTCGACTTGCCGGCGCCGTTCTCACCCATCAGCGCGACCACCTCGCCGGGTCGCAGGTCGAGCCGCGCCTGGTGCAAGGCACGCACCCCGGGAAAGGACTTGCCGATTCCCGTCAGTTCGACGATGGGCGCAGGCGCCGCTCCGTCCATGGTTCTCCTCCCTGCATGGGGGTCCGCCCCAGCTGCCGCCGCCGCTTGTATCGGGCGGCCTCCTCCTCGAGTGCCGGCCCGCGCGACTGGTTGCGGTAACATACAAGCTCAACACCGCACGCGTTGGAAGGGTTTTTTCGCGGCGGGACAGTGAACAGGACCACAAGCCCTGTCCGCCCCCGCCCTGCTCCGCTAGAACGGGGCGACGCAAGGGAGGACGCGATGAGTGATGCAACGCTTGGGCCGGATGGCCCCCGGATCAGCCCGATCTGTTTCGGCACATCGGCGCTGGGCGACATGCCCGACACCTATGGCTACGAGGTGAGCGAAGACCGCGCCCGCGCCACCCTGCGCGCCATCTTCGACGGCCCCTCCAACTTCATCGACAGCTCCCGAATCTACGGTTTCGGCCGTTCCGAGGAGCGCATCGGCGCCGCCATCGCCGAGCGCGGCGGGCTGCCTGAAGGCTTCGTGCTCGCCACCAAGCTCGACCGCGACAAGGACACCGGCCGGTTCGACGCCGCCCGCGTGCGCCAGTCGGTCGAGGAGAGCCTCGCCGCGCTGGGGGTGGAGAAGATCGACCTCCTGCACCTCCACGACCCCGAGCACGCCCGCGACCTCGATGAAGTCACCGGAAAGGACGGCGCGCTCGACGAGATGTTCAAGCTCCGCGACGAGGGGCTCGCGGGCAAGGTCGGCCTCGCCATGGGCCGCCTCGACCTCATGTTCCCACTGGTGAAGGAGCGCCCCTTCGACGCGATCCTCAGCCACAACCGCTACACCCTGCTCAACCGCGCCGCCGACGAGATGTTCACCTGGGCCCACAAGGCCGGGATGACGGTGCTCAATGCCGCGCCCTACGCCGGCGGCGTGCTCGCCAAGGGCTCCGCCGTGATGCCCCAGATCACCTACCAGAAAGCCGATGACGAGGCGCTCGCCCCGGTCCGTGCCATCGAGGCGATCTGCGCCCGCCACCAGGTGCCCCCCGGCGCGGTGGCCCTGCAATTCTCCCTCCGCGACCCGCGCATCGCCTCCACGGTCATTGGCGTCTCCAGCCCCGAGCGCGTGGCGCAAACGGTGGCCTGGTCAGAATGGGACATCCCCGCCGAGGTCTGGGACGAGCTCGAGGGCCTCGGCTATTCCACCGAAGACCCGGAAGCCAACCGCGATTACAGGCCGGGCTAGGGCAGGTAGAACACCTGCTCCATCCCGGCCCACCACTCGCCCTCCGCGCGGCTCTCTAGCGGGCGCTGCATCGGACCGCAGACGGCCCACCACTCCTTCGTCACCGGATCGGCGGCAATCGCCGCCATGTCGGCCTCGAAATCGTCGCCGACATATTCCCAGTAGCCGAACATCAGGTTCTCCGGCTCGCGCAGGAAGATCGAGTAGTTCGTCACGTTCGAGAGCTTGATCCGCTCCGCCACCTGCGGCCAGATCTCCGCGTGCAGGCGCTTGTATTCGGGGATGTTCTCCGGCGCGATTCCGATGACGAAGCCCATTCGCTGCATGTCTCTCCTCCTCAGTCTTCCAGCCCGTAGAACCGCCGCGCCGTGCCGGCAAACACCGCCGCCCGCTCGGCCTCCGATAGCCCCCGGGTGAGCGCCTGCGCCGCGTCGAGCCAGCCCTCGTAGCGGCCCACCAATTCCAGCACCGGCCAGTCGCTGCCCCACATCACCCGCTCCGGTCCGAAGACCTTCAGCACATGGCCGGCAACCTCTCGCAGCCCTTCCGCGCTCCAGCCCGGCCCGTATTCGGTGGCGAGCCCCGAGAGCTTGCAGACCACGTGCGGGTGCGCCGCCAGCGCCGCCATGCCCTCGCGCCACTCTGCCCCGGGGTCGGTGCCGTCGAACACCGGCTTGGCGCAATGGTCGATCACCATCGGAAGCTCCGGTACCATTCGGGCAAACCGCTCCAGCATCGGCAGATGCCGCGGCGTGACCAGCGCGTCGAACTTCAACCCCGCCCGCGCCACCTGACGCAACCCCTCCACCACGGCGGGGCGCAGCAGCCATTCCGTATCCTCGATATCCTGCAGCATCGGGCGCAGGCTTTTCAGTGCCGGGCGCGTGATGCGGGCAAGCTGCGCCGGCACGTCGCCCTCGAGGTCGATCCAGCCGACCACGCCCAGCACCAGGTCGCTCTCCTCGGCGAGGTCCAGCAGGTATTCCGTCTCCGCCACCGTAGGCGCGGCCTGCACCAGCACCGTGCCGGTCACCCCCTTCGCCTCCGCGATGGGCGCAAGGTCCGCCGGGCCATAATCCTTCCGGATCGCGGCCACGCTGTCATCCATCCAGCCGTAATCGCCCCGGTCGATCCTCCAGAAGTGCTGATGCGCGTCGATGATCATTCCCGCCTCCCCTGTGCTGCCTCAAAGCTCTGCGCTGATCTCGCCGGGGTCAAGCAGCGCGCCCTGTCGCTTCAACTCGGCCCGCACATCCGCCGCCCCGCCGCCCAGCGCCGCAGCCACGCCCGCCGCCTGCCCCGTGGCCATCGCCGCCCCCAGCACCCGGATCGCCGCACCGCCCTTCCGGTCGCCATCCACCAGGCGCCCGGCGGCCCAGAGGTTCGGCGTGTCGCGGCTCTGCAGGCAGGACAGCGGGATCTGGTAGCAGCCCTTCTCCGGCGGAAAATCGAACGACGAGGCATAGCTCTCCCGGTCATGCCACTCCGCCCCCCAGGCCCCCAGCGCGATGCAGTCGTCAAACGCGGTACGCGCCTCGATATCGGCCCAGGTAAACCGCCGCACCGCTTCGATATGGCGCGACTCGCGGGTGCCGAACTCGGGGCCGGTCGAGGCGAGAAAGGCGTCTTCGCAGCCCGGCAGGGAGCGCAGGGCCGAGAGGTAGTTCCACGCCTGGTAGCGCCCGTTGGCCTCTGCGGCGGAAGTGGAAACAGGGTCGCGCGGGTCGTAGGCGGCGGAGGCGACGAAGGCCACGAGGTCTCCGGACAACGGCAGGTGGATCATCACCGATTTTTCCTTGGTCAGGAAATACGCGCCGAATTCGCGCACCGCCGCGCCGAAGGCCTCGGCATCCACCTTGGTGCCCGGCTTGAGCCCGCTGAAGCGGGTGCCCAGAGTGCCCAGGTTCACCCCGTCTTCATTGCCATAGCGCGTTGCCGCCCCGCCGAAGGCCGCAAGGTCGCCGTCGCCGGTGGTATCGACGAAGGCCGACGCGCGATGGGTGGCCTGCCCGCCATGGCCCGCAACGGTGACCTCCCTCAGCAGGTCATCCTCGCGCCGCGCGGCAATGACCTGCTGGCCGAAGTGCACTTCCACCCCGGCCTCGGCGCAGAGCAGGTCGAGCACCAGCTTCAGTGCCTCCGGATCGAAGGGCGCGAAGACACCGCGAAACCGCTGCGGCGGGCTCAGAGCACCCATCGCCCTCAACCGCTGCATCACCTCCCAGCCCACGCCGCCCACCACCCGCCGGGTCTCCTCGCCCAGGGTGTAGAGCCCGCAGAAGGTGGTGACGTTGCGCATGGTCGCCGCCCCGCCAAGGCAATGGTTCCGCTCCAGCAGCAGCACCTTCGCCCCCGCGCCCGCCGCGCCCAGGGCCGCCGCCACCCCGGCACAGCCGCCGCCTGCAACGATCACATCCCGGCTCATGCCTCCGCCGCCTTCCGCCGCCCGCGCAGCCCCGAGACAACGCCCCAGATCAGCAGAGCGATGGTCGCCGCCATGAACCCTGCCGAGATCGGCCGCTCGAAGAACACCAGCAGGTCGCCGCGCGAGAGCAGCAGCGCCCGCCGCAGGTTCGTCTCGATCAGCGGGCCGAGCACGAAACCCAACAGCAGCAGCGCCGGGTTGAACCGCAAGAGCGACAGCGCGTAGCCGAAGGCGCCGATCAGCACCACCGAGAGCACGTCGAAGGTGGAGCCCCGCACCGAGTAGACCCCGATGCAGACGAAGACGACGATGGCCGGGTAGAGCAGCGAGAACGGAATGCGCAGCAGCGCCACCCAGATGCCGATCAGCGGCAGGTTCAGCACCAGCAGAAACAGGTTGCCGATCCCGAAACTGGCGATCAGCCCCCAGAACATCTCGGGCCGTTCCACCAGCATCAAGGGCCCCGGCTGCACCCCGTGCACGATCATGGCACCCAAGAGCAGCGCCATGATCACGTCGCCCGGAATGCCCAGCGTCAGCGTCGGGATGAAGGCGGTGATCGCGCCCGAGTTGTTCGCCGCCTCCGGCCCCGCGATCCCCTCGATCGCGCCGTTGCCGAAGCGCTCCGGCGTGCGGGTGATCTTCCGCTCCAGCGCATAGCTGATGAAGGTGGCAATCACTCCGCCCGTGCCCGGCAGCGCGCCGAAGAAACTGCCCAGCGCCGTGCCCCGCACCGCAGGCCCCGCCATCCGCTTCAGCTCGCGCCGCTCCTTCAGCATCTCGCGCAGGCCCACCCGCTCCTTCACGTGCCGGTCGCCCGAGCTGCGGATGTTGGCGATCACCTCCGAGATCCCGAAGAGCCCCATCGCCAGCGCCACCAGGTTCACCCCATCCAGCAGCTCCGTCTGCCCGAAGGTGAAGCGCATCTGCCCCGAGTTCACATCCGTCCCGACGCAGCCCAGGATCATGCCGACGACGACCATCGCCATCGACTTCGCCGGCGCGCCCGCTCCCACGGTCGAGGCCGCCACCAGCCCCAGCGTCATCATCGCGGCATATTCCGCGGCGCCGAACTTGGTGCCGATCTTCGCCAGCCAGGGCGCCATCAGCACCAGCACCGCGATCCCCAGCACCGAGCCGATGAACGACGAGGACATGGCGGTGAACAGCGCCAGCCCCGCCTTGCCCTGCCGCGCCAGCGGATAACCCTCGATCGCCGTCACCGCCGATTGCGGCGTGCCTGGCAACCGCAGCAGGATCGAGGCGATCGAGCCGCCGTACTGTGCGCCGTAGTAGACGCCCGCCAGCATCACCAGCGCCGATTCCGGGGCGATGTAATAGGTGATCGGCAACAGCAGCGAGATCGCCGCCAGCGCCCCCACACCCGGCAGCACGCCGATGAAGGTGCCGAGGAACACGCCAAGAAAGCAGTAGGCCAGCACATGCGGCTGAAGCGCCACGCCGAGGCCGTAGACGAGCCCTTCCCAGGTCGTCATCTCAGCGGCTCCAGGGCCAGACCGGCAGGGTCATGCCGAGGCCGGCGACGAAGATCGCCCAGGTGATGCCGGCCACCACCACGGCCACACCGCCGCGCCAGAGGTATCCCTTGCGCGGTGCCGGAACCGCGGCGATCAGCACGGTCAGCACCGTGGCCACGATCAGCCCCGCCCGCTCCACTGTCAGCGCGAAGACAAGCACGCCGAGCAGCACGAAGCCCGCTTCCTTCAGCGCGATCTCCGCCGCCTCGCCCCGCCGCAGTGCCGCGGGCACAGCGATCACCAAGCCGAGCCCCGCCAGCAGCACGCCCAGCATCGTCGGAAAGAACCCGGGCCCGATCCGCCGCAACTCGCCGAAGTCGTAGCTCGCCACCGAATAGGCCGCCACCGCCAGCCCGCAGAGCGCCAGCAAGGCGCCTCCCCAGAGGTCGAGGTAATCCCGCTTCATCCGTCCCTCACAGCCCGTAGAAGTCGATCACCGCCGGAAGCATGTCATCCAGCAGCGTCACCTTCTTTGCGGCGATCTTCCAGCCTTGGGCGGTGCGGCGCAAGGTGAAGGCGTAATGCCCGCAGTTCGAGGTCCGCTTGCTTACCCGCGGGTCGTAGTGCTGCACCATCCAGCTCGCCCGCCCGGTGATCTCGTCCTCCCGGAAGTCATCCACCAGCAGGTTGCTCACCAAATGCACCGTCCTCGGCAGCGGCATCGAGGTCACGCTCTTGCGGGTGCGGATGCGCAGCACCCGCTCCTCCAGCCCCGCGCGGCTGGTGTGGTAGATCAGCGAAACCTCCCGCGCCGGATCAGAGGTGGCCTCGCTCTCGTCGCGCCAGACCGGCACCCAATAGGTGCAATCCTCGGTGTAGAGCGCCAGCCACGCGTCCCAGTCCTGCGCATCCAGCAGGTGGCCCTCTTCCGCCAGCACCCGCGCGGCTATGCCCGCCGCGACCCGCTCGCTCGTTGGCATCTCGTCAAGCATCGCCAGCCTCCGCAATCTCCCGCTCCAGCCCGGCCTCGATCAGCCGCAGCCACTCGCGGTAGCCGGTGTGAAAGCAGCTCTCGTCGCCAAAGGTCACCGGCCCGTGCCGCGCCGCCTGCGGCGCGATCCGCAGCTCCGCCTGATACGGGTCCGGCCCTGGCTCCACCCCGAGCCCGCGCAGGTAGCCCGAGGTCGGCCCCGCCTCGTCGGCCTGGTAGCCCGCCTGCACGTATTCATACATCAGGTTGTCATCCGAGGCGCCCAGCCCCGTCGGGTTGAAGAAATCCTCGTAGTTCCGGATCCTGAGCGCCCGCGTGTCCGGCGCCTCCCCGACCGGCGCAAGGCAGTGGCTGCGCATCTCGGTCTTCCCCGGCCCCAGCGGTCGCCATGTGCGCAACTGCATCGCCGAGATGTCCACCACCTGCAGGTTCGGGAAGATCGTCAGGTTCCGCTGCCGCAGGATCCACTTCAGGCTGTCCTCCCCGGCGCGCGCGCGGATCTCCTCCAGCACCGCCGGATCCTTGGCAATCGGCCGCACATGCACCCGCCCGCTCTTGCGGATCGCGTACATCAGCGCATGGCCGCGCGGGAACGAGTATGTCCCCGTGCCTTCCTCCACGTCGTCCGCCTCGTAGGTTTTCGCCTCCGGCATCGCGCCCGTGGTCTGCCGGTGCTTCATCACCTCCATGTAGGAGGCATGGGTGGCCGCGAAATGGTAGAAGTCGAGGCCGTTCTCCCATTGCAGCTTCCAGTTGGCGTCGAAGGTATAGGCCACCTCGCCCGGCACGTACTCCACGCCATCCGGGCTTTGATCGACCGTCAGATCCAGAAACCGCGCCGCCTCTCCCAGGTGCTCCCCGAGCGACGGCACCTCCGCCCTCAGCGAGCCGAAGATGAACCCCCGGTAGCTCTCCAGCCGGGCGATCTCCACCAGCGGATACTCCGCCTTGTCGAAGCCTGCCGGGTACTGCCCGTCCGCCTCCTGCGCCACCGCCACGCAGCTGCCCTCGCTGTCATAGCTCCAGGCATGATAGCGGCACACGTGCACCCGCTTGTTGCCGCTCTTCCAGGGGCACAACACCGCGCCGCGATGGCGGCAGGTGTTGTAGAAACACCTGATCACCCCGTCATTGCCCCGCTGCAGGATCACCGGATGCCGCCCGATATGGGTGGTCACGTAGTCATTCGGCTCGGGCACCTGGCTCTCCAGTCCGACAAAGTTCCACGTCGCCTCGAAGATGTGGCGCATCTCCAGCTCGTGAATCTCCGCGTCGGTAAAGACCTTCCGGTCGACGAAGAAGCCCTCCTCCCCCTCCCGGATCATCTGCCGCACGCGGGCAAGCTGGCGGTGTTGGGGCATGAGCGTCTCTGCCCCGCGCAAGCGCTGGTTCATGGTGTCGTCTCCCGAAATGGAAGGCGCGGCCGCAGCGGGCCACGCCGCAGGGGCTCAGTTCTTGACCAGCCCGGCCTTCTCGAGCACCGCGCCCCAGACGTCGGTGTCCTTCACGATCCGGTCCGCCAGAAGCTGCGTGTCACCGCCCTGCGCCTGCCAGCCGATCTCGAGCATCTTCTGCTTCGCCTCGTCGCTGGCCAGCACCTTGCCGATCTCCTCGTTGAGCCTGGCCACCACCTCGTCGGAGGCCTCCGAATTCGCCACCACGGCGATCCAAAGCTCGGCGCGGAAATCCTCCGGCATCCCGGCTTCACCGGCAATCACCGGCACATCCGGCGCCAGCGGCGTGGGCTCCATCGACGAGATCCCGAGGATCTTCAGGTTCCCCGCCTTGAACTGCGCCAGCGCGCCCGAGGGCGCCATGAAGGCCGCGTTGATCTCCTGGCCCAGGATCGAGTTGGTCACCTCGGAGAAGCTGGCAAAGGGAATGTGCAGCATCTCGAGCCCCGCCGTGGCGGCAAAGAGCTCCGTCGTCAGATGCGAGCCCGAGCCCTGGCCGATCGAACCATAGGTGATCTCGCCGGGGTTTTCCTTGGCCCAGGCGATGAACTCCTCCAGCGAGTTCGCCTCGGCTTCCGAGTTCAGCGTCAAGATCAGCGGGCTGGTGCCCACCAGCGCCACCGGCTTGATGTTCTCCTGCACGTCATAGGCCAGATCGGGGATCAGCCGGGCCGAGGTGGTCATCGGGCCGTTGGTGGTGACGCTGAAGGTATAGTCCGGCTCGCCCTGCAGCATCTGCTGCACGCCGATCGCACCGCCCGCACCGGGCTTGTTCTCGATCACGACCGGCTGGCCAAGCGCCTTCTCGATGCCCTCGGCCACGATCCGGCCCATGGTGTCGGGCGAGGAGCCCGCCGGGTAGCCGACGACGAAGTGGATGGGCTTGCTGGGCCAGGCATCCTGCGCCACGGCCCCGGTGGCAAGGCCGAGCCCGGCGGCAAGCGCGGCAACGCCGCCCAGAAGTGTTCTGCGGTTCATTGGTATCCTCCCTGTGGTCGCCCGTCTGACGCAGGCTGCGAAAAGGCTAACACGCACGCGCGCTTCGACAAATGCTCTCGTCACGCATATAGCTTTCGCAAATCGCGCAAGGTGAAGCCATGGACACCCTCGAAAACCTCCGAAGCTTTCTCGTTGTGGCCGAGGCCGGCAATTTCTCCGAGGCCGCCCGCAGGCTGGGCCTCTCCGTCTCCGTGGTGAAGAAACGGGTCGACCAGCTCGAGCACCGCGTCGGCGTCACCCTGTTCCGCCGCAGCACCCGCGGCCTCACCCTCACCGACCACGGCGCGCGCCAGCTCCCCGTCGCCTCCAAGCTCATCGCCGACGCCGACGATGCGCTGGCCTCCTTCGCCCAGGCCGCCGAGGACGTCGCCGGTCACCTGCGCATCAAGGTGCCCGCCACCCTGGGCCGCCTCCACCTGATGGATCTCATCACCGACTTCCGCCGCCGCCACCCCTCGCTGACGATGGAGATCTTCGCCGTCGACCGCATCGTCAACCCGGTGCAGGAAGGCTTCGACATGGCAGTGGGCGTGACTCCCGGCAGTTTCTCCGGCGTGCGGGAAATCGCCCTGCGCCCGATGCGCCGCCGGGTGGTCGCCGCCCCCGCCTACCTCGCCCGCCGCGGCACGCCGCGGGCGCCCCGCGAGCTGGAAAGCCACGATGTGCTCAACTACTCGCCCACCGGCGATTACTGGGAGTTCGAGCAGGACACCCGCCGCTTCGTCATCCGCCCCCGCTACCGTCTGTCGTGCAACGACGGCACCCAGCTCCTGAAGGCCGCGGTGCAGGGCGACGGCATCGCCTGCCTGTCGGACTACCTGATCGACGGCCCCATGGCCCGCGGCGAGCTGGTCGAGGTGCTGGCAGAGTTCACCACCCCCACCTACTGGCTCTACCTCCAGGTGCCCGAGCCCCTCGCCAACGCCCCCCGCGTCCGCGCGCTCGTCGCGCACCTCAAGGCCGCGCTCCAGCGCGAAGATCCCTGGGCCGGCGCGGCCTGATCCAGCGTTGCACCCGCCGCCCCCGACCGCCATGTTGGCGCGAAACACGGGGAGCAGAACATGAACCGATTTTCGCTCGAAGGCCGCAAGGCGCTCGTCACCGGCGCCAACGCCGGCATCGGCCAGGCCATCGCCCTGGGCCTCGCCCGCGCCGGCGCCCATGTCACCTGCGCCGGGCGGCGCGGCTGCGACGAGACCCTGGCGCTGATCGGCGGCGGCGACGAGATCCGCCTCGACTTCGCCGATCCCATGGCCGCGAAGGACGTCTTCACCGGCGCGGGCTACGACATCCTGGTCAACAACGCCGGCATCATCCGCCGCGCCGACGCGGTCGATTTCACCGAGGCCGATTGGGACGACGTGATCGACGTGAACCTCAAGGCGCTCTTCTTCACCTCCCAGGCCTTCGCCAAGGCAGCCCTCGCCGAGAACCGCCCCGCCAAGATCATCAACATCGCCTCGCTCCTCAGCTTCCAGGGCGGCATTCGCGTGCCTTCCTACACCGCTTCCAAGCACGGCGTCGCCGGGCTCACCAGGCTCATGGCCAACGAATGGGCGGCGCGGGGCATCAATGCCAACGCCATCGCCCCTGGCTACATCGAGACCGCCAACACCGAGGCCCTCCGCGCCGACACGTCCCGCAACCAGGCCATCCTCGAGCGCATCCCCGCCGGCCGCTGGGGCCAGCCCGAGGACATTGCCGACACCGCCGTCTTCCTCGCCGCCCCGGCCTCCGACTACCTCCACGGCGCCATCATCAACGTCGACGGCGGATGGCTCGCCCGCTAGGGTCGCGCGCGAGGAGACACCCATGTACTTCAATGCCCCCCCGCTCACCCACGCCTTCGACCTGACCGTCGAGCTCGACCCGATCATGGAGATGGGCCAGGGCCGCGCCGGGCAGCGGCGGATCATCCCGATCATCGGCGGCAAGGTGGAGGGCGCGCGCATCCGCGGCGAGGTGCTGAACCTCGGCGCCGACTGGCAGACCATCTTCGACGGAGGCCTTGCCGAGCTCGACACCCGCTACGCCATGCGCACCCACGACGGCGCGGTCATCGAGATCATCAACTTCGGCCTCCGCCATGGCCCGCCCGAGGTGATGGCCCGCGTCGCGGCGGGCGAAGATGTGGACCCGCTCGACTACTACATGCGCACCCACTGCCGGCTGGAAACGGGCGACCCGCGCTACGCCTGGGTCAACAGGCAGCTCTTCGTCGGCATCGGCGGCCGCCGGGCGACGCGGGTTGAAATCTCCGTCTACGAGCTGTCATGACCCCCGGCGATCCCGACGCCCCCGGCTTCTGGCTCGACACGCCCGCCCACCGCGACTGGCTCGCCGCCGACGCCCGCAGGCAGTTCGCCTTCTTCCGCGCCGCCCTGAACCCCGAAGGCGGCTTCCACAACCTTGCCTGGGACGGCACCCCGCTGCCCGACCCGCTCCAGCAACTCCACTGCACCACCCGGATGATCCACAGCTACGCGCTGGCCGAACTCACCGGCCTCGACGGCGCGGACATGATCGACCACGGCATGCGCTATATCGCCGAGGGCCACCGCGACGGCACCGGCTGGGCCTGGGGCGTCACCGGCCACACCCCGACCGACCGCCGCCGCATGGGCTACGGCCATGTCTTCGTGCTGCTCGCCGCCTCTTCGGCCCATCTCACCGGCCACCCCGAGGCCGCCGCGCTCATCGACGCCGCCACCGAAACGCTCTTCACTCACTTCTGGGAAGACGGCCCCGGCCTCCTCGGCCCCGACTTCGACACCGACTGGCAGCCGCTCGACAGCTACCGCGGCATGAACGCCAACATGCACGGCGCCGAGGCGCTGATGGCTGCCTACGAGGCCACCGGCCGCGAGATCTACCTCGAGCGCGCGGGCAGCATCCTGTGGTTCTTCCTCGGGCTGAAGGCCCCGGCCTACGGCTACCGCATTCCCGAGCACTACTTCACCGACTGGACAGTGGACGCCGACCACGACGGCGACCCGATGTTCCGCCCCGCCGGCACCACCCCCGGCCACAGCCTCGAGTTCGCCCGCCTCCTGCTCCAGCACTGGGATCTCGCCGGCCGCCCCGAGAGCGGCGCCCCCGACACCGCCCGAAAGCTCGTGGAGCGCGCACTCTCCGACGGCTGGGCCGAGGACGGCGGCCTGCACTACACGGTCAGCTTCGGCGGCACGCCCCTCCTGCGCGACCGCTACTGGTGGCCGGTCACCGAAGGCATCGGCGCGCTGGCCTCGCTCATCAAGCTGGAGCGCCGCGCCGAGGACGAAGCCTGGTATCGCCGCCTCTGGACCTTCGCCGCCGACCATTTCATCGACCACCCCCGCGGCGGCTGGTTTCCGGGCCTCGACGCCCAAGGCAACCCCACCGAAACCCAGTTCGAGGGCAAGCCCGACATCTACCACGCGCTGCAAGCCACGCTCTACCCGCTCGCCCCCGGCCTCTCCCGCCAGGCCACCACGCTGCCGCCACTCGTCTAGGCTTCCGTCTCAGGCCACCCGCCGCCCATGGCTCCAGACCGCGCGGATCACGGGCGTCTCACCCAAAAGGCTCACCCGCAACATGTCGGCCTTCAGCCCCGGCGCGATCCGGCCTCTGTCCGAAAGCCCCGTGGCCTTCGCCGGGGTCGCGGTGACGGTGGCCACCGCGCGCGGCAGGTCATCCCAGAGCCGCGCCAGCCGGAAGGCCGAGGTGAGCAGCGCCGAGGGCACGTAATCCGACGAGACGATATCCAGAAGGCCCGCCTCCGCCAGCGCATGCGCCGCAACGTTGCCCGAGTGCGAGCCGCCCCGGATCAGGTTCGGCGCGCCCATCATCACCGCGATCCCGTGGGCATGGCAGGCCCGCGCGGCCTCCTCGGTGGTGGGGAACTCCGCCAGCCGGATGCCGTAGCCCGCCGAGGTCGCCACATGCGCCTCGGTGGTGTCGTCATGGCTCGCCAGCACCGCCCCGAAGCGCGCCGCAGCCGCCACCGTCTCGGCCTCGTGCTTCTCGCCATGGGCCTCGCGCAACGCCTTGAGGCCGGCCACATGCTCCTCGAACTCCGCGTCCGTGAGCCCGCGCTTGCCCTGCACATAGGCCCGGAGCTGGTCGATGTCGGCAAACTGCCGCTGGCCGGGCGTGTGATCCATCAGGCTGACGATCCCCACCCGGTCATCGGGCCCGAAGGCCGCCAGCTCCTCGGCCAGCGTCGCCGAGCACACCTCGGCCCGCAGGTGCAGGAAATGGCTGATCCGCAGGGCCCCTGCGGCGCGAAGCTGCATCAGCTCGGTCGCCAGCCGCCGGGCATATTCGCCGTAGCCGGTCTTCGCATCCGGGATCGAACCCACCCGCATCGCGTCGAACACGGTGGTAATGCCCACGCTCGCCAGCTCGCCGTCATGGGCGAGGATCGCCGCATCATGCGGCCAGTCCACCCGCGGGCGCGGCTGGATGTGGCGCTCGAGGTTGTCGGTATGCAGCTCGATGAGGCCGGGCAGCAGCAGGTCGCCGCCCATGTCCTCGCCCCGCGCCGGGCCGGACTCGACGTCGATGATCTTAGCACCCCGCATCCGTACATGCCCCTCCAGCACCTCGCCTTCCAGCACGATGCGGGCGTTGGTCAGCACGGTCTCGGCGGGCGATGCCATGTCCATCACGATGTGGTCTCCCTGAGGTCGAGCGCGGCGAGCAGCCGGGCGACAGACTCCTCCAGCGCGCCGGAATTGTCGATGGTGGTGACGTCGAGTCCCTGCGGCAACGGCAGATCGGCGCGCGCCAGCCGGGCCTCCACCTGCGCCCGGCTCTCCCGCCCCCGCGCCAGAAGCCGCGCGCGCAGCACCTCGTCCGTCGCCGTCACATGCAACACCCTGAGCCCCGGAAAGGCCGCTGCCGCCGCCTCCAGCATCGCCCGCGAGCCGTTGAACAGCACCACTTCGCCCCGCTTCGCCCGCTCCGTCGCATCGCGCGGGATGCCGTAGTAGAGGCCATGCGCCGACCAGCTGAGCGCGAAGGCCCCCTCCTCCCGAAGCTGCCGGAAGGTCTCCTCCGTCACCGGCCGATGATCCTCCCCCGTCGCCGCTGCCCGGGTGACGACGCGACGCACCAGGTGAATCTCCGGACGCGCCGCCCTCGCCGCCGCCATCAGGGTGTCCTTCCCCGCCCCCGAGGGGCCCACCACGGCATAAATCTTCATGCCGCCCTCGCCCGCGTGAACTCAGTCACATCGACCACACGGTCGCACACCCGCCCCCGCGCCGCCTCGTCATGGAAAATTCCCACGATCGCCGCCCCGCGCGCCTTGGCCTCCTCGATCAGGCCCAGCACCACCTCGCGGTTGGTCGCATCGAGCGAAGCAGTCGGCTCGTCGAGCAGCAGCGCCGGAAAGGCATGCGCAAAGCCGCGCGCGATGTTCACCCGTTGCTGCTCGCCGCCCGAGAAGGTGGTGGGCGACAGGCCCCAGAGCGTGCGCGGGATGTTCAGCCGCGTGAGCAGCGCCTCCGCCCGCGCCAGCGCCGCCGCGCCCGGCTCGCCCAGCGCCAGCAGAGGTTCGGCCACCACCTCGCGCGTAGGCACCCGCGGCACTACCCGCAGGAACTGGCTCACATAGCCCAGGGTCTCCCGCCGCAGAGCCAGGATCTCGCGCGGCGCGGCGCGGGCCACATCCACCTCGCCCACACGGATCGAGCCCGAGGCCGCGAGGTAATTGCCCCAGATCATCCGCATCAGCGTCGATTTGCCCGCCCCCGACTGGCCCACCAGTGCCACGCATTCGCCTCGCGCCACCGAAAGGCTCGCGCCCCGCATCACCTCGATCGTTGCACCGCCCTGGTTGTGCAGGGTGAAGCTCTTGGAAACGTCCCTGATCTCGATCATCTCACACCTGCAGAACCGAGCTGACGAGCAGCTGCGTATAGGGGTGCTGCGGATCGTCCAGCACCTGGTCCGTGAGCCCCGTCTCCACCACGCGGCCCCCTTTCATCACCATCAGCCGATGCGCCAGCAGGCGCACCACGGCCAGATCATGCGTCACGATCAGCGCCGAGAGACCCATCTCGCGCACCAGCCCGCGCAGCAGGTCGAGCAGGCGGGCCTGCACGCTCACGTCGAGCCCGCCGGTGGGCTCATCCATGAACACCAGTCGCGGCCCGGTCACAAGATTGCGGGCGATCTGGAGCCGCTGCTGCATCCCGCCCGAGAACGCCCGGGGCCGGTCGTCGATCCGGTCTGCCGAAATCTCCACCCGCCCGAGCCAATCCGTCGCCGTCTCGCGGATCTGCCCGTAGTGCCGCGCGCCCACCGCCATCAGCCGCTCGCCCACGTTGCCGCCCGCGCTCACGCTCATGCGGAGCCCGTCGCGCGGGTTCTGATGCACGAAGGCCCAGTCGGTGCGCGACAGCATCCGCCGCTCCGGCTCGCTCATCCGAACCGTGTCGCGCGGGCCCTCGGCGCGGGTGTCGAAGATCACCTCGCCCCGGTCTGGCGCCAGATGACCCGCAAGGCAGGAGAGCAGCGTCGACTTGCCCGATCCGCTCTCGCCCACGATCCCCATCACCTCGCCGGGGTAGAGATCGAAGGAGACATCGGTGCAGCCGATGCGCGGCCCGTAGGCCTTGCGGATGTCGCGGACGGAGAGGAGCGGGGTCATGACCGGGCCTCGGTGCCTGCAGGAACCGACGGAGCGGGGGCGCTGCCCCCGCTCCCCCGGAGTACTTGGAGCAAGAAAATGGAGATGGTCATGCCACTGCCTCCTGCCGCCCGGCGCAATGGTCGGTGTCTGAGCACACATACATCCGGCTGCCCGCATCGTCGGTGATGATCTCGTCGAGGTAGGTGTCGGACGCCCCGCAGAGCGCGCAATCATGCGGCGCCTTGCCCGGCACGAAGGGATGATCCTCGAAGTCGAGGCTCACCACCTGCGTATAGGGCGGGATCGCATAGATCCGCTGCTCGCGCCCGGCGCCAAACAGCTGGATCGCCGCCATCTCGAGCTTCGGGTTGTCGAACTTGGGGATCGGGCTCGGGTCCATCACGTAGCGGCCTTCCACCTTCACCGGGTAGGCATAGGCGGTGGCGATCTCGCCGTGCCGCGCGATGTCCTCGTAGAGCTTCACATGCATCAGCCCGTAATCCTCCAGCGCATGCATCCGTCGCGTCTCCGTCTCGCGCGGCTCCAGAAAGCGCAGCGGCTCCGGAATCGGCACCTGGTAGACCAGGATCTGCCCCCCGGTGAGCGGGGTCTCGGGGATGCGGTGGCGGGTCTGGATCACGGTGGCCTCAGCGGTGCGCTCGGTCGTCTCCACCCCCGCCACCCGCTCGAAGAACTTGCGGATGCTCACCGCGTTCGTGGTGTCATCCGCGCCCTGGTCGATCACCTTGAACCGGTCCTCGGGCGTGAGGCAGGCCGCGCTCACCTGCACCCCGCCGGTGCCCCAGCCATAGGGCATGGGCATCTCGCGGCTGGCGAAGGGCACCTGGTAGCCCGGGATCGCCACGCCCTTCAGGATCGCCCGGCGGATCATCCGCTTGGTCTCCTCGTCGAGATAGGCGAAGTTGTAGGCTCCGCCCGGAACACGCTCGCCCATGCCCGCGTTTCCCTTGCTGAAAGGAGCCGCGACATGGATATCGGCAGCTACATGATGGGTCTCTTCTCCGGCCTCGCCGTGGCCGGGGCGCTCTGGTTTGCCTTCAGGGAAATGCGCTAGACTCATTCCGCCGCCTCCCGGTGCACCGCCGCCTGGGCCTCGGCCCTCAGCCGCCGCACCAGCTCGAGTTCGCTCTGGAAATCCACGTAATGCGGCAGCTTGATATGCTCGAGAAAGCCGGTCGCCTGGATATTGTCGCTATGGGCGATCACGAACTCCTCGTCCTGCGCCGGGGCGCCGAGGTTGTCCTCTCCCAGCTCCTCCCAGCGCAGCGCCCTGTCCACCAGCGCCATCGAGATTGCCTTGCGCTCGGTCTGGCCGAACACCAGCCCGTAGCCCCGCGTGAACTGCGGCGGCTCGGTCTTCGACCCGGTGAACTGGTTCACCGTCTCGCATTCGGTCAGCACCACCTCGCCGATCTCCACCGCGAAGCCCAGCTCGGGGATCTCCATCTCCACAGGCACCGCGCCGATCCGCAGCTCGCCCACGAAGGGGTGGTTGCGCCCGTAGCCGCGTTGGGTCGAATAGGCCATCGACAGCACGAAGCCCTCGTCGCCCCGGGTCAGCGCCTGCAGGCGGAGCGGGCGGCCTGCGGGAAACTCCAGCGGCGCGCGGGTCAGGTCCGGCGGCACCTCGTCCGAGGCCACCTCCTCCTGGATCAGCCCGTCCCGTCCCAGCATCTCCGTCACCCGCGGCATCGGCGCGTCATTCGCCTCGCATTCACGCGCCACCGGCGGCTCGCCCTCGGCAGCCAGGGCGAAGTCGATCAGCCGGTGCGTGTAGTCGAAGGTCGGCCCCAGCACCTGCCCGCCCGGGGCATCCTTGAAGGTCGCGCTGATCCTCCGGTCGCAGGCCATCTCTCCGGTCTCCACCGGCGCCGCCGAGCCGAAGCGCGGCAGGGTGGTGCGATAGGCGCGGATCAGGAAGATCGCCTCGATCAGGTCGCCCCGCGCCTGCTTGATCGCCAGCGCCGCGAGGTCCGGGTCGTAGAGCGAGCCCTCAGCCATCACCCGGTTCACTGCCAGCGCCATCTGCTCGCGGATCTGCGCCACCGAAAGCTCCGGCACCGCCACATCGCCGCGCCGCTCCTCGGCCAACCACGCATGCGCGGCCTCGATCGCCCGCTCGCCGCCCTTCACCGCAACATACATCGCTAGCCCTCCACCCGCGTGCTGCGCGGCAGCCCGGCCAGCCGGTCGCCCGCGCAGAAGATGAAATCCAATCCGAGCGGAAAGCGCGCCCGGTTGGCCGCGAAGGCCTCCACCTCCGGCAGGCTCAGGTGCGTTACATGCTCGATCCCCGGCCCGGTCAGGCGCGCGCCCTCCTTGGCCAGTCTCTCCACTTCGACGATCAGCGTGGCCGAGCGGTCGGGATATTCCGGCGTCCCGATCCCGTAGCTCTCGAGCGGCGCCAACGCCGCCCATCCGCCAACAGCAAACATCGACCCGTCGCGCCCTACCACCGGCGCCCCGGTGTGGAACGCCAGCCACTGGCGCAGTTCGTCGCTGTCGACGTCTTCCGCCAGAAACACCGGCGTCGTGCCATCGACCAGCGTCAGCAGCACCACCGAGGCCGCCACCGAAAGCCCTGGCGCCCGCGCGCCCGAAACCCGCTCGATCCGCCCCGGCCGCGCCATCGCCTCCAGCACCGCCCGGAAGGCACGGCTGGCCTCCACCGGCACGTCCGCAAATCCGCCCTCCAGCGCCGCGCTCATGCGTCCTCTCCCCGCACCATGGTGAAGAACTCCACCTTCGTGGCCGCCGCCCGGGCCGCACGGCGCCTGCGTGCCTCCACCCGGGCAGCGTCCAACGGAGCCAGGACGAGGCGCCGGACATCGCCTGCCCGCCCCGTCTGCATCAGCGCGTCGCAAAGCGCCGCCCGCTCGGCATGGGCCTTGTCACGCCCCTGCACATAGGCGTGCCCCACCTCGCCGCTCTCCAGCTTCAGCGCGCAGCGTGTCACGGTGATCTCGCCGAGGTTGAAGGCCGCGCCCGTGCCGCCCATCCGGCCGGGCACCATCACCCCGCCCACCTCCGGCCGCCGCAGCCAGCTGAAGGCCGGAACCTCTCCGAGCCCCGCCATCGCCGCCTCCAGCGACGCCGGCTGCGCCTGCGCCAGCGTGCTCATCCATGCCTTGCGTGTGTCGCTCATGAGACAACTTGCCGATTTGTCTAGGTTACTATACAACTAGACAAATCATAGGCCCGAGTCGCCCGCCGCGTCCAGTGCCGTTTCGTGAAATTTCGGTAACACCATGGCCCGCACCCCCGTCTGGAAGTCCATCGCCGCCACGCTGGAGGGCGAAATCGCCCAGGGCCTCTACCGCGCGGGCGAGAAGTTGCCGACCGAGGCCGCCCTCTCCTCTCGCTTCGGGGTCAACCGCCACACTGTCCGCCACGCGCTCGGCGCCCTGGCGGAGGCCGGCGTCGTTCGTTCCCGCCGTGGGGCCGGTGTCTTCGTCGAGGCCCCGCCCACCGAGTATCCCATCGGCCGGCGTGTCCGCTTCCACCAGAACATCCGCGCCTCGGGCCGCCTCCCCGAAAAACGCTTGCTCCGGGTCGAGACCCGCCCACCGACCGAGGCCGAGGCCACGGCCCTCGCCCTCGAGCCCGACGCGCAGGTGATCGTCTACGAGGGCCTCTCGCTCTCCTCCGGCAGCCCCATCGCCCATTTCACCTCCAGCTTCCCGGCCGCGCGTTTCCCAGGCCTCGCCGCCCGGCTGACCGAGACCTCCTCCGTCACCGAAGCCCTGCGCCTCGAGGGGCTCTCCGACTATATCCGCGCCGAAACCCGCCTCACCGCCGAACGCGCCAGCGCCACCCAGGCGCTGCACCTCCGCCTGCGCGAAGGCGACCCGCTGCTGAAGACCACCGGCTTGAACCGCGACCTCGAGGGCCGCCCGGTGGAGCACGGCGAAACCTGGTTCGCCGGAGATCGCGTGGTGCTCACCGTAGCCCACGACACCCCGTAGGGTGCGCATTCATGGAGCACCCCGGCGCTCCTCGTATTTCTCCAGAAACGCCTCGGCCTTCAGCGCCCGAAAATCCTCCAGCGCCGCCCGGATCGCCTCATGCGACCAGTCCCACCACGCCAGGGCGATGAGCCGCTCCGCCACCTCAACGGGCTGCCGCCGCCGCAACTCCCGCGCCGGATTGCCCGCCACGATCACGTAGGGCGCCACATCCTTCGTCACGATTGCGCCCGCGGCCACAACGGCCCCGTGCCCCACCGTCACCTCCGGCTTCACCATCGCGCCATGGCCGATCCACGTGTCATGCCCGATCACCGCCCGTCGCGCGCGCCGCTTGTCGAACCACGCCTCATCCCGCGCCGCATCGGCCCAGAGATCATCGGAGCGATACATGAAATGGTGCAGCGAGGCCCGATCCAGCGGGTGATCCGTCGCCCCGATCCGCACGAAGCTGGCAATATTGGCGAACTTCCCCACCGATGCGTTGGCAATATCGCAATAGCGGTCGCAATAGGCGTAATCGCCGAACTCCGACCACGCCACGCGGCTGCCCCGCTTCACCTCGCAAAAACGCCCGAAACTCGAGCCCTCGATATCGCAGTCCGGCTCGATCACCGGCTCGAATTCGGATAGCTTCATTGCCTCTCCTGCGGGGTCATTCGCCCTTGATCAACCGCCGCCGGAGCCAGCCCGAGAAGGAGTCCATCAGCATCACCGTCAGCACCACCAGGATGATGTAATAGCTCACCTCTTCCCAGTCCTTCTGGGTGATCATCGCCTGTGTCAGCAAGAGCCCGATCCCGCCGCCAGTGATCGCTCCGATGATGGTGGCGCTCCGGGTATTGGACTCGAGGAAATAGAGCA
>CAYVQK010000006.1:0-43343 GCA_964454145.1 uncultured Oceanicola sp. | reverse complement strand
AGGCGCCGAGCAGGATGCCCAAGGCGGTCACCGCGAAGGCCCAGCGGAAATACGAAAGCACGCTGCGGGCGCCCGCATCACTGCGGATCGCCCCCGGACGGAGGTCTGTTCCTTGTTCCATGTCGATACTTTTTCCAGGCGGCTGGAAGAGGTCAGGTGCCGACATCACGGAAGCGCCGCCACTTCCGCCAGAGGGGCCCGGTCACCGGTGGGTTACGCCGAAGCGTGCCTCAAATTAAGGGTCTTCGGACCATTTCGACAAGGCCTCGAAAGCGGGGCCCACGGTCAGACCGCACCTGTTGAATGCGCCCGCGAAGCCAATCGTGAGGTTTTCCCCAGCAAAATCAACGGCGCTTTGGCGCCGTCCATCAGTGTAGCTTATGGAAGTCGCAGCATAACTGACTTGAGTTCCCAGTCACCGTCGTAGGATTTGTGTGCCGAAGCGTTCGGCCACCGGCAGTGCTGGCGCGAGGCGACTGGAGGAATCATGAACTTACCGACTGAGTGCACGGGTGGCGTGCTGCTTGTGGAGACGCTGCGTCAACTCGGGGCTGACCGGGTCTTCTGCGTACCCGGCGAGAGTTATTTGACCGTTCTCGACGCTATGCATGATGTGCCGGAGATCGAACTTATCACATGCCGTCAGGAGGGGGGGGCCGCGATGATGGCCGCCGCGGACGGACGCCTGACCGGCAGGCCGGGCATCTGCATGGTCACGCGTGGGCCAGGAGCGACGAACGCCAGCGCCGGTTTGCACGTCGCAATGCAGGACGGCGTGCCGATGATCCTCTTCATCGGCCAAGTCGACCGCGCTTCCTTCGGCCGCGGAGCCTTTCAGGAAATAGACTACCGGCAGATGTTCGGGCCTGTCGCCAAGTGGGTCGCCCAGATCGACAACGCCGACCGCGTGCAGGAGCACGTCGCCCGCGCCTGGGCCACGGCCATCGGTGGTCGTCCTGGTCCGGTGGTTCTTGCCTTGCCGGAAGACATGCTCGACGAGGTGGCCCGGATGACGGAGTTGGCGCCCATCGCCGAGGCGGAGCAGCATCCCTCTTCGGCCCAGATGGGTGTTTTGGCGCAGCACCTGCAGCAGGCAAAGCGACCCCTCGTCATCCTCGGCGGCACCGGCTGGGATCAATCCACCTGCTCTGCATTCCAGGCCTTCGCAGAAAGGGCGGGGCTGCCTGTGGCCACCTCCTTCCGCCGTCAGGATCTGTTCGACAATACACATCCCAACTACGTCGGCGACATGGGCGTCGGCATTAACCCCGCGCTCAAAGCCCGTGTCCGTGAGGCAGACTGCTTGCTGGTCATCGGCTCGCGGCTGGGCGATATCACGTCGAGCGCTTACGAAATCCTCGATATACCGAAGCCGCGCCAAACCCTGCTTCACGTCCTGCCAGCGGCCGAAGAACTCGGAGCTCTCTACCAACCAACCCTTGGCATAGTCGCCACAACCAGAGCCTTTGTCGACGCTCTGCAATCGATCGAATTGAGGGGCGCAGAGGCCTGGGAAGTCTGGCGCGCCTCGGGCCGGGCCGACTTTGAGGCATGGCAGGAGCCTCCCGCGGTGTCCGTGCAGATGGACATGGGCGCAGTCCACAAGTGGCTTCGCGACACGCTTCCGTCGGACGCCGTGTTGACCAATGGGGCCGGCAACTTCGCGGCATGGCTGCATCGCTTCCACAGCTACCGTAGCTATGGCGCGCAGGTCGCTTCGGTGAGCGGCACAATGGGCTTCGGCTACCCGGCCGCTGTCGCCGCAAAGCTTCGGCACCCCGAACGTCCCGTGATCTGTATCGCGGGCGACGGCGATCTGTTGATGACCGGTCAGGAGATTGCCACGGCCAGCCAATTCGACGCGGCGGTGATCCTAGTGGTGGTCGACAACGGCATCCTCGGCACAATCCGAATGCACCAGGAAAAGACGTTTCCGGGGCGGATTAGTGGCACCACTCTCAAGAGCCCCGACTTCGTTCAATACGGCCGCGCCTTCGGCTGTCACGCGGAGTACGTCGATCGCACCGAGGATTTCGCGGCAGCTTTCGAACGCGCCTCGGCCAGCGGCAGGCCGGCCCTGATTCACGTCCGCGTCGATCCCGAGCAGATCGCGCCCGGACGGACGGTGACTCAGCTGCGCGAGGCCGCTACCGCCGCGCGCCAAGCCGAAAAGGAGACCAGCGCATGAGCGGCAGCCTCGAACAGCTTGCCGCCAGCGGCGTACTACGTGCGGCAATCAACACGGGCAACCGCGCATTGGTCCAACCCGGACCCGGCGGCACGCTGAACGGCGTAAGCCCCGACCTTGCCCGACGGTTGGCAGAGCGCATCGGAGCGCGCTTGGATTGCGTTGTGTTCGATGGCGCCGGTAAGGTGTTTAAGGCCGCTACGAAGGGCGCCTGGGATGTCGCGTTTCTTGCGATAGACCCAACGCGGGCGGGCACCCTCACCTTCACGCGCCCCTATATCACGATCGAGGCGACCTACGCCGTGCGAACTTCCTCACCGATCGCATCTGTGGCCGAGGCCGATCAGCCCGGTACGCGGATCCTTGTGGCAAAGGGCTCGGCTTACGATCTCTACCTGACGGACACTTTGAACCACGCCTCGATCCTGCGCGCTGCGACGCCTTTGGAGAGCATGGAGGCTTTCAGGTGCGGTGAGGCCGATCTGGTCGGCGGTGTGCGCGAGTCGCTCGAGGATTCACTTGGCGACGATCCGCAGATCCGCATCCTCCCGGATGCCTTCCGAAAGGTCGAACAGGCGATGGCCTTGCCCGGCGCCGGTCACCCCTGCTTCGCGGCACTGGACGCCTTCGTGGCCGAAGCCATTTCGAGCGGCTTTGTCGCCGAGCGCTCCCGCTAGGGTTCGCCGCCTGGCGGCCTTTACACTGTTATTTGAGCCGGGCGGCGATCGTCTCCCGAAGTGCGTCCAGGAAAGCGCGGGCGATAAGCGACAGGGGTTTGTGCCGGGTCGACAAAAGCTGAACATGTGTTGCGACTGTCGGCTCGAAGGGCCGGGCAACGAGATCGGGAAAGAGCTCGCTGCGCAGGATTACCGGATCGATGAGGGCGATCCCTATCCCGATCGAGGCCAGATGCGCTGCCGCCAGCGCGGTGGTTTCCATCGTTGGCTCGATGGCGGTGCCTGCAGTTTTGAGCACCTTGTCGAACATTCGTCCCAGAGGGGTATCTGGCCGATACGTTAGAAGCCGCTCATTCATCAGGTCGCTCGGACGGACCAACTCCAGTTCCGTCAGGGCATGGTTTCTGTGGAACAGACAGCCGATCTCCGCCGAGAGCAGATCTTCTACCAGAGTGGCCTCGTTGCCCACCGGCCCGTAGGCAATGCCGAAATCCACTTGATCGTCCGCGACGAGCTGTTCCACCAGATCGGTCGGGACCGTTCGGACGTGCACCCGCGCGCCAGGCTCCCGCTTCGAAAACTCTCCGATCGCCTGATGAATGAAGGCCACATCCAGCGTGGGCGTCGCTGCTATGCGGAGAACCCCGGCCCGGCCTTCCCGCACCCGCATGAGCTGCCGCTCGAACTCCTTCAGTTCAAGAAAGATACCGCTGGTCGGCTGAATCAGAGCCAAGGCTTCTGGTGTGGGATAGGCCCTGCCTCCCTCCCGGTCGAATAGCAGAAAGCCGAATCTCTCCTCCGCAGCTTTCAGGGTCATGCTAACGGCAGGTTGTGTGATGTTCAGAAGAGAGGCCGCCCCATTGATCGAACCGGCCTTGTATACGGCCCACAACACCTCGATCTCGCGGAACTTAAGCAGCATATCCATCACCGAATCAATTGCTTAGGGGGCTCATCAGTAGCGCTTATACCGACGGTAGGACAATTGATTTGAGCAATTGGGTGCCATCCATACGATGCAGGCTGGGAAGAGGAGGTGCGAGTGGAGGCGCCCGATACCCTCACATCAGTAAACGGGAAATCGTAGCCCGGGCTTGCTTCGCCCACACGCCATGTCGGCGGGGGGTGATACGGAAATCCACAAAATCGGAGGAGAAAATGAAGAAAGAAATCTACGGCGCAGTGATCGCCGGACTTGTCGCCCTGTCTGGTCCGCTTGCAGCTCAGGACACCTCGGCGCAGAACTTTCCCGAAAAAGCTGTGACGCTCGTCGTGCCGTTCGGCGCGGGCGGTGGCTCCGACACGCTGTCGCGCACCATTGCCGGCTCCGTCCAGGAGCATCTCGGCCAGCCACTTACGATCAAGATGCAGCCCGGCGCGTCCGGCACCATCGCCACCACGGAATTCGCCAAGTCCGCCACGCCTGACGGCTACGAAATCATCGTGACCGGCACCGGGGCCACAACCACCATCCCGCACACGCGGGAAGTGAGCTATGACCCCTTCGAGGACTTCGAGTTCATTATCGGCGTGGTGGCACTGAATGAGGTGCTCGCCGTGCGCGAGGATTTTCCGGCCAAGACCGCCGAGGAGTTTATCGCCTACGTCAAAGAGCACCCCGGAGAAGTCAGCTTGGGCCAGACTGGCACCGGCGGGGAGGACTGGGCCCTCATTCGCCTGCTCGCAAACTCCATCGGGGCCGAAATCACCGACGTGCCGTTCGACGGTGCCGGTGATGCCGCCCTCGCGGCCGCTGGCGGCCACATCGACGGTGTGATCGCCTCGCACACCTCCGTTACGCCCTTTGTATCCTCCGGCAAGTTGCGAATCCTTGCCGTGCTGCGTGACGAGCCGGTGGAAGGCCTCGATGTGCCCACCATGCCCTCGCTTGGATTCCCAGACGTGGTGCTCAACAGCCGCCTCGGCTTCGCCGCACCGGCTGGTACCCCCAAGGAAGTGGTGCAGAAGCTCCACGACGCCTTCAAGGCCACGATGGAGGACGAGTCCTTCCAGAGCATGGCACGGAGGCTGAACATGAGCATCGGCTACATCGGCATGGAAGACTACCGCGAAGCGTTGCGCGGCGATTTCAGCCGTATCGGCACGCTTCACGGCTCCAACTGAGACCGCAAGACAACTCTTGGCGCAGCTATCACGGCGCTGCGCCAAGGCCATGAGCAGTAAGGATCATCGCAATGAAACCAACCTCCCAGCCGGGAATCGCAGACGGCCGACAATCCGACGCACTCAGAAGGCTCGTCCTGCGGCACCGGATTGAGGCGGGCGTCGCCCTCGCCTTCGTCTTGCTCGGCCTAGTGATGCTGCGCGAGGTCTGGTTCAACCTGAAGCTCTTCGACTACGGTCAGGTCGGGCCTGGCCTTCTGCCCGGGGTGATCGGGCTTGCGATGGTGATCCTCGGCACCATTCTGGCAACTGACCAGCTCCGAAAGGCCCGAGGCGCCGCAGTGCGCAATGCCTTCGACCTCGATCTTGCCGCCGTCATTCCCGGCCTCCGCAGCTTTGCGCGCGTGGTCGCGGTCGCGGTGCTCTTCGCCGCAGCCATCTCGCTGGTCACCACGCTCGGCATGATTGCCGTCCTCGCCGCGGCGCTCTTGATCGAGCTCATCGTGATCGAACGCCGCGCTCCTCTGACCAGCATCGCAGTCGTCTGCGCGTTGCTCCTGTTCATCTTCCTGACGTTCAAGCTGCTGCTCGGCATAGAGCTGCCGGCCGGTGTCACCGGTCTTGGCTGAGGACTTGCTCTAATGGAAACGCTTTCCTTTCTCGCCGATGGGTTCCTGCTGGCACTGACTTGGCAGAACCTGATGTGGATCCTGCTCGGCACCACGATGGGCACGCTTATAGGCGCCCTTCCAGGTCTGGGGCCGACGGCGGGCATGGCGGTTCTGCTGCCCTTCGCCTTCACGCTGAATCCTGCCTCCGCGCTGATTATGCTTGGTGCCATCTACTACGGTGCGATGTACGGCGGCACGATCACTGCCGTCCTGCTGAACATCCCGGGCGAATCCGATGCGATTTGGACCGCGCTCGAAGGGCACCAGCTTGCGCTGGAGGGCAGGTCAGGTGCCGTCCTCGTGATCGCGGCCATCGCCTCCTTCGTCGCCGGCACTACCAGCCTCGTGCTCCTCGTTGCCTTGGCACCCACCCTCGCCACATGGGCTCTCAGCTTCGGCCCGGCCGAAAAGTTCGGCGTTCTCATGATCGGTCTGGCGATGGTGTCGAGCCTCAGCTCCGATCAGCCTCTGAAGGGGTACCTGATGCTCGCCTTCGGCTTCGCCATCGGGATGGTCGGCCTCGACATCGTCACCGGCACCGCCCGGCTGACCTTCGGCTCCGAGCGGATGCTCGACGGCTTCGACTTCCTGCCGGTGACTGTCGGCATGTTCGGCGTTGCCGAGGTGCTGACGAACATCGAGAAGAGCGCAAAGGCCACCGCCATGAACAAGGTCGGCATGCGGGATCTTCTGCCCAGTCGGCAGGAACTGTCGCGAAGCCGACTGCCAGTCGCCCGCGGGACTGTCCTTGGCTTCATCATAGGCATCATCCCTGGCTGTGGAACGACAATCGCCTCCACAGCGGCGTACGCCACCGAGCAACGCTTGTCGAAGACGCCCGAGAAATTCGGCCACGGCATGATTGAGGGCGTGGCCGGACCCGAGGCGGCCAACAACGCCGCCACCAGCGGCGCGATGGTGCCGATCCTCGCCCTCGGCGTACCCGGCTCGCCCGCCACGGCGGTTCTCTTCGGCGCGATGCTGATGCAGGGCCTGCGCCCCGGGCCTCTGCTGTTCGAAACCAACCCCGACGTGGTCTGGGCCTTCATCGCCAGCATGTATCTCGGCAACTTGATGCTGCTGGCCATGAACACGCTGTTCATTCCCGGGTTCACCTCCCTCACGGTCAGATCGGCGTCCTATGTCAACGCCATTGTGCTGGGCCTTTGCATCGTCGGTGTCTTCGCCTTCCGCAACAGCCTCTTTGATGTCGGAGTGATGTTCACCTTCGGGATCATCGGCTACGTGCTGAACAAGTTCGACTATCCCACCATGCCGCTGATCCTGGCGCTCGTCTTGGGCGACTCCGCCGAGCAGGCGTTGCGCCAGTCCTTGATCATGTCGCGAGGCGATGCAGGCATCTTCTTCAGCACTCCCCTGGCGGCCGCGATGAGCAGCATCGCCATCCTTGTCGTCGCTGCCCCAATCGTCTCGCGCCTCCTACGGCGGCGCCGACTGTCCAAAGCTCACAAAGCATGAACCGATAAACAAAGAAGGAAATCTCTCGATGGTACTCGTATCCGAACCTGAAATGCGACGCTTCGCGATGGATGTCTTCGCTGCCTGCGGCATGTCCGAGCAGGACGCCGAGCACACCGCGAACGGCCTAATCACTGCCACCAAGCGCGGGATCACCACCCATGGTGTCTTCAGGCTGCGCCAGTACTCGGACTCGCTGCGCGCCGGCAAGATCAACGTCACGCCGAAAGTGGAACTCATTCAGAAGCGCGGCTGCGTTGGTCTCGTCAATGCGGATGGCGGCTACGGATATCGCCCGGCGGCCCTCGCCATGCAGACAGCCGTCGAGACGGCGAAAGAGCATGGTATCGGTCTCTGCGGGGTACGCAATAGCCACCATTTCGGCGCCGCCGGCATCTACACGGAGCTGGCTGCCAAGGCCGGTATGATTGGCTGGGCGACGACCACCACGCGGGCAACCATCGCCCCCTTCGGCGGCTCCGCACCGGTGACGGGCAACAATCCGATTTCAATCTCGATCCCGCGCCGCGCGCCAAGTCGCCCAATCGTTCTTGACATGGCACTCAGCCAGGTGGCCATGGGACGGCTCCGGATTGCCGCAGCCAACGGCGAAAGTGTTCCTGAAGGTTGGGGCTATGACAAAATGGGGCGACCCACGACCGATCCCAACGAGGTTTTGAACGACGGTCTTCTGGCGGCCATAGGCATCCACAAGGGGTCCGGTCTTTCGATTATCGTCGAAGCATTGGCTGGTGTCCTGACGGCGTCGCCATTTGCCAAGCAGGCGGACAACCACCAGTTCCCCAAAGGGGGCGTCGGGCATTTCCTCCTAGCCATTGATCCGGGTTTCATGCGCGATCTTGACGAGTTCTACGACGGCGTCGAGGATCTCGTGTCTCAGATCAAGGGCAGCCCCTGTGTACCGGGAGTGTCGGAGATCTTGCTCCCCGGCGAGCTGGAATACGGAAAGTCCGATACGGCGGACCGCGACGGCCTGACCATCTCGCCTGAGCTCGACGGTCAACTCGAGACCTTGGCGGCAGAACTCGGGATCAAGAAACTCTCGCTCGAGATGGCTGGGGCCAGCGGTTGATGGTGCCTGCCACGCTGTTTCGCCTTAAATACGCCGCAAGCATCGGACGCGGAGCGCGGGATGTATGACTTCTGTGTTGTCGGTGCCGGCATTGTCGGCCTCGCAACGGCAATGCGACTGTTGGAGCTTCGCCCAGGTTCAAGCGTGGTGGTCCTCGAGAAGGAGTCGGGCGTCGGGCTGCATCAAACGGGACACAACAGCGGTGTTATCCATGCCGGGGTCTACTATGCGCCGGGCAGTTTGAAGGCGACGCTATGCAGGGCGGGGGCGAAGGCTACAAAGGCCTTCGCGGAAAAACACGGCGTGCCCTATGAAGTCTGCGGCAAACTCCTGGTGGCCACCAGCCCCGAAGAGATGGTGCGAATGGAGGCCCTGAAGGGGCGGTGCGCAGATAACGGGATCGACGTCACCCGGCTATCGCGTGACGAGCTGGCCGACCGTGAACCCGCGATCGCCGGACTCGGCGCGTTGCATGTGCCCAGTTCCGGCATCATCGACTACCGGCGCCTCTGTGATGCGATGGTGTCGGTGATCATCGAGGCCGGGGGCGAGCTTAGGCTGAATACGTCCGTGGAGGGCATTCGGGAAGATGGCAATCGGGTCGAAGTCATTTCGGCTAAAGACACCATCAATGCGCGTCGCCTTGTGGTCTGCGGTGGCCTCCAGTCCGACCGCCTTGCCAGAATGGCGGGCCTCGACACTGATTTCCAGATAGTGCCATTCCGCGGTGAATACTTTAGCCTACCTCCCGAGCATGCCAGCCGGATCCGTCACTTGATCTACCCGATCCCGGATCCTGACCTGCCGTTTCTCGGAATTCATCTCACCCGGATGATCGATGGATCCGTCACGGTCGGCCCCAATGCCGTGTTGGGTTTCTCGCGCGAAGGCTATCGGAAACTATCTTTCAGCGCCGGGGACATCACGGACATGGTCGCGTTTCCTGGTTTCTGGCGGGTGCTTGCAACGAACTGGCGATCGGGGGTGCGCGAGATGCGAAATTCCCTCTGGCGTGCAGGATACCTCGAAGAGTGCAAAAAGTATTATCCAGATTTAAAAAAGGCGGACCTGAAACCTCACCCAGCAGGCATTCGAGCTCAGGCTGTGCGACGGGATGGTACGCTGGTACATGATTTCCTTTTCGCCTCGACTGACCGAACGCTGCACGTCTGCAACGCTCCTTCACCTGCAGCAACCTCCGCGATCCCCATCGCAAGAATGATCGCAGATCAAATCCTCAACTAGTGGATACCCCATGGTCCCAAGGGCCTTTGGCACCCACGCAGAAAGGTCTGCAGCCATGGGCTAAAGACCCAGCAAAACACAGATAGAGATGACAAAGACAATCACCACTTCGATCGGGAAGCATCTCATCGCCGGGACTTGGGTTTCTGGTGATGAGACCTTCAGTTCCTCGCCAGCGTCGGGCGCCCCCCAGATCTTCTATCGCGGAACCTCCAAGCATGTTGATGCAGCGGTGGAGGCCGCTGAAGCGGCATTCGTTTCATTCAATGACATCACGATTGAGCAGAGGGCACATTTCCTCGATGCAATTGCTGCTGAAATTGAAAAACGCGGTTCGGCTCTCACCGAGATAGCCGGCCGTGAGACTGGTCTTGATGCGACCCGGCTCGAGGGCGAGCGGCATCGCACCACTGGCCAAATCCGAATGTTCGCGGACTATATCCGCAATCGAAGGCATCTTGAGGCCCGGCACGATCCGGCACTTCCGGCCCGTGCGCCACTGCCACGGCCCGAACTTTATCTTGTCCAGCGGGCCATCGGTCCTGTCGCGATCTTTGGCGCCTCCAACTTTCCTCTGGCATTTTCCACGGCCGGCGGAGATGTGGCCTCTGCTCTGGCTGCCGGATGTCCCGTTGTGGTCAAGGGCCATCCCGCGCACCCAGGAACGGGGGAAATTGTCTGCGACGCCGTTCATTCCGCCATACAGGCATGCGGTATCCCTCCCGGTGTCTTCAGTTCGATCCAAAGCGACGGTGCGGAAGTCGGTGTTGCTCTTGTACAGCATCCAATGGTTCGTGCCGTAGGCTTCACCGGCTCCCTCACGGGGGGCCGCGCACTCTTCGATCTCTGCGCCTCGCGCCCAGAACCGATCCCGTTCTTCGGTGAGCTTGGCTCCATCAATCCGAATTTCCTGCTTGCGAATGCCGCCGCCCAGCGCGGTGAGGCCATTGCAACGGTCTGGGCAGACGCTCTTTGCAAAGGGGCCGGACAGTTCTGTACCAATCCCGGCCTGATGGTCATGCTCGATGGCCCGGAGGCGGATGCCTTCGAACGGGCAGCTATAGCAGCGCTAGCCGACCAACCGTCGCAGATCATGCTGAGTAATGGGATTGCAGCGGCCTACCGAGAAGGATGTCGCCGTATGGCGGATACCGAAGGTGTCGCTCAGTTGTTGAAAACGAGATGCGAAAACCGTGAAGCTGGGCCAGCACTGTTTTCCGCCTCGTGTGGTGCATTCATCAGCAATCCGACGCTCAGGGAGGAGGTGTTCGGACCGCTTGGCCTCATCGTACGCGCTACCACCTCGGAAGAGATGATGGCGTTGGCTCGCGCATTAGAGGGGCAGCTGACCTGTACTCTGCATATGGAGGCAACCGATGTCCCGATGGCGCGCCGACTGATGCCGATACTCGAACGCAAGGCAGGCCGTTTGCTCGTTAATGGCTTTTCGCCTGGCGTTGATGTGTGCGACTCGATGATACACGGCGGACCATTTCCCGCCACTACGAACTTCGGGCACACATCTGTGGGTACTCTCACTATCCGGCGATGGCTCAGACCCGTATGCTATCAAGCGGTTCCGAACGAACTTCTTCCACCAGATCTGCGGACCTGAGGATCCAAATGCTCCTTCACCGAAACCTTGGGTCCAAGTAAGTAGGAGCGCTCCTGGCGTCACCTCGACCTGTTGCCCGATTTCCTGTGGCATGCTCCCAACCAGTTTAAGGTTGCGAATACTCATTCTCGGGCTGTGCCCGAGAAAATGTCCAGTTCTCAAGTAATGACAAGACTCTGCCCCAGTCCAAACAGACCAATCTATGACGAGCCTTATGGTCGCCTATCCATTTCATCTAACCGGCATTGCCTGAATTTCCTCTAGGATCCATCGGCGGAACTGGAGCAGCCGGCTGGGGAGTTGTTCGCGATCATGGTAGACGAGATAGAAGCCGCCCGGTGGCGCAAAACTCCGGTCGAATGGTGCGACCAACTGGCCTGAAGCTATGTCGGTCTCGATGAAGCCAACCCGGCCCAACGCAATGCCCAGCCCGTTTAGGGCCCCCTGATAGGCAACGTCCGCACTCGTGCACACGACATCCCGGCTGAGTTCAATGGGCGCCGCGCCGCTAGCCTCATACCACTGTTGCCAGTCGTTTTTTCCGACGATGCTGTGAATCAGCGTATGTTTCTGAAGATCAGTAGGCGTTTCGAGCCGAAACCCAGACTCTTCAAGATATCGCGGGCTGCAAACTGGCATCAAATGCCGTTGAACCAGGAAGTGCGCACGCAAGCCCGGCCAGTGACCATTTCCGAATTTGAAACCGATGTCGACTTCAGGCGGCATGGGTTCATTTGACACCAGCGATGTGATCTCGATGGATTGGTCCTTATAGGCCGCTTTGAAATCCTTGATGCGCGGCATGAGCCAAAGTTGGATAAAGAACCGAGAACCCCAAATTCGCAGTGGCTCTTTATTCGTCTGTACAATGATTTCCTGTGTTCCGTTGTCCACGATTGACAGGGCCTCCTGCATCGAGCGCAGGTAAAGTGCCCCGTGGCGGGTCAACACCACCTCCGTCGGCGTCCGCACGAAGAGGCTCAGGCCCAGGAAATCTTCCAGCAGTTTGATCTGACGGCTGACCGCACCCGGAGTGACGTTAAGTTCTTGGGCGGCCTTGCTGAAGTTGCGGTGGCGACCAGCAGCCTCAAATGCCTTGATTGCGTTCAGGGGCGGCAATCGAAGCCTTTTGTCCTTACTCATCGGTGTGTTCCGCTCCACCCTTGGCCACGTTGACTTTACCTCATAGATTTCTGAGTGGCCTCAGCAGCGCGCGCGCGGTGAGGCGAGGCGTCTGAAATTTTATTTCATTATGATGGCTGGCCCAAGACCTGAGGCCTCGTCGATGATCCTCCTGCATTGAGAAAAAGTCAACACGGTATGACTATAAGTGGTTTGCGCGGTCTTGTCCCTCGTAGCTACCTTTCTGGCACTGCCTTGCTTCCCCATCAGTGAAAGCCATGGGATCTTTGCGAAGATGCCAAAGGGAGAAGGTCGGCAAGAAATATGCGCCCCTTTGGGAGAGGTCGCGCACTCATGGAGGAGAAAAACTATGAAAAAGCGAACGTTGTTGACGCTCGTTGGAAGCTCGGCCGTCGCGACTTTCCTGTCGATCGGATCGGTTGCAAATGCCCAGTCGCATGACGACCTGGTCGCCGCGTCGAAGGACGAGGGGAGCGTTCTGATCTATCAGAACATGAACACCGACGTATGGGCCGCCGTGAAGGCAGGCTTCGAAGAGAAGTATCCCTGGATCGAAGTTCAGACGCTGGATCTCGAATCCAACGAGGTGATCGAGCGCTACCTGTCCGAAAAGGGCTCTGGCCGCAGCACCGGCGACCTTCTGGTCACCTCTGGCCCCGACATGTGGATGCGTCTGCGCGATGCCGGTGAGATCGAAGCCTACGAGTCGCCGGAGGCCGCAGCCTACGACGACTGGACCAAGCCGATCCCCGGCGTCTACACGATGATGACCGATCCGATCATCTTCCTCTACAACAAGGCGCTGCTCCAGCCCGAGATGGTCCCCACCGGCATGGCCGACCTGGTGGCGAAGGTGCAGCAATATCCGGATGCCTACGCCGGCAAGCTGACCACCTATGCCGCCAACCTCAACAGCTATGGCTACACGATCCAGTATGCCATGAGCAAAGGCCACGGCGACAAGATCTGGGAGTGGTATGAGGCCCTCGCTGAAAACACGCAGCCCGAGAACGGTGCCGGCCCTATGGCCGAGAAGGTGGCCGCGGGCCAGTATGCACTCGCCTTCCTGACCGGCTCGGCCTCGTCCTGGGTTGCCTATCGCGCCCCGGGCGGAGACCAGCTGCTGGGCTGGAGCTACATCCAGGATGGCACGCCGCTCATCCCGCGCGCGGTCGCGGTTCCGACTGGCGCGTCGAACCCGAATGCGGCGAAGCTGATGCTGGATTACATCCTCTCTGAAGAGGGCCAGATCAACTTCTCGAAGACCCACCGGACGGTCGTGCATCCGAACGTGACGCTGGAAGATACCGGTGGCATTGAGACCTACGCGTCGGTGATCGACGCCGTCGGCCGCGACAACGTGCTGCCGGTGCCCTACGAGGAAGACATCGTGTCCGGGTACGACGCCTTCGTGACCCGCTGGAAGTCCGTCTTCGCGGAGTGATCTCCTCCCGACGTGCAACTTCGGGCCTGACGGCCCGGGGTTGCACAAACGACCAGCTCAAGAGGACATCATGACAGACCTCACGCACGTGACCTATGCGGGTCCGCCCGCCGCGCGCGGCACCTTGGGATCGCGCCTCAACCGTTCGCTGTTGATCCAGATCGCAATCGCGGTCATCACCACCGTGGTCGTGTTCGCCCCGATCGTTCCGCTCATCTATCAATCTGTCATCGACCGGCCGCTCTACGAAGCGGGCCATGTGCTGACGGGAGTCAACTACGCCAACCTGGTGTCCGATCCAGACATCGGAAAAGTGTTGTTCAACACCGTAGTCTTCGTGGTCGCAACAACCCTGGTCGCCCAGTTCATCGGCACGGCACTGGCGATCCTCGTGGGCCGCACCGATCTTCCCGGCCGCAGCATCTTCGGCGACATGATCATGCTGCCCATGTATCTGTCGCACCTGGTGCTCGCCTTCGGCTGGTTCATCGCCTATGGCCCCTCGGGCTACATCACCGCCTGGGTCTCGAACCAGTTCGGCGGCGCGGCCTGGAACCTCGCATCCATGGGCGGGATGATCTTCATCGCCGGTGTATCCCAGGCCCCACTCGCGTTTCTCTATTGCCAGGCTTCGGCCGCGCTGTCCGACCCCAGTCTCGAACAAGCGGCCCGCAGTTGCGGCGCCGGACCGATCCAGACACTGCGGACTGTCACCATGCCGATGCTGATGCCCGCCATCCTGTCGAGTGGCATCCTGACCGTGACCATGACTCTCGAAATGCTGGCGATCCCGCTGATCTTCGGCAAGCCCGCCGGGGTCGATCTTCTGATGACCTTCCTCTACGAGCGGGGCGTCACCACGCCGCGCCCCGACTACGGCTTGGTGGCGACGGTGGCGGTGCTGACCCTGCTGGTGATCGTGGCACTCGTTTATGCCCAGAACCGCATCCTGAAGAACTCGTCCCGTTTCATCAGCGTCACCGGCAAGGTGAGCAAGCCACGTCTGTTCGAACTTGGTCGATATCGCTGGGTCGCCTTCGGGATCGTGGCCTTCTACGCCTTCTTCTTCTGTGTCGCGCCGATACTTTTCCTGATCCTGCGTGCCCTGGTGCCGATCCTGTCGCCCCTGTTGCCCTTCTGGCAATATCTGACCCTGGACAACGTTATCGAGATGGTGACGGTCGAGAATTACCGCAATTCGATCGTCAATACCGTGCTGATTTCGCTGATCGGCGGCGTCCTCGGGACACTCGCGATCGCGCTGATCGCCATTGTCGCGGAACGGTCGAATGCCCGCTTTGCGCCGCCATTGAAATACATCGCGTTGTTTCCCCGCGCGGTGCCGGGGCTCATCGCCGGGATGGGCTTCTTTTACGCAATGGTCTTTCTACCCGGTATGAGCCTGTTGCAGAACTCGATCTTCCTGCTGATCATCGCCTACATCATGCGCTACATTCCGACCGGCTACGGCTCGATTGCGCCATCGCTGCTGCAAATCGGATCGGGCATCGACAGCGCCGCCAAGGTTTCGGGGGCGGATTGGTGGACCACAACCCACTCCATCCTTCTTCCGATCCTGCGCCCGGCCATGTTCGCCTGCTTCACGCTGCTGTTCATCCAGTTCTTCAAGGAATACACCGTCGCGCTGTTCCTCTTCAGCCCGGATACCGAGGTGATCGGCGTGACTCTGCTGCGCCGCTGGCAGCAGGGCGAAGTCGCTCGGGTCGCTGCCTTGTCCTCGGTGCAGATCATAACAACCCTCGGTGTCATCTACTTCATGCGCCGCTTCATGGGAGTGAAATTCTATGGTTGAACTCATCGTGGAAAATCTCGTGCGCAAATACGGTGCACTGACAGCAATCGACGATGTGAGCTTTCGTGTCGCCAGTGGTGAATTCCTCACCCTTCTGGGGCCGAGCGGCTGCGGTAAGTCCACAACTCTCGGAGCTTTGGCCGGTCTGGACAAGCCCACCAGCGGGCGCATCAAGTTCGGTGACAGAACGATCTTCGACAGTGACACCAACACCTATGTCACCACCGAGGCGCGCAATTGCGGGCTGGTTTTTCAGTCCTATGCGCTCTGGCCGCACATGACCATCGAACAGAACCTGGCCTTTCCACTGAAGCTGCGAAAGGTTCCGAGCAAGGAGCGGGCGCGGCGCATCCATGAGGTCCTGTCGCTGGTCGAGATGGACGAGTTCGCCAAGCGGTACCCGAACCAGCTCTCCGGCGGGCAGCAGCAGCGGGTCGCGCTAGCGCGGACGCTGGTCTACCAGCCCGAGCTTCTGCTGCTGGATGAGCCGCTGTCGAACCTCGACGCCAAGCTGCGCGACAAGGCGCGGATCTGGCTGACGGAGCTGCAGGCCCAGGTGAAGCTCACGACGATCTACGTGACCCACGACCAATCCGAGGCGCTGGCGATGAGCGACCGGATCGTGGTGATGAACAAAGGCAGGATCATGCAGATCGGCACGCCCTTCGAGATCTACTCGAAGCCGGCGAACCCCTTCGTCGCGGACTTCATCGGCACCAGCACGTTCTTCGAGGGCAAGGTTCAGTCCTCCGATGGCGCCCATGCGGTGGTGAGCCTGGACGGCGGGAGCGCGATAAAGGTCCGAAGCGCCTCGAACCTGACCGTCGGTTCGCAGGCCGTTGTGTCGGTACGTCCCGAGCAGCTGGTGCTGAAGGCCGAGAACGACTCGACGGCGGGCCCAGGCACGCTGCTGAAGGGCAAGATCCTGTCGCGCAGCTATCAGGGCTCGTTCTTCCAGTATCAGGTGGATGTCGCCGGCATCACCGCTCGAACCGAAGCGCCGCGCGATTTTCCGATCGACGAAAGCGTCGGGGTCTGGATTCCGGACGAAACGGCCGTGGCCTTTGCGCGGGGTGCCCCGGCCTGAGACTGAACGGATCTCGGTCGTGCATCTGCGACCGGATGAAGGATTTGAAGTGCAACAGTCGTTCTGCGAGCGCAGGGCGACAACGCCCCCGGCAAATGCAAGGCCCGGGGTCATAACAGGAATGAACAAATGACCGAAAAACCGACTGTCATGTCTCACGCCGACCTGCTGAAACTCGGCACGGCGATCCTGGCGGCACACGGGTTGACCGAGGCGGATGCCCGTTATGTGACCGAGGGGCTGCTTTATGCCGACCTCCGCGGCGTGCAGTCGCACGGGATCAACCGGCTGTCCAATTACATCAACCGCATCAAGCGCGGCGTGATCAACGTGAAGCCGAACATCACGGTCGAAAGGCCGCTGCCGGCGATTGCCCATGTGGATGGCGACAACACCCTGGGCTTCCTGGTGTCGCGCCGGGCCATGGACGAAGCGATCAAGAGCGCCGCGACCTTCGGCATCGGTCTGGCGGTGGCGAAGAACAGCAACCACTTCGGTATGTCGGCGATCTATCTGCAACAGGCCGTCGATGCGGGCATGGCGGCGATGGTGATGACCAACGCCTCGCCGGCGATGCCGATCTGGGGCGGGCGCGCCCCCTTCCTGGGGACCAGCCCCTTCGGCCTGGCCGTGCCGAGCACGGGCGTGCCCATGATCCTCGATATGGCGACATCGGTGGCGGCGCGCGGCAAGATCCGCCGGGCCGAATTGCGCGGCGAGACCATCCCGGAGGGCTGGGCCCTGGATGCCGAGGGACGTCCGACAACCGATCCCACGGCGGCGCTGGGCGGCGTCGTGCTGCCGCTGGCCGGCCCGAAAGGGTCGGGCATCTCGCTGCTGATGGAGGCCATGGCCGGTGTCGTGTCGGGGTCGGCCTTTGGCGGACAGGCCGGCAACCCCTATCTCGACCTCGACCGGCCGCAGGGCACCGGCCATCTGTTCATGGCCTTCAAGGCGGAGGCCTTCCTTGGGGCCGATGCCTATGCGCAGCGGATCGAGGAACTGGTCCAGCGCGCCAAGGACTGCGAGAAGGCCGCCGGGTTCGACGAGATCCTGATGCCGGGCGAGCGGGAAGCGCGGATGGCCGCCGAGGGCATGAAGACGGGGATCGCCGTTCCGCCGGAAGACATGAAGATGCTGCGCGAAGAGGCAGCCGCAGTGGGCGTCGACCACCTGATGGAGGCGGCCCAGTGAGCGTTTCCGACGCCAGAGAGAGGTTTCGTGCGCTTCTGGCCAGCGACCGCTGCGTGGTTCCGGCGTCGGTCTTCGACCCGATGTCGGCCCGGTTGGCCGAGGCCAACGGTTTCGAGTTCGGCATGTTCGCAGGGTCGGTGGCCTCGCTCACCGTTCTGGGCGCGCCCGACCTGATCGTCCTGACGTTGTCGGAGCTGGCAGAACAGGCCCGCCGGGTCACCCGCGGCGCGGATCTGCCGATACTGGTCGATGCCGATCATGGCTTCGGCAACGCGCTGAACGCCATGCGCACCGTGGCCGAGCTCGAGGCGGCCGGGATCGCCGCGCTCACGATCGAAGACACCGACCTGCCCGAACCCTACGCCAGCGGCGGCAAGCCCCGCCTCATCCCTCTCGAGGAAGGGGTGGGCAAGATGAAGGGCGCGCTTGCGGGGCGCAGCGATCCGGCGCTGACCGTCATCGGTCGGACGGGAGCGGTGTCGATCACCGGTCTCGAGGATGCCATCGCGCGATGCCGGGCCTATGAGGACGCAGGCGTCGACGCGGTGTTTCTGACCGGGATCAAGACCCGCGCGCAGCTCGAGGCGGTCTGTGCCGCGGTCAAGGTGCCGGTGCTTCTGGGTGTGATTGGCCCCGAGATCGATGATCTCGACTATCTGGCGAAGACAGGTGTGCGTCTCGGACTGAAGGGGCACGCCCCGATCATGGCCGCGGTCAAGGCGGTGAACGATGCCTATGCGACCCTCCGGCGGGACGGATCGGCCAAGGCGGTGCCGGTGGCGCCGGCAGACGTCATGGCACGGGCCACACGGTCGGACGACTACGACCGGTGGATCGCCGAGTTCCTCGGGGGTGGCCAATGACCCAAGGCGGGCCTGAGCTGATCGTCCAGGCCTTCCGGTCTGCCCGGGAGGACAATCGACCGCTGGATGCCTATCCGGGCGAAATGCCTGCGAACGCCGCAGAAGCCTATGCGCTTCAGGATATGGCGATCGCGGGTCGCCCGGTGCCGGGCTGGAAAATCGCTGGCGTGCGCCCCGACATGCGCGAAGCCTTCGGCGCCAACCGGATCGCCGGGCCGATCCTGAAACTGATCGATCTGCGCCAGGCCGGCAACGGGGCCTTGACGATCCCGGTCATCGCGGGAGGATTTGCTGCCGTCGAGGCCGAATTCGCCTTCGTGCTGAAGCAGGACTTGCCGGACAATCCGACCGAAGCGCAGATCGTCGAAGCTGTCGGCGCCATGCATGTCGCCATCGAAATCGCCGGAGGCCCTTTTGCGGGACTGTCCGATTTGGGACCGGCGGCCGTGGTTTCGGACCATGGCAACAATCTCGCGGTGGTGCTTGGCCCCGAAGTCGGGATCTGGGTGGACAAGCCGCTGGACGCGCTGACCGCGGCGGTCAGCATCAACGGCAAGGCCGTCGCACAAGGCAGCGCCGCCAATTTGCCCGAGGGCGGGCCACTCGGTGCGGTCTCCTGGCTCGTCGGCAATCTGGTCGACCGGGGACATCGCCTGAAGCAGGGTCACGTGATCTCGACGGGAGCCACGACCGGCGTTCACCGGGTCAACGTCGGCGACAGGATCGAGATGCGCTTCGTCGACCTTCCGCCCCTCACCCTGCGCATCACAGCCGCCGACGCGCGCAAATAGGACACCACAGAATGGCCGAGACCCAACGCACACGGACTGGCGCCCAACACCTCATCGACTGCCTTGTCGCACAAGGCGTCGACCGGGTTTTCTGCGTTCCGGGCGAGAGTTATCTCCCCGTGCTCGATGCGCTTTGCGATGTGACGGACACGATCCAGACAGTGACCTGCCGCCACGAGGGCGGCGCAGCCATGATGGCCGAGGCGGATGGCAAAATGACCGGGCGCCCCGGCATCTGCATGGTCACTCGCGGCCCCGGCGCGACCAACGCGAGTGCGGGCCTGCACGTTGCGCGGCAGGACAGCACGCCGATGATCCTGTTCGTCGGCCAGATCGCCCGTGACGCTACCGACAGGGAGGCGTTTCAGGAGATCGACTATCGGCGCATGTTCGATCAGGTCGCCAAGTGGACCGCGCAGATCGAGGACGCGGCGCGCATGGGCGAATACGTGGCGCGCGCCTTTGCCGTCGCCATGTCGGGCCGTCCGGGTCCCGTCGTGCTGGCGCTGCCCGAGGACATGCTGGTCGAGGAGGCGCAATTCGCGGCACCGCGTCGGACGGACGTGCCAGCGGCGGCGCCTACGGCCGTAAGCATTGTGCGCTGCGCGGAACTGCTGTCCAAGGCAGAGCGCCCGCTCGTGATCGTCGGCGGCAGCCGGTGGGATGTCGGGGCCAAGGAGAGGCTAGAGGCCGTGGCTGGTCGGCTCGATCTGCCAGTGGTGGCGGCGTTTCGCCGTCAGGACCGCTTTGACAACACGCTGCCGAATTACATCGGCGAACTGGGACTTGGCGCGAACCCGAACCTGCGCCGTCGCCTGAAGGAAGCCGATCTGATCCTGCTCCTGGGAACCCGCTTCGGCGATATCGCATCGAACGGCTACGCCGACATGGCGATCCCCTATGCCGATCAGACGCTCGTCCATGTCCACAGTTGCGCCGAGGAACTGGGGCAGGTCTATCAGGCCGATCTGCCCATCGTCGCGACGCCGGGATGCTTCATCGAAGCCTTGTCGAAGGCCGCAGTGTCTCCGAAGTCGACCTGGAAGGACTGGCTTTCCTCGGCGCGGGCCGACTATGAGGTGTGGCAACAGCCGCGCCCGGCACCCGGCGACGTGAACATGTCGGAGATCATCGGCTGGCTGCGCGACACGCTGCCCCGCGATGCGATCCTGACCAATGGCGCGGGCAACTTCTCGGCCTGGCTGCATCGGTTTCATCGCCACAGCGTTCTCGGCACGCAGCTTGCGCCGACCAGCGGGTCGATGGGCTACGGCGTGCCCGCTGCGGTTGCAGCCGCCTTGCGCCATCCGGAGCGACGGGTGGTGTGCATCGCCGGGGACGGCGATTTCATGATGACCATGCAGGAGCTGGCGACTGCCGCACAATACGGGGCCAAGCCAATCTATGTGATCGTGGACAACGGCATGCTGGGCACCATCCGGATGCACCAGGAAACCCATTACCCGGCCCGGACCATCGCCACCGACCTCGTGAACCCCGATTTTCGGCTGATCGGCCAGGCCTGCGGCGCATTCACCGCCTACGTCGACCGGACGGAAGACTTCGCCCCGGTCTTCCAGTCCGCATTGGAGGCCGATCGGCTGGCAGTCCTGCACCTCCGCGTGCATGTCGAGGCGCTGACCGCGAATTCATCACTCAGCCAAATTCGCACGCAGGCGGAAGCACGGGCGTCCGTCAGAGGAACCAACAACAGCAAGTAAAGCAGCTAGCCACCCCGAAAAATCGGAAAATGACCTTAGCTGCATTCGGCCGGCAGCGCATCAGACCTGCCCGTTCAACTTTGATTGCCATGGATCGAGCCTTCGACAACGGCCCAGAGCCGACTCTCAAATGCTGACCCAGACGCTGCTGTCGCAGCCCGCTTTCCGGACGTTCGCTTCGGGTGCAAAGTCCGGCGCTGTACGAACGCACAGTCGGCGGGCAAAGCTGCCATTCTGATGGTGCCCGAGCTCATGCTTCCCGCGTTTGGATCGTTCCGAACTCTATAGTGCCTGCGTCGCGCCGGCGGTTATCAACGAAACCATGCACAGAAGTTTGATGCCAGTGGGATCGGGCGTCCGTTGTCAGACCGCACGCACTATTTCAGGGCACGAGACAAGCCGCCTCGACGATCACTCCGCCGCGGGGAGCAGTCGGACGACGCTATTGTTGATGAGGGAAAACGGCAGGCAATCCTCATACATTTCGGCTTCGGCGTCGGCGCAGACATGGGCAGGGACGAGGTAGTCGTCAGTCTTGATCCGCATCTCGATATCGGCAATCGAGACGAGCATCGGTTCGGCTTCGGTCGCGTCGTCAGCGGAGGCGGTGCGATCCAGGCCGAAGATACCCAAGGCGAGTACGCCTGTCACCGCAAGACCTGTGAAATAGTTTCTCATAACTGTCTCCTTTGTCGATTGTGCCTGGTCCGGCAGTCGGCCGCGAACGACTGGCGGCGAGGGGATCATTCAAGCAAGAGGACGTCACTGTGTCGTCTCAAGCTGCGTGACAGTTGCGTAAAAGCGGTTGCAGCGCGCAGCAGATTGCCGCGGAGCGAAGGGGAAACTCTGTGGAAGCTGCCGCGATGATCGGCCTGGCCCGCATCTCACTTAATTCCGCGGCAGACGACGAGCCTGTGATAAGCTTTCGATATGCATGCGGTTCGGGACAATACCGTCGAAGACAAGGCATTCGAACTTCGGCTGCTTGGTCGGCCGACGGTTCTTGCGCGTGGCCACGAGCGGCCAATCAACTCGACCAAGCAACTACTGCTGCTGGCACGCTTGGCCAGATCGTCGGGTCAAACAGCGACGCGAGAGCAGCTTGCCTTTTTCCTGTGGCCTGGCTCGTCACCCGAGAAGGCCAAGGCGAGTTTGAGGCAGGCGCTGAATCGGCTCCGCTCTTCGCTCAGCGGCCCCGTCGAGCCATTCGATGTCGACCTTGGCCGCATCGCCCTGGCTCCAGGACTTTGGGCGACGGACCTTGACGCGGTGGAAAACCGGGCCGCAATTCCCCAGACGGGCGCGGCCTTTCTTGACGGAGTCCAGGTTGACGAGCCCGAAATAGAGGAGTGGCTCGAGACGGAGCGGCGTGCCGCAACCGCAATGGTCGCAACCCGGCTGCGGGAAGCGATCTATCAATGCGTTGAGGATGAGGGGCCGGAACGCGCAATCCCGCTGGCCCTGCGATTGCTTGCTCTCGACCAACTTGATGAGGACAGCCATCGATTGCTGATCCGCTTGTATCACCAAGCTGGCCAGAAATCTCAGGCAATGGCACAGTTCGAGCGCTTGAAGAAAGTTCTTCGCCACGAGACTGGCCAGGTTCCTGACCCCGAAAGCCGACAATTGGCAGAAGACATCCGGCGCGGCGCCCCACCTACGACCGGACCAGAACATTTCATGCCTGCGCGGTCCGACCGAGACGCCGTGGCATCTCGAAGAGAACTTCGCAGTTCGAGGCCTACCGCCAATGTTTCGGACCCCGTACTGCTTCAGGTGGTCAATTCCGAGCATATCGGCTCTGTCTTGAAAGCCGAAGAACTGCCCATGCGTTCCAATGCTTCCGGACGGGGGCCGCGGCAGATTTCAGCTGTCCTTGCGCTTCTAGCCACACTCGGCGCAGCGTCGTGGGGGACGTCAACCTATTGGACCGCACCACCCAAGGCCTCTGCGGAGCGCATGAGCTATCCATTGCCGCAACAACCCTCGATCGCGGTCCTGCCTTTCGCAAATCTCGCGACGGACGAGGTGCCGGACGTCGTTGTTGACGGGTTGGTGGAAGAAATAATCACCTCGCTCACAAAGATCCCCAAGGTGTTCATCATCGACGGCAACTCGACCTTCACCTACAAGGGCCGGGCAATGGCCGCAGCCGAGGTTGCCGAGGACCTTGGCGTCCGTTTTGTGATGTCCGGAAGCGTGCGCGGCTCGGGCGATCACGTGCGGATCACCGTTGCTCTCTCGGATGCTCTGCAAGGGCGACAGGTTTGGGCCGAGAGCTATAACCGTGGAGTCGACGACGTTCTGGCATTGCAGACAGAAGTCGCCCGGCGCGTCGTCTCGGAACTGAACGTCGAACTGGTCTCCGGCGAGTTGGCGCGGCTGCAGGAGAACACTACAAATGACCCGGCAGCTTACATTCTTTTTCTTGAGGCGCAGGCGGCCCCGCGGAGTTCACGCGAAGACGTGCTGCACCGGATCCAGCTCTACCAGCAAAGCCTAGACCAGGATCCAGATTTTGCCGCAGCGCGGGCGGCCTGGGCCATTGACCTTGCCCAAATGGGCCGAACCGGCCTCGCCGACCGCGACACGGTCTACACGCAGGCGGAAGAACTGGCACGCGCTGCCATCGAGAGCAAGCCCGGCTACTCCGGGGCCTATCTGGCACTCAGCACGGTTTACCGCTTCCGGGGGGAGTTCGATCAATCGCTGGCGCTGGTGGAACAGGCCTTGGAGATCGCGCCCAACGACGCCGACGCGGTCCTTTACAAGGGGCGAATGCTACGTCTGCTTCCTGGTCGGGCAGAAGAGGCGATCGCCACCATCGAACAGGCAATGCGGCTGAACCCATACTACCCACCCGACTATCTGTCACAACTGAGCTGGGCCTACTTTGCGGCCGAACGCTATGAGGAGGCACACGCCATCGGCCTTGACTATGCCGCCTTACGCCCCAATCACGACCATGCCCATTGGCGGCTGGCAATGACCTATTCAATCCTAGGCGCGCCGGAAAAAGCCGCCGAGGAGGTGGCCACGACCCTCAGATTGAACCCAAAGCGGACGATCGAAACGACGTTGGCAGCCTCGCCGTATGCAAAGTCAAACCCCAAGCTGATGGAAGCCGAGATTGCGGCGATGCGCACGGCTGGCTTTCCGGAACAGGCTCCGCAATCCGGTGTTCCAGCAGAGTAGGCGAAACACTTGGACATTCGTGCTTGGTATTGGAGATCATTTGGACTCGAAGCGGGCATGCGGCAACGCGGCAGGGACTTTCCGGTGCAGTCTCCGCGGCTATCGCTCGCGGCCCTTATCCGACTTTCGCAACACAGGTCCTCGCTGCAGTGCGCATTCACCGGACCGGCCGTTCGTGGATCGTGCAGCAACTCTGTCTCTCGAATTGCAGATGTGCGGACGAAGCTTCCAACTCAACGTGGACCAATAACGGCCTAGTCGAATTGGATGCCGCCCATTGTTTCAGTCGCAGCTGCCCCTCTGTGCCGGCTCGGAAGGTGTCACCAGAGAGTGTTGGTGGACGGGAGCGGACCGCTCTCGCCGCTGTGGCGGTAGTTTGCCTCAGTGCGCGGCGCAATCCCCATGTCTTCGAGCCGATCCCTTGGCATCTGGTCCAGCCGGACGGCATCCCGGCGAAGGCGAAAGTCCTCGCGGAGCTTTCGCAACAGGTGTCCCAGACCGGTCAGCCCGATCCGGGACGCGGGAGCGATGGCGAGATTGCGTTTCATGATGTGGCTCCTTGGCGATTGGTTTGGATACCTCCACCCTGGCCACGGACCGCAAGCCTATCGAAAAATTTGGACTGCCACGTTGGGGCGATTGTGCAATAGTTTCGTCAAATCCGCCTCTCGGTCCGTAAGAACCCGACCTTGCCCGCACGAATGCCGCATCTGACCCTGCACCTTACCGGTCCGTTTCGGGCCGAATGCGACGGCAAATCGCAGACGGCGCTCAGCCGCCGCGCGCAGGGGATGCTGGCCTATCTTGCGTGCCAGCCGGGCATGCGCGCGGAACGAGGGGAACTGGCGGATCTCCTGTGGTCGGACCGCGGAGAAGACCAGGCGCGAGCATCGCTTCGCCAGGAGCTTTCGATGCTGCGCAAGGTGCTGGGTGAAACCTTGCAAACCAATCGTCAGGTGGTTTGGCTCGTTGAGGGCGCCGTGGATGTGCGGCTCGAAGGTGGCGATTTTCTTCAAGGCTTCGACCTGCCGTCGGAAGCGTTCGAGGATTGGCTGCGACTGGAACGCATGAAAGATCGCACACCTGCCTTGTCCGCCGGTCCCAGGGAGACACCCGACCGCGCCGCGTTGGCAGTCCTGCATTTCGAGGAGATGGGGGCCGCAGAGGGCGACATGTTCGCCGCTGGCATCGTCGAGGAAATCACCGGCGCATTGAGCCGGGTTGACGAGTTCGACGTGATCGCCCGCCAATCAACGATGGCGCTCAGGCGCGAGCGACTGGAGGCCCCCGCGATCGCATTACGCCTTGGTGCCGATTACCTGCTCGAAGGTTCGGTGCGCCGCGCGAATGACCGCGTTCGCATCGCCACCCAACTGGTCCGAGGTAGCGACGGGCATGTGCTTTGGTCCGAGCGTTTCGATGACCGCATGGATGACCTCTTTGACCTGCAGGACCGGATCGCCGCACAGGTCGCTGGCCAGGTCTCGCCCAAGCTTCGCGCGGCGGAAATCACACGCGCGGGCCAGAGAGCGCCCAGCGACAGAACCGCCTACGAGACGATGCTGACGGCCTACCCTCTGTTCTGGTCAATGCGCCGGGATGAAACCGCCGAAGCGGAGGTGCTGCTCGACCGTGCCCTTGAGCGCAGCCCGGACTACCTTCCTGCCATGGCGCTGCGCGCCTGGGTGCACGCGCACCAGACGACCTACATGTGGGCATCCGACCCTGCCGCGGAACGGGCAAAGGCGCTCGACCTCGCCACTCGGGCGGCCGAACGGGTCGCTGACCATGCGCCGACACTGGTCGCGATCGGCGCGGCCTACTCCCAGGCGAGCCCTGATCCTGCACTCTCCGAGACGATCCTGAATCGGGTTCTGAGGATAGATCCGAACAACGCTTGGGCTCTAATTCGGCTCGGCTGGCTGCGGCAGTACGCGGGGAACGTCGAGGGTGCGCTTGCGGCATTCGACCGGGCGGAGAGGTTGAGCCCGCTCGATCCTTTCGCACATCAGATCACCTTCGGGCGCGCGGCGGCGATCTACCGCTGGGCTGACGACCCGACAGAGGGCCTGGCGATGATCGAGGAGGGGCTGCGTCGGCACCCCGGCATCGTCTGGCCTTGGCGCATGGTTGCGGCGGCGAATGTCCGCCTTGGACGCCGCGATGCCGCCCGCGCCGCGGCGGCTCGGCTACTCGAGGCGCTGCCGCATGTGACGATCCGCTATCTGGAAGCCTGCCTGCCGCCGGCGGCACTCCACTTTGACGATCGTTACTTCGAGCATCTCTCGATTGCCGGTATTCCAGCCTGAGGCGAGCGGAGCCTCGTGCATGATGTGGAAGTATCAAGCAATGGCTCGCGGCGCTCGATTTCGCAGTGGAAACTAAGCGGGCAAGCGGCAGCGCGGCAGGCAGCGTTAGGGACCTAGAGGAGAAGAGTGACGCTTGCCGCCCAAAGCGGAACCTCGAGCGACCAAGAAGATGCTGCGGTGCACCCCCTCAAAGCGGACGCTCAGCGATCCTCTGAATCACAGACGTCCTGACCTGCTCCCCTTGGAGTCCGCGTTTATAGGTTAGCTCTGTTCAGGGTTTGGTCTTCTTTCGACCTTTGGTGATACTCCCACGGGGTGAGCCCGTCGAGGCTCGTGTGGGGGCGGTGATGGTTGTAGTCGTCCCTCCACGCCGCGATCAGACCGCAGGCATGACGCAGGTTGGCGAACAGATGCTCGTTGAGGCATTCGTCCCTGAGGCGGCCATTGAAGCTCTCGACAAAGCCGTTCTGCATCGGTTTCCCCGGCGCGATGTAATGCCATTCGACCCGGCGATCCTCCTGCCATTTGAGGATGGCGTTCGATGTCAGCTCCGTGCCGTTGTCGCTGACCACCATGCAGGGATGGCCTCTGACCTCGGCGATCCGATCCAGCTCTCGGGCGACGCGGTGACCGGAGAGCGAGGTGTCGACGACCGTCGCCAGGCATTCGCGGCTGAAGTCGTCGATCACGCAAAGGATCCGGAAGCGGCGGCCATCGGACAGACTGTCTGACACGAAGTCCAGCGACCAACGCTGGTTCGGCCCCTGCGGGATCGCCATCGGCGCCCTGGTTCCCAGTGCCCGCTTGCGACCGCCCCGTTTACGGACTGTTAAGCCTTCTTCCCGGTAGATCCGGTAAAGCTTCTTCCAGTTCAGCATCCAGCCCTCCCGCCGTGGCAGGATGTGCAAACGCCGATAGCCAAACCGCCGCCTCTCAGCGGACGGGTCCCGCAGCCGCTCGCGCAACTCCCGGTCCTCCGGCCTGGTCGGCTGCCGCCGATACACGCGCGGGTCGATCCCGACCAGGGCACAGGCCCGCCGCTGCGAATAGCTCTTCTCCTTCATGGCCCAGTCCACGGCATGCCGCCTCGAACCGGGCCTCAGAAGTTTTTTTCCCAACATCTCCTTCAGCGTCGCGACATCGAGCATCTGTTCGGCCAGCATCTTCTTCAGCTTCGCGTTCTCGGCCTCCAGCGCCTTCAGCCGCCGGGCGTCCGACACCTCCATGCCGCCATATCTCGAGCGCCACTTGTAGAAGGTCGCGTCGCTGACGCCGTGCTTGCGGCACAGCTCCTTCGCGCCCAGTCCGGCCTGGTGCTCCTTCAGGATGCCAATGATCTGCTCTTCGCTGAACCGGCTTCTCTTCATCGTCTGTCTCCTCGTCTGGAGAACAGGCTAACCTCAGAACGAGGACATTTCAGGGGAGCAGGTCAATGGCGCTGGTGAAGCAACTTGTCACCGCCAACATCGACAATATGAAACAGATCCTCGCGCAAATCGAGAAGGGCATCCTCCTCGCCGAATTCAATCAGCGCTACCTCATCAAGTTTCTCGCCGAGGGGACACTCACTAAGGAGGATATGCTGGCTTTCTATGCGGGCGAAGAGGTTAAGGAACGCTTCCGCTTGGTCGAACGGGAAAGTGAAGATCTTTGCTCCTGATATGGAGAGTTCCCCTTGTCGCAATGCCCTCCATGCGAGATCCGCTTAGGTGGACAGACGGGTCAGCGATGCATTGCGGCTGACCTCCTGCGCCAGCGCGGTACCTCGTTCATAACAAGGGTCTGAAGGATGAAATTGGGTATTCAGGTCCCTTGTCTGGGCAAGCGCGCCAGGCGCAGAGGACCTGAACTTGCAATCATCACGGACTTTCCGCGGCACTGTATCTGTGCAGTGAGTTCACGCGCTACGGCCGCTCTAGCCGGATGTGGCGATCGCGCTGCCGCACATACATCGGACCGCTCTCCGCCCTTCGTATCGACCAAGCGGGTGCCGGCCCTGTGACCTGGTACCTCACTGAATGTCCGCTTGCATGGCGGACGGGGTACATGCACGCCGGCAGCGAAGGTCCGGTCCCCGCCCTTTCGCTCCAAACCGACACCGAGCCAATTAAGGATCTCGCGGTGCCTTGCGTGCCGCTGCGCTTGCGGCGCACGGTTGCTTGTGGATTTTGGCGAGCGACAGGCGTCGGCTTGACCTGTGACGGTTGGTGAAATAGGTACGGGTTCGAGTGCGGGCGTTGTGTAATGGTAAGACCTCTGCCTTCCACGCAGAAGACGCGGGTTCGATTCCCGCCGCCCGCTCCACCAGAAAAAATCCTGCAAATCACCTGCAAATTCGCCCCGAAGTGCGCGGTAAGTTGTTGAATTAGTGAGGGAAGTCGTGGTCTTCCCTCATGCCTTCCAAGCAAGAGATACGGGTTCGATTCCCGTCGCCCGCTCCAGTCCGATCCTGACCGCATGCGAACTGCTCGGGGGCCCATTGGCGCCCCGCACGGCCCTCCTATTGCCGCCGCCGGGCCAGCCAGCCCTGCCAGGCCTCCGCGCCGCCGCCGAAGGCGTTGAGGTCCACCTTGCCGGCCACGCCGGGCACGATCCCGGTGCCGGAATACTGCCAGAAGCTCCAGCGCTCCTCGGGATAGCCCTCCGAGGGGTGCTTCGTCACCGCGCGCAGCCAGAACTCCTGCCCGCGCATCTGGCCGAGGTCGTTGTCGCGGTAGAAGTCCGGCGTGGTGTAGATCACCGGCCGGGTGCCGTAGTGCCGTGCCACGATGGCGGTGTACCGCTCGATCAGGTCGCGCACCTCGGCGCCGCCGGGCCGGAGCGAACAGGTGCGCGACTGGTGGTTCCACTCCATGTCGAGCACCGGCGGCAGGTCACCCGCCACCCGCGGCACGTTGGCGATGAACCAGGCTGCCTGCTCCTCGGGCGTCCGGCAGAAGTAGTAGAAGTGATAGGCCCCCACCGGCACGCCCGCGGCCCGGGCGCGGGGCGCGTTGATCGCGTAGCCCGGGTCCAGGTGGTCGCCGCCCTCGGTGGCCTTCAGCCAGGCGAAGCGGATGCCCGATTGCCGCGCGGAGAAGAAGTCGATCTCGCCCTGGTAGCGCGAGGCGTCGATGCCGTGCACCTGGTAGCTCGCCGGGCTGAGCCCGCTCCACTCATGCGGCTTCACGTCGCCGAAGCCGCGCGGAATGCCCGGCGCGGCGCTGGCGCTGACATGAAGCTGGGTGGCCTTCTCGCCCTCGGCCATCCGGGGCATCGAAGGGGCGGAGGGCCCGTATCCGCCCTCCAGCTGGGGGTTGCCGCAACCCGCCAGGATGGCAACGCCAAGCGCCGCCGCAAGTCTCACTGTCCGCACGATCAGTCTCCCGCTGTCTCATGTGCCTCGCGGTCACTCTACAGCGCCCCGAAGCGCAATGCACATCACGTTTGGCCCCCCGCGCGGCAAGTTGCCCCTCTTGCCGCCTCGGCCCCCGCCCGTTAATCCCTTCGCCCGAAGAGGAGATCCCATGGCCCGCGCCCCGCAGACAAACCCCGACGACCGTCCCGGCTCGCGACGCGTCGGCGCGCTCAGGGCGCTCGGTCCGTTCTTCGCCCCCTACAAGCTCACCGCCGCGGCCGCGCTCTTCGCGCTCATCCTCACCGCCGGCGTCTCGCTGATCCTGCCCATGGCCGCCCGCCGGGTGGTCGACAACTTCGGCACCTCCGACGTCGCCCTGCTCGATCGCTATTTCTTCGCCGCCATCGGCATCGCCGCCGTCTTCGCGCTGGGCACCGCGCTGCGCTACTGGCTTGTCACCCGCCTCGGCGAGCGCGTGGTGGCCGATATCCGCAAGGCCGTGTTCAACCGGATGATCGGCATGTCGCCGGCCTATTACGAAAGGCTGATGACGGGCGAGGTGCTCTCGCGCATCACCACCGACACCACGCTGATCCTCTCGGTGATCGGCTCCTCGGCCAGCTGGTTCCTCCGCAACATCCTGCTCTTCGTCGGCGGCCTCATCCTGATGTTCTTCACCACGCCCAAGCTCTCGCTGATGGTGCTGGGCATCATCCCGGTGGTGATCGTGCCGATCCTGGTTCTGGGCCGCCGCCTGCGCACGCTGAGCCGCGAGAACCAGGACTGGATCGCCGCCTCCTCGGGCAACGCCTCCGAGGCGCTCCTGGCGGTCCAGACGGTGCAGGCCTTCACCCACGAGGCCCCCTCCCGCGCCCGCTTCGGCGATGTGACCGAGCAGAGCTTCACCTCCGCCAAGTCGCGCATCACCGTCCGCGCCGCGATGACCGCCATCATCATCTTCGTGGTCTTCTGCGGCATCCTCGGCGTGCTCTGGATCGGCGCGCGCGACGTCCGCGACGGGGTGATGACGGCGGGCGAGCTTGTGCAATTCGTCATCTACGCCGGCATCATGGCCGGTGCCGTGGCCGCGCTGTCGGAGATCTGGGGCGAGCTGCAGCGCGCCGCCGGCGCCACCGAGCGGCTGATCGAGCTTCTGGTGGCCGAAGACAGCGTGTCCGACCCGGTCGAGCCCCTGTCGCTCGCGCACCGCGCCAAGGGCGCCATCGGCTTCCGCGACGTGGTGTTCCACTATCCCACCCGCCCTGGCGAGGCCGCGCTCTCAGGCGTCAGCTTCGACGTTGCGCCCGGCGAGACGGTGGCCCTCGTCGGCCCCTCCGGCGCCGGCAAGTCGACGATCTTCCAGCTCCTCCTGCGCTTCTACGATCCGGCCTCGGGCGAGATCACGCTCGATGGCACCCGCCTCGATGCCGTCACCCGCGAGGCGCTGCGCAGCCAGCTCGCGCTGGTGCCGCAGGATCCGGTGATCTTCGCCGCCACCGTCACCGAGAACATCCGCTTCGGCCGCCCGGGGGCGAGCCAGGCCGAGGTCGAGGCCGCCGCACAGGCCGCCGCCGCCCACGAGTTCATCACCGAGCTCCCCGAGGGCTACGAGACCTACGTGGGCGAACGCGGCGCCATGCTCTCGGGCGGCCAGAAGCAGCGCATCGCCATCGCCCGCGCCATCCTGCGCGACGCCCCCGTGCTCCTGCTCGACGAGGCCACCTCCGCGCTCGACGCCGAGAGCGAGCAGCTGGTCCAGCGCGCCGTCGAGGCCCTCTCCGCCGAGCGCACCACCCTCATCGTCGCCCACCGCCTGGCGACGGTGAAGAAGGCCGACCGCATCCTGGTGTTCGAGAAGGGCCAGATCGTCGCCGAAGGCACCCACGATAGCCTCGTTGCCCAGGGCGGCCTCTACGCCCGCCTCGCCCGGCTGCAATTCACCGAAGGGCTGGCGGCGGAATAACCCGTCCGCCCCCCCCCGCGGGCACCACGGGCACCAAGTGCAGCACCTGCCGCGCCTTTGCCGGCCCGTCGGAACCCCACGTCACACCTGCATCCCGCTTGATCCCGCGCCCCGGCTCCCGCACACTCCCGCCACTGGACGAGGCCGAAAACGGCCCGCCCTCTAGGGGAGGAGACGACATGAGCTTTCAGAGCACGGCAGACCTGCGCGCCATCGAACGGCAGATGACCTGGGAAGAGCGCGGCCTGCCCGCCACGATGTACGGCTTCCTCTCGGCCACCAAGGCCAACCACGGCACCCGCCCGGCGCTCAGCTACCAGCTCTTCTCCGACCCCGGCGCCCACGCCGAAACCCTCACCTGGAACGAGCTGCACGCCAAGGCCACCCAGGCCGCCAACCTCTTCCGCTCCCTCGGCGTGGGCGAGGGCGATACCGTCGCCTACCTCCTGCCCAACGCCAACGAAACCGTCATCACCCTCCTCGGCGGCGCGGTGGCCGGAATCGTCAACCCGATCAACCCGCTGCTCGAGCCCGATCACATCGCTGCCATCCTGCGCCAGACCAACGCCAAGGTGCTGGTGACGATGAAGAGCTTCCCCAAGTCCGACGTCGCCCAGAAGGCCGCCGAGGCGGTCAAGCACGCGCCCAACGTCACGACCGTCCTCGAGGTCGACCTGCTGCGCTACGTCACCGGGCTGAAGAAGTGGATCATCCCCTTCATCCGTCCCAAGATCGACCACGGCCACCATGCCAACGTGATGGATTTCAACACCGAGCTGGCCAAGCAGCGCGCCGATGCGCTCGAGTTCCCCGACAGCGCGGGTGACAGGGTCGCCGCCTACTTCCACACCGGCGGCACCACCGGCATGCCGAAGATCGCCCAGCACAAGTATTCCGGCATGATCTACAACGGCTGGATCGGCCACGAACTGCTCTTCACCGAGCAGGACAACGTGCTCTGCCCGCTGCCGCTGTTCCACGTCTTCGCCTGCCACGTCATCTTCATGGCCGCCGTGGCCTCCGGCATGCACGTCATCTTCCCCACGCCCGCGGGCTACCGCGGCGAGGGCGTGTTCGACAATTTCTGGAAGCTGATCGAACGCTGGAAGGTCAGCTTCATCATCACCGTCCCCACCGCGCTCTCCGCGCTCATGCAGCGCCCGGTCAACGCCGACGTGAGCACGGTGAAAACCGCCTTCTCCGGCTCCTCGCCGCTGCCGGTCGAGCTCTTCAACCGCTTCGAGAAGGCCACCGGCGTGGAGGTGGTCGAGGGCTACGGCCTCACCGAATGCACCTGCCTCGTCTCCTGCAACCCGCCCTCGGGCCAGAAGAAGATCGGCTCCGTCGGCCTGCCGTTCCCCTACACCGAGGTGAAGATCCTGCGCGACGGCCCCGACGGCCCCACCGAATGCGCCACCGACGAGGTGGGCGAAATCTGCGTGTCTTCCCCCGGCGTCTTCCCCGGCTCGACCTACACCGAGCAGGACAAGAACCACAAACTCTTCCACCACGACATCTACCTGCGCACCGGTGACCTCGGCCGCATCGACGAGGACGGCTACCTCTGGATCACCGGCCGCGCCAAGGATCTGATCATCCGCGGCGGCCACAACATCGACCCCGCCGAGATCGAGGATGCGCTCGCGGGCCACGAGGCCGTCGCCTTCGCCGGCGCCATCGGCCAGCCCGACGCGCACTCCGGCGAGCTGCCCTGCGCCTACGTCGAGCTGGTGGCCGGCGCGAACGTGACCGAGCAGGAGCTGATCGACTTCGCCAACGCCCGCATCCACGAGCGCGCCGCCTATCCGAAGTACCTCGAGATCCTCCCCGAACTGCCGAAAACGGCCGTGGGCAAGGTCTTCAAGCCCGACCTCCGCCGCATGGCCATCACCCGTGTCTACAACGAGGCCCTCGCAGGCACCGGCGCCGAAGTGGCCGAGGTGGTCGAAGACAAGAAGCGCGGCCTCGTCGCCAAGCTGAAGAAGACCGGCGAGACCGACGAGGCCAAGGTCGCCGAGATCCTCGGCAGCTACACCCGCCCCTGGGACTGGGCGTGAGCCTGACCTTCGACGAAACCACCTTCGGCGCACTGAACGCCGAGGGCTACGACGAAGGCCACCAACCCGACACGCTGGATGCCAGCGTCTCCCTGATCTCCGCGCTGGCCGGAGAGGGCAGGGTGCTCGAATTCGCCATCGGCACCGGCCGCGTCGCCCTGCCGCTCGCCGCCCTCGGGCATGACGTGGCGGGCATCGAGGGCTCGCCCGAGATGGTGGCCAAGCTGCGCGCAAAGCCCGGCGGCGCCGATCTCGAGGTCGTGGTGGGCGACATGGCCGAGGCCCGCGTGCCGGGGCAGTTCTCCCACGCCTTCCTCGTCTTCAACACGCTCTTCAACCTGACGACACAGGAGGCCCAGGTCCGCCTCTTCGCCAATGCCGCCCGCCACCTCGCCCCCGGCGGCAGCTTCCTGATCGAGACCTTCGTGCCCGATCTCGCGGGCTTCACGCGCGGCCAGCGCGTCTCCACCAGGCAGCTCGACATGACCCGCGCCGTGATCGAGGCCGCCACCTGGGATCCGCTGGAACAGCGCCTCGACATGCAGCGCATCCACATCACCGCCGAGGGCACCCGGCTCGTGCCGCTGGTCATGCGCACCGCCGCCCCGCCCGAGATCGACCTGATGGCCCGGCTCGCCGGCTTCACGCTGGAACACCGCTGGGGCGGCTGGCAGCGCGAACCCTTCACCGCCGCCAGCCCCATGCACGTCTCGCTCTACCGCAAACCCGCCTGAGGCGCACCCGACCCGCTCGCAGGCCCGGCGGCGCAGTCCCTGCCTGCTCCGGCGCGCCTCACCCCCGCTCCGCTCCCTTCGGCAGCACCAGCTCCAGCACCACCCCCGTGCCCACCCCCTCCAGCCGGTGCCCGGGGATCATCTCCAGCCGCGCCCTCCGTGGGTCGCCGTCGATCACCGCAACCTCCGCCGCCTGCAACGGATGCCGCGCCATCTCCTCGCGCGTCATCGCCCCGATATCCGCCCGCACCTGCCCGTCGAGCCATCCCTGCACCCGCGCCTCCAACCGCTCCGCCCCCTCCGCCACCGGCCCGTCCGCCGCCATCCGCATCACGTGCTGTGCATAGCGCGTGGCGAAGAGCAGGTAGGGCAGGCGGGTCAGCGCCCGGGCGCCCGCATCCCCCTCCGGCGGCTCCGCCAGCACCTGCGCCCCGAAGAAGCACAGCCCCATCTGCCCCTTCCGCCGCAGCGGCGCCGCCAGCCCCATCCGCGCCAGATGCGCCTCCTGACGTTCGTTGATCTCCACCTCGACGGGCGACACCCCTTGCGCACCCGTCTCGGGCAGCCCCTCCACCAGCCCGCCGCCCTCCACGCCGCGGATCTCCGTCGCCCAGCCATGCACCGCGACAGACCGGGCGATATTGCCCGCCAGCGCATGGGCCGGGCTCACCCAACACGGCTCGCCCTCTTCCTCGAACACGAAGGCCTCCACCGGCGCCGTCGCATCGCCCCAGGGCAGCCGTCCCAGTACACCCGGCAGGCAAAGGCACAGATACCGGCTCTCAGGCGCCTCCCGCAGCGCCCGCCAAGCCGCATGCTCCGACCCCGCGAAGGCAGCTTCTAGCTCTGCAAATGGTGGCACCTCCTCACCCTCGAACAGCGACAGCCCCGCCTGCGCCAGCACCGGCATCTGGCAGGCCGCCCCGATCCGCGCCAGCGCACCCATCCGATCCACGTCCCGATGGTCGAACACCCGGTCCACCACCAGCACCGCAATGGGCGCAGCCCCCGGCTCGGCATAGACGTCATCGAACAGCCGCGCCCGCAGCAGCGCCTCCTGCCCAATCTCCCCCTCCGCCACATCCAGCACCCGCAGCCGCACCAGCCCGCCCGGCGGCACCCGCGCGGCAAGCCCCGCCAGCCCGCGCCAGGCCCGCTCCAGCGCCCGCATCCGCGGATGCGCCAGCACCGCGTTCACCTGGCCCGAAAGTTCCGCGTCGATCGCCGCGATCAGCGCCTCCACCGTCTCTTCCGGATCGCCCGAAACACATCCCGGCCGCCGCAGCGCCTCCACCGCCAGCCGCCGTTTCAGCCGGTCCACCTCCGCCCGCCGCTCCGCCTCGGTCAGCGCTGCCGGCCCGGGCCCCCAGTCCAGCAGCCCGGCAAACTCCGCCAGCTCCGGCGCCTCCCGCGCCCGCCCGCCGAACAACCCCTTGAGAAAACTCCACATCGCCGCGCGCCCCCTCCGCCCCAGCCTGCGCCCGCCCCGGCTCCCGATCAACCCCACCGATACCATCGGCTGCCTTGACCCCGCCGCGCCGCCCATGCCCCCTCGCCACAGGTTTCCGGCCCGCGCCCGCGGTTTCCGATCGGCCCACCCGGGGTGACGTTTCCGCCGCCTCCATGGTCGGGGCCGGTGTTTTGCCCGCGCCGGGCCCGTGCGATAGAGTGGAGGCCAAGAGGAGGAGAGCCAGCCGCGATGAACAAGGCCAGCAAGGAATTCGCCCGCCGCGACGCAAGCCAGCCCAAGGGGCGGCAGGTCGAGGAGGCGGCGCTGGAAGAGGTGACCCGCCTGCTGGGCGAGATGCCCCGCCGCCGCGACATGCTGATCGAGGCGCTCCACCTCATCCAGGACGGCTGCGGCCACCTCTCGGCGGCCAATCTCGCCGCCCTGGCCGATCTCTTCCGCATGGCCCAGGCCGAGGTCTACGAGGTCGCCACCTTCTACCACCACTTCGACGTGGTGAAGGAGGGCGAACCCGCCCCCGCGCCGGTCACCATCCGCGTCTGCGAGAGCCTCACCTGTTCGCTCGCGGGCTCCGGCAAACTCATCCAGACGTTGAAGGCCAGCACCGACCCGCACCGCGTCCGCATCCAGCCCGTGCCCTGCATCGGCGCCTGTGACCGTGCCCCCGCCGGCCAGGTCGGCAAGCGCGCGATCGACCACGCCACCGCCGACAGCCTCACCGAGGCCGCCACTGGCCCGCTCGCTCCGCTGATCCCCGATTACGAGGGGCTCGAAGCCTACCGCAAGTCGGGCGGCTATGCGGTCTACGAGAAGGTGAGGGCAGGGGAGATCACCGCGCAGGCGGCCATCGACACCATGTCCGACGCAGGCCTCCGCGGCCTCGGCGGCGCGGGCTTCCCCGCGGGCAAGAAATGGGGCTTCGTCCGCGGCTACGAGGGCCCCCGCCTGATGACCGTGAACGGCGACGAGGGCGAACCTGGCACCTTCAAGGACCGCTGGTGGCTCGAGCGCAAGCCGCATCGGATGCTCGAGGGCGCGCTCATCGCCGCCCACGTCGTTGGCTGCGAGCGCATCTACATCTACATGCGCGACGAATACCCGGCCGTGCTCGAGATCCTGAAGGCCGAGGTCGAGGCGCTGGAGCACGAGGGCCTCGCCCATGTGCCGATCGAGATCCGCCGTGGGGCAGGGGCCTACATCTGCGGCGAAGAGAGCGCGATGATCGAGAGCATCGAGGGCAAGCGCGGCCTCCCCCGCCACCGCCCGCCCTACATCGCCGAGGTCGGCCTCTTCGGCCGCCCCACGCTCAACCACAATGTCGAAACCCTGAGCTGGGTGCCCGACATCCTCGCCCACGGCGCCGAGTGGTTCGCCGCCAAGGGCTACGCCGAGGGCAACAAGGGCCTCCGCAGCTACTCCGTCTCCGGCCGGGTGAAGGAGCCGGGCGTCAAGCTCGCCCCCGCCGGCATCCCCCTGCAGGAGCTGATCGACACCCACTGCGGCGGCATGGCCGAAGGCCACACCCTCAAGGCCTTCCTCCCCGGCGGCGCCTCGGGCGGCGTGTTCCCGGCCTCCGAGGCCCACCGCCCGCTCGACTTCGGCGAATTCGAGAAGGACGGCGGCTTCATGGGCTCCCATGCGGTGATGATCCTGAGCCAGAAGGACTCCGTCCGCGACGCCGTGCTCAACCTCACCCATTTCTTCGAGCACGAAAGCTGCGGCCAGTGCACCCCCTGCCGCTCCGGCACCGCCAAGGCCGCCGCGATCCTCTCGGGCGAGACCCCCTCGACCGACCTGCTGAACGACCTCATCACCGTGATGACCGACAGCTCCATCTGCGGCCTCGGCCAGGCCGCCGGCAACCCGATCCGCCACCTGATCCGCTACTTCCCCGAGGAGCTGGCATGACCGCCGCACGCGCGATGCGTAGGGTGGGCAATCTGCCCACCACCCCGGCCCACCACCCCGCGCCCGGCGCCTTCGGCCTGGTTCCGGGCTGGGCACCGCTCGACCGAACACCGCTCCAACCGGAGACCGCACGATGAAAGACCTCCCCACCACCGTCACCTTCACCCTCGACGGCAAGGACGTCACCGCCGAGGCGCACGAGACCATCTGGCAGGTCGCCAAGCGGGAAGGCACCGCCATCCCCCACCTCTGCTACAAGGACGACCCCGAATACCGCTCCGACGGCAACTGCCGCGCCTGCATGGTCGAGATCGAAGGCGAGCGCACCCTGGCCGCCTCCTGCAAGCGCCGCGTCTCCGAGGGCCTCAAGGTCTCCACCGCCACCGACCGGGTCAAGACCAACCGCCGCCTCGTCTTCGACCTGCTGGCCTCCGACATGCCCTCGCGTGAAACCTCGCCCGATCCCGAAGCCCACTTCTGGCATCAGGCAGAGCTCGCCGGCCTCTCCGACACCCATTTTCCCTCCACCCGCCCCGGCGCCCGCGCCGAAATCCCGGTCGACTCCATCTTCCGCGACGCCTCCCACCCCTCCATCGCGGTCAACCTCGACGCCTGCATCTCCTGCACCCTCTGCGAACGGGCCTGCCGTGACGTGCAGGTGAACGACGTCATCGGCATGGCCTCGCGCGGCACCCACAACCTGCCCGTCTTCGACCAGGACGACCCGATGGGCCTCTCCTCCTGCGTCGCCTGCGGCGAATGCGTGCAGGCCTGCCCCACCGGCGCGCTGATGGAGAAAACGCTCCTCAACCCCGAGGCCACCAAACGCACCGAATACGCCGAGAAGAAGGTCGACTCTGTCTGCCCCTTCTGCGGCGTCGGCTGCCAGACCGAGCTCTCGGTAAAAGACGGCAAGATCATCCAGGTCGAAGGCCGCAAGGGCCCCGCCAACCGCGGCAAGCTCTGCATCAAGGGCCGCTTCGGCTACGACTACGTGCTCTCCCCCGAGCGCCTCACCAAGCCGCTCATCCGCCGCGACGACGCCCCCAAGGACGCCCACGCCGAGCTCTCCACCGACCGCATCCACGAGGTTTTCCGCGAGGCGACCTGGGAAGAAGCCCTCGCCAAAGCCTCCGGCGGCCTCAAGACCATCATCGACCGCGACGGCGGCGGCGCGCTGGCTGGCTTCGGCTCCGCCAAGGGCACCAACGAAGAGGCCTACCTCTTCCAGAAACTCGTCCGCCAGGGCTTCGGCACCAACAACGTCGATCATTGCACCCGCCTCTGCCACGCCTCCTCCGTGGCAGCCCTCATGGAAGGCGTCGGCTCCGGCGCCGTCTCCGCCCCCTTCACCGATGCCGAGAAATCGGACTGCATCATCATCATCGGCGCCCGCCCCGAGCAGAACCATCCCGTAGCCGCGACCTACTTCAAGCAGGCCGCCAAGAACGGGGCCACGCTGATCGTGATGGACCCGCGCTCCCAACGCCTCATGCGCCACGCCACCCACGGCGTCGTCTTCAAGCCGGGCCGCGACGTGGCCCTGCTGAACGCGATGATCCACACCATCATCGAAGAGGGCCTGACCGACGAGCAGTACATCCAGGCCAACACCTCGGGCTTCGACGCGCTGAAGGAGAAGGTGAAGGGCTTCACCCCCGAGGAGATGGCCCCGATCTGCGGCGTCGATGCCGACGAGATACGCACCATCGCCCGCGCCTTCGCCCGTGCCGAGCGCGGCATCATCTTCTGGGGCATGGGCATCTCCCAGCACGTCCACGGCACCGACAACTCCCGCTGCCTGATCGCGCTCGCCCTCATCACCGGCCACGTCGGCCGCCCCGGCACCGGGCTGCACCCGCTGCGCGGCCAGAACAACGTGCAGGGCGCCTCCGACGCGGGCCTGATCCCGATGTTCTACCCCGACTACAAGTCGGTCGAGAGCACAGACCTCATCGACAAGTACGAAGACGCCTGGGGCCGCCCGCTCGATCACGTCCGCGGCCTCACCGTGGTCGAGATCATGCACGCCATCCACGACGGCCAGATCAAGGGCATGTACGTGCAGGGCGAAAACCCCGCCATGTCCGACCCCGACCAGCACCACGCCCGCGCCGCCCTGGCCTCGCTCGAACACCTCGTGGTGCAGGACATCTTCTTCACCGAAACCGCCTGGCACGCCGACGTCATCCTGCCTGCCTCCTCCCAGGCCGAGAAGCTGGGCACCTACACCAACTCCAACCGCCAGGTCCAACTCGGCCGCCCCGTGCTCGACCCGCCGGGCGACGCCCGGCAGGACTGGGAGCTCATCCGCGACGTGGCCAACGGCATCGGCTGCGGCTGGACCTACGCCAACGTCCCCGAGGTCTACGCCGAAATGGCCGCGATGATGCCCTCGCTGAACAACATCTCCTGGGAGCGGATCGAGCGCGAAGGCTCCGTCACCTACCCGGCGGCGGCCGAGGACGAGCCGGGGCAGGAGGTCATCTTCACCGAGGGCTTCCCCACCGAAGATGGCCGCGCCCGCATCGTGCCCACCGATCTCGTCCCGCCCGACGAGCTGCCGGATGACGACTACCCGCTGGTGCTCACCACCGGCCGCCTGCTCGAGCACTGGCACACCGGCGCCATGACCCGCACGAGCCATGCGCTCAACGCGCAGGAGCCCGAGCCGGTGGTCTCCATGCACCCGCGCGACATCGGCCGCATGGGCTTCACCCGGGGCCAGCAGGTCACCGTCGAAACCCGCCGCGGCGACATCACCCTCACGCTCCGGGCCGACCGCGACGTGACCCAGGGCATGCTCTTCATCCCCTTCTGCTTCCGCGATGCACCCGCGAACTTCCTGACCAACCCCAGCCTCGACCCCTTCGGCAAGATCCCCGAGTTCAAGTTCGCCGCCGCCCGCATCCGCGCCGCCGAGCAGCCATGAAAAAAGGGTGGGAGTGCTGGCTCCCACCCTTCCATGCGCTGCGCCCCGCTTTGGCTGGGGGGCTTGCTCAGGGCAGCAGCACCTTGTCGATCACGTGGATCACGCCGTTCGAGGCCTGCACGTCGGCGGTGACGACCATGGCGTTGTTCACCCGCACGCCGCCGCGGGTGCCGTCGATCCTCAGCTTGCCGCCGTTCGCCGTCAGCACGCTCACCCGCCGCCCGGCGAGGTCCGAGGCCTGGGCCACGCCCGGCACCACGTGATAGGTCAGGATCGCCGTCAGCGTGTCGCGGTTCTCGGGTTTCAGCAGATCGTCCAGCGTGCCCGCGGGCAGCGCGGCGAAGGCCGCGTCGGTCGGCGCGAAGACCGTGTAGGGCCCCGGCCCCTGCAGAGTCTCCACCAGCCCGGCCGCCGAGACCGCCGCCACCAGCGTCTCGAAGCTCCCGGCCGACTGCGCGACCTCCACGATGTCTGGCCCGGCCTGCGGGGTGGTGGTGCAGCCCGATACCGCAAGCGCCGCCGACACAAGCGCAGCCTTGGTCAAAGTCACGAAGTTCATTGTGGTCCTCCCGGTCCAGGTTTCCTCCCCGCCTCATGTGCGAGGTCGAACGTGGTACGCCCCGAACATCACGGTGGTTCACTTTTCCGAACAGCCCGACGCGACCCCGGCATGATTGCGCCCGCCTCAGGGGAAAGGCGGGCGCCGTCGGCAAGGCCGCAATGCGGGAGGGAGTTCCGACAGGATCAACCCTAGGCATATCCCCGCGCCCCAGCCACTCGCCGATTTCGGGGAGGGGGGAGCGATGAGGAAAACGCCCTTTCGTCAGACGTCTATGGACAGGTTGACGCATGGTCATCTAGCGTGACGGAACCACTCAAACAACAGGAAGCCCCCATGCCCAAGATGTCCCCCCACGAAATTCAGGCCGCATTCCAGCGTCGCGGATGGGTCAGCGGCGCAGGAGGTGATCTCTACTTCAATGGCGCGCGCACCACGACCCACCCGCACCTGCACCTGCGTATTGCCAACATCCACGCGGGCCTGCGCCCCGAACAGGGTGGCGACATCCGCATCGCCGTCACCATGCTGGCTCACAGCGGCGGCGCCGCCGGGGGCGGAGGTACCACCTTCATCTCCAACAACGGCGACACCGTCCGCCGCCCCTGGATCCCCGCCGCTGCCGGCCTCGCCATGTCGCCTGGCACCCGGGAAGAACTGGGCTGGATCATGGATTACTTCGTCAACGGCTGACGCCCCCGCCGTAGCGTTCCGGTCTAGACCCTTGTGGGGAGGGAGATGGTGCTGTGAGAGAGGATTGAACTCTCGACCTCACCCTTACCAAGGGTGTGCTCTACCACTGAGCTACCACAGCATTCTCGACCTGCGCGCGGGCCCGTCCGGGACGGTCGGCGCAGCGTGAGGGGGCTTTTACATCAGTCGCGCCGCGATGCAAGCCCCCCTCACGGCATTTTCGGCGAGATTTTCAGCCTTCCGCGCCAGCCGAAGGCGCCGCTCAGCCGCGGGGCCTCGGCGCCCGCGCCGCGCTCCGCCAGCACGCGCAGGCGCTCCATCAGCCGCGCCTCGATCCCGGCCTGGGTCTTCACCCGCTCCGGGTCGGGGTGGGTGGTGCCGAAGCGGATGTAGGGGTTGGTGTTCAGCTCGAACACCGCCACCCCCTGCTCGGTCAGCCCGAAGTCCACCCGGCCGAAGTCCTGCCCCGCCAGCGCCATCACCCGCCGCACCATCGCCTCGTGCGGATAGGCGTGCATCTCCGCCTCGTCCTGCGCGTATTGCTCTGCACTGGCCGCCCCCACCTCGCCCGACTTCGCCACCCAGTGCCGCTGGCTCACCGTCAGCGCCGGAACCACTTCGCCCGCCACTGCGTAGGCTGCCCGCTTGCGAAACACGCCGCCCTCCCGCGCCAACCCGGCGTATTCGATGAAGAGCAGGTCCGAGATCGTGTGCCCCGTCGCCAGCGCCGCCTCCAGCGCCGCCTCCGCCTGGCCCGCGTCCTCCAGCAGGTCACCGATCACGCCCCGATGCGCCCAGCCGGTGCGCAGGAAGCACGGAAACCGCTCCGGCCGCTCCCCCAGCGCGGGCATCCAGCAGCCGAACCGGTTCACCCCCTCCCGCTGGAGCAGCCGCAGCAGCGCCCCCCGCGGCAGAAACCGCGCCGGATCGTTCAGCACCGGCACGCCGCTCTGCACCGTGCGCGCCCTGAGCGTCGCGGCCACCTCCAGCCAGGGCGGTGACATGCGTTCGAAATCGGTGAAGATCGCGCTGCCCGCCGG